>DATFYI010000055.1:0-5563 GCA_035315125.1 Anaerolineaceae bacterium | reverse complement strand
CAGAACGGATGGAGTAATCCGACCCTGGGGCTTTGTAAACTCGTGGCAAAATGGAGGTCCAAATATATTTTGGATATCTGACGAGGATCTGAAGATTTATTCTTTTGACGTTGTAGATATTTACAAAAACCCATAAAGAGGAAAATTATGGAATGAACCGAATCCCGAAATTTTGGCCGTTGTTGTTGTTTCTATTGATCGTTGGATTTGGGCTGCTAGGCCTATTCCTGCAATCTATTTCGCGTCCGGAGAACACTCTGCCAAAATTTGAACTGCCAAAGTACGAAATTGTATTTACTACAACCGATACTACTGGCAAAGGAATTATTTCAAAGGGATTTATTCACCCGGATGGAAGCGGGTTGATTGTGCATATACCAGAAAGAGCGGGTGGTTTTATGTTTTCTCAAGACCCCTCTAAAGCCCATTTAGATTATGATAATGGCTATATTAACTCTTGGAGTGTCGATGGCAAATATCTGGGGGTCATAACCAACGTATATCACGGTGACTATGGTTATCCGATTTTAATATCTCAAAACGGCAGTATTATTTCATGTCCCAACGCTCCAATTACAGCCAGTAAGTTTCGGGCAATCCATGATGAGACAATCTTGGAAGTTAAAGAATATTCCGAAGTAATTCTATATGATCTGGCGAGATGCCAGCAATTACAAACGCTATTGGACATTTCTAAAGAAACTACAGATGATACTACTATTGATGATGCAGATTTATCGTCCCAAGGCTGGTTAGCGGTGGATTTATGGGGCCAAAGTGAGAAAAAAGATAGAATTCAAATTTATTCACCTGATCATAAAGAATACAACATCAATGATGGTAACGGCATCGCTTGGTCAAAAGACGGTGAGTGGCTGGCCTATGTCGACTCTAAAATGGTATTATATATTGCCCAAAAAGATGGTTCTAACCCGCAAAAATTAGATACAGGCGTTGCCCCTACTCTTTCCTGGTCGCCAGATGGGAAATGGATTGTTTATGCATATAGATATAACGACAATATCTATAAAATAAATGTAGCTACAAAAGAGACATATAAAATCGCAGAAGGGACTGATCCAGATTGGAGATGGAATATTCCGCAATAAATTGGTATGCGAAATAAAATAACCTCTTTACCCCATCTGGAGTCGTCTATCCAGCGAGTAGGTTGAGTTGAGGGGGATGTTTCTTGGCGTTGGCCCAATTCCAATACTTCCCGAAACCCAACTTCCTATGATCAAATGCTACAATCATCTCATGAATTATCGCCGTGCTTTCTTGCCAGGGGGAACTTATTTCTTTACCCTAGATCGTGCTGAAGCGGTTTCCAGATGCAGACGGATTTCCTCATTTCCATTTGACAAAACAGAACAATTGTGCTAATCTCGTCTTATGTTGTTCCTGCTGTATTTTTTTAGATCCAGGCTTAAATCCCTTCTTCGCCCTATCCCTGATTTGTTTCGATTTTTTTTCGGAACAAAAACAATTCCGTTAAACTCACACTTTATTTATTTCCGCTTGAAATCCGGTCTTAGAATCTATACAATCTATTGCATAAGCGTGAACTCACTTTTCAGGAGATCTTATGCCTGCGGATGCTGTGATTCGAGTTTTGATCGTATTGGATGTGGTGGCAATGGCGCTGCTGGCAATTTTTTATCTGCGCAAACGCCGTTTGACCTGGTGGGAATTTTGTGGTTGGGGTTTGCTGGCGCTGATGTTGCCACTGGTAGGCCCATTTCTGATTATTTTCCTGCGGCCCGGCAAACATCGTAAAGACACAGCATGGTGAAAGGAACCCAATGAAACAAGACCGTTTCCTGCTCGGCATCCTCATCGGGATAGCCGTTCTGATCGTGGCAGCGTTGGCGCTCTTTTTTTTGCGGCAGGCTGATGAGCCGGATTATGATGAGCCTGAGACTACTCCGGTTGTTGTGGTGCATAATTATGTCGTGGCGTTACAAAAGGGCGATTATAATCGAGCGTTCAGCTACCTGGCAAACGCCCAGAACAAACCGGATATAATCCGCTTTCGCCAGGACCTGCTCAACCTGAACCAGAATCTGTCCGGCTACAGCCTGCAAATCGGCGACGCTCAAATTAACGGCGATACCGCCAGCGTCGTGCTGGATATCATACAGGCCAATAACGGGCCGTTTGGGGGAACTTCCGCCCAGTCTCAAAATGCCACGCTGGTTCGAGAAACCAGTACATACGGTTGGAAAATCAGTTCAATGCCTTATCCTTATTGGTCTTATGACTGGTACCAACCCATCGCGCCTGCTCCAAAATCAGTACCACCCGGATAAGGGAAACCTGCATGCGCACCATCCGCCGTCTTTATTTTTACCTGGTCTCCGCCATCAGCTTTGAGCTGGTGATCTGGGGCATGATCACCCTGGGGCGCACCATTGTGGATAATCTGCCCGGCGGGGGAACGAGAAACCTGCTGGCAAGCGGCTTATCGCTGGTGTTGGTAGGTGTGCCAATCTTTCTAATTCACTGGCGGGTAGTGCAACGGGACGCTGAGCGGGATGTAGAAGAGCGCAGCAACCGCATACGCGCCCTTTACCTGTACGGCATACGGATCGGCATCCTGATCCCGGTCGTCCAGAATATCCTGGCCGTCATCAGCCGGCTTTTCATGCATTTATTCGGTCTCAATCCAGCTCTGGCCCTGGTCGGCTCCGGTCAGACCCTGGCGGATAATCTCATTGCAATCGTTATCAATCTGATCGCCTGGGCCTATATTGAACGCATCCTGCAAAGTGACTGGAACGCCAATTTACCCGGCAATGCCCTGAGGGAAGTTCGCCGGCTTTACCGCTATGCCTGGGTGCTTTACGGGCTGGGGTTGGCTGTGGTCGGCGTCGATTTGATTTTCCGTTTTATCTTCTATCTTGCTCAGATCGGTAATAACACAATTTTATTGGCGAATGGACTGTCCCTGACCATGGTTGGAACCCCCCTGTGGGTATATACCTGGCTGGCAGTCCAAAACTCTCTTTCTCAAGCGGGTGAGCAGCCATCCATGTTGCGCCTGACTGTTTTATATTTGCTGGCTTTATCCGCTGCCATAGCCAGCCTGGCGGCGGCCGGCGTGCTTCTGGCTGCCATCTTCCGCATCATCCTGGGTTACCATCAAAGTTTTGCTGGCTTTCTGGATGAGCACAATGCCGCCCTGGCGCTGATTATTCCGGTAACGGTGCTGTGGGGCTATTATGGTGACCAGCTTAAAAAGGACATCTTCAGCCAGCCAGAACCGCTCAGAAGAGCCGGCTTACAACGGCTATATGCTTATGTCCTGGCATTGATCGGCAATGCCGCCACTTTTTATGGATTATGGCGGTTGCTAAGCACACTGGTTGATATCGCCTTCCATCATACAGGCCTGGGCGACGTCGTTCAATCCGATTTAGCCTCAGCCCTGGCGGCCTTGGCAACCGGTCTGCCGGTTTGGCTGGCGACCTGGCCAAATCTGCAAGCGGCCGCTCTGCAAAGTAATGATGCCGGTGATCACGCCCGCCGCTCGATCATCCGCAAGAGCTATCTTTATTTTGTCCTTTTCATAACGATCGTGGGCGTGATGAGCAGCGCCGGCGCACTCCTTTATCTGGTTTTCAATAACTTGCTGGGTAATCCCAGTCAGAATTTTTGGTTGCATTTTACTCAAAGGCTGCAACTGCTTATCCTGGTATCAATCTGGCTGGTTTATCACCTGACCATTCTGCGCAAGGACGGTCAACATGCTCAACAAGCGCTCGGTGATCGGCATGCCGCCTTCCCGGCTCTGATTATCCAAACCGGACAGGCTACCTTCGCACAAGATGTCGTTCAATCACTCCGGCGAATTGCTCCGCGCCTGCCCGTGGTTGTACATGCGCTGGACAGCGGCCCGCCAAATGAGGCCCTTTTTTCTGCCAAAGTTGTGATTTTACCGTCAGAGCTGGCAGTCCACCCCTCTGAAGCGCTGCGTTTATGGTTGGATGACTTTACAGGTAAACGCATCCTGGTTCCCATGCCCTCTCAAGAATGGCTCTGGCTGGATGCAATGGCTCGCTCTTACAGAGACCTGGTTCAAGATACCGCCCAGGCAGTACGCTCCATGGCAGAAGACCAACCGGTGCACCCGCCCACCCCAACCAACGCCTGGATGGTTGCCGGCTATGTACTGGGAGCGCTGTTTGGGTTGCAACTGCTTACACTCTTAATGATCATCGGGATATCCTTAATAAAACGCTAAACCACCAGCGGAGTTGGTTTGAGAATTATCACACTGACGACTGATTTTGGTTTGGGGGATGGCTATGCCGGCGTGTTGAAAGGCGTGATCTGGAAGATCGCACCGCAAGTACAGATTGCCGATATCAGCCACGGGATCAGCCCGCAAAATGTGCTGGAAGGCGCATTGACGCTGGGCCGGGCAGCGGTTTACTTTCCCGAGGGTACTATTCACGTTGGAGTTGTCGACCCGGGTGTCGGCACGGCCAGGCGAGCCATTGCAGCCCGGCTTGGCGCGCAATATTTTGTCGGCCCGGATAACGGTCTGTTTACGGTTTTATTAGAGCAGGCAGAGCGCAAACATGAAGATATCGCAGTGATCCATCTCGACCAGCCACAATTCTGGCTTCCTTCCATATCCCATGTGTTCCATGGGCGGGATATCTTTGCACCCAGCGCGGCTCACCTGGCCCTGGGAGTTCCGTTGGAAAGTCTGGGAACACCCATTCAGGACCCACAGCGGCTGGAGCTGCCCGTCCCAAAACGGCTGGCAGGTAGCTGGCAAGGACAGATCCTATCGATCGACCATTTTGGCAATTTATCGACCAACCTGGATAAGGACTTGTTGGATAGTCTCAAGAACGTAAAAATCCATTATAAAAAATGGACCATTGATGGTCTGGTAGGCGCCTTTGGAGATGGAGAACCGGGCCAATTTGTGGCTCTGATCGACAGTTCCAACCATTTGAGCCTGAACGTTGTAAATGGAAACGCGGCCGAACAGTTCAATGCCAGGATTGGCGACAAGGTGGAAATCTATGGCTGATTTAGCCCTTTTCCCGCGTCTCCTGCAGTGCCAGGTCAATAAATAAAGCCGCCGACCAGCCAAAAATGGGTGCAGCTTTAGGGCACGGATCGCCGCTATCGGGGTCATAGTATTCAAACAAATCGGCGTGCTTCATCAGTAAGTCTAAGGTTCGTTGGCGCAGTTGCCGGGCGATTTCGCCATAGCCACAGCGCTGCAGCCCTTCGATAAATAAATAATTAACGTTGATCCAGGTTGGTCCGCGCCACATCTGGCACAAACTGAAATGTGGATCATCACGGGAAACGCTGGGGATTGGGTAAGTCAGCCAAAATTCTTGCGGATTGGTCAGATGCTCCACCAATTTGCGCGTGATCGATTCTGGCAGGCGACCGGTAATCAGGGGTAAAAGATTGAAGGGAGTTTTAACCCGCAGTATCTGTCCATTTCTTTTAGCCCAAAATAAGCCGGCCTCAGCATCCCATAATTGCGCCACCATCCGGTCCAACAAAGCCTGGGCCGTCTGTTCCCACA
>DATFYI010000054.1:0-10797 GCA_035315125.1 Anaerolineaceae bacterium | reverse complement strand
TAATAACTCGTTCAACGGTCTGCATCTCCCAGGACAATGTCTATGCTGCCAATGATCCCCACCACATCCGCCACAAAGTGACCACGGGTCAATAAAGGCATGATTTGCAGGTTTGCAAAAGTTGGTGTATTGAAATGAACGCGGAAAGGCTTGGGCCCGCCAGCGCTTTCAAGATAGACCCCTAATTCGCCGCGTGGACTTTCAACCGCGGAGTAAACAGATCCTTTGGGCGCTGAAAAGCCCTCTGTCCAAAGTTTGAAGTGGTGGATGAGCGCTTCCATGCTGGTTCCAAGCTCCGAGCGCGGCGGAGGCACGTATTTGCGATTATCGCTGCGGACTGGACCGCCGGGTAAACGTTTTAAGGCTTGCTCGATGATCCGCAGGGATTGGCGCATTTCTGCAACCCGGACTTCATAGCGTGCGTTAATGTCGCCGCCAGTGCGAGTGGGAATATCGAAGTCATATTGTTCGTAGCCCGAATAAGGACGCATTTTTCGCAAATCATAGGCCAGACCTGTAGCACGCAGCACCGGGCCAGACCCACCCCAGCGGACACAATCTTCTTGCGAAATGACGCCTATCCCGCGGGTACGATCCAGGAATAACGGATTTTTGGTCAGGAGCGATTCATACTCGTCCACGCGTTTTGGCATGATCTTGAGGATGTTCTTTACGGCATCTTCAAATTCAACCGGAACCTCCCGCCATAACCCACCCGGTCTTACAAAAGTCGTCATCATGCGTTGACCTGAGCACAGCTCAAAAATATCCAGCAGCATTTCACGTTCACGAAAAGTATATAGAAAGGTGGACATGGCAGCCAGGTCCAGGGCAGATGTACCCAACCAGACCAGGTGCGAATTTAGGCGGGTTAACTCGGCCAGAATCACTCGTATGACTTGAGCGCGGGGTGGTACATCCAGCTCGAGCAATTTCTCCAATGCCAGGCAATACACCAGGTTATTGCCAATCGGGTTCAAATAATCCAGACGGTCGGTCATTACCTCGGCCTTCTGGTAAGTTTTCGATTCCATATTCTTTTCCACACCGGTATGCAGGAAACCGATATCGGGGATACAGGTTACCACAATTTCGCCATCCAACTCGAGCAGAAGTCTGAGCACTCCATGCGTGCTGGGATGCTGTGGGCCCATATTGAGCAACATTGTTTCACCCGTCAGGGCACGTTCAGAAACCAGATGGCGTATTTTTTCAAAAGCTACATCACGTTCCTCTGCCATAATCCAATCTCCAACCGCTTACCCACAAATTCAAATAAAATCGACCTATAGTTCTCCGCGTGGTTTGCGTAAATCGATCTCGTCAAAATTAAAGGTAAATTCAACTTCTTCATAGCCCAATGGGTAATCTTTCCGCAGTGGATAACCCTCCCAATCATCGGGCATCAAAATACGGCGCATATCCGAATGACCTTTGAAGTGAATGCCGAACATGTCCCAAATCTCACGTTCTTTCCAGTTTGCATTGGGATAGACCGTTTCAAGCGTCTGAATTGAAGGCTGGTTGCCATCTACGGCCGGCACACGTACCCGCAGCACCTGCTGGTGAGCCATAGAATATAGGTGATAGACGATTTGAAAGCGGGGATTTTCCTGAGGGAAATAATCTACCGCTGTTTCATCCAGCAACATATTGAATTCAAATTCATCTCGTAAGGTACGCGCTGCTTCTACATGATACTCTGCGCTCACGAGCAGGCTCGTTTCCCCTCGAAACTCTTCAACCTGGATGTTATAGCGCTTTTGTAAGAGTGTAACGGCTGCCTTGATAAGTTCATCCATTGCATCTTTCCTTCCAAGCATTATCTTTTCTATCAACCGAACAGAGTGCGGATCAATGCATGTGTCCGGTAAAATTTGCGCCCGGCAGGTCCACTACCAGGAGAGAGAACCTGCAAGGGGGTTCTCTCTCTTCGCCCTACTCATTTCATTAAATCATGCCCAGTCTTTCAGTTTTTCCTGATGTACTTTCTCGTGCAGTGTGAGAATTCCATGAATTAGAGATTCTGGGCGTGGCGGGCAGCCAGCCACATAAACATCAACCGGTACTATTTCATCAACCCCTTGTAGAATCGCATAATTGTTAAAAACGCCACCGCAAGCGGCGCAGTCACCCATGGCGATGACCCACTTGGGGTCCGGCATCTGGTCGTACAACTGGCGCAGCACCGGCGCCATTTTACGGCTTACACGTCCTGCCACAATCATCAGATCCGATTGGCGCGGGCTGGCCCGCATCAATTCCATGCCAAACCGGCTCATATCATAATTCGAGGCCTGGGCCGACATCATTTCAATTGCACAGCAAGCCAGGCCAAATAACATCGGCCACATGGAATTTGTGCGCGACCAGTTTACTGCATCTTCGAGCCTGGCGGTCACTATACCCATATTACCGGTCTTTTGCTCTATTCCCATTCCAGGGCTCCTTTTTTCCAGGCATAAATATAGCCCACTAACAACACACCAATAAACAGCAACATTCCCACCAGACCAGCGGTTCCCAATTTACGGAAAACGACTGCCCATGGCAGGAAAAAGATCACCTCGATATCGAATAATATAAACAGGACTGCCACCAAATAATAGCGCACTGACATTCGACGGGTGCCCGGGCCATAAGGTTCCATACCCGATTCGTAGGGCTGCGACTTGCGGTAGGTGGGCCGGCGGGGCCCAAAAAGCACACCAATACCAATGACCAGGAAACCCAGTATTACGGCAAGGCCGATCAGGATCGCAATTGGAATGTAGGCAGTTAACAAGTTTATAATCCCTACATATATAGTCTGAATTTCGCATTTAGTATATCACAGGTTTTTTGTCGTGGCAAATTTCACAACCAGAACATTGCCAGAAATCATCCTGGGCCAACTACCTGGTAAATATACACGCCCTGTTTACGGTATATAACAATCAGACCGGCGCAGGAATTCAATTCGTCGGGCTGCAGTTTACCGGCGCCTTGTTTAACATAAACATATTGGCTGCCGGTTTCCTGAATGAGAGCCCAAAAATCATCCGTGCAACCCGCCAGTGCACTGGCGCGCTTCGCCCAGTTGTTGACCTGGCCGATCTGCTGGTGCGTTCCCCAACCATACATGGCAGGTGGTACCAAAGTCCAGCGTCCGGCCAGTGTCTCCAACCAGTAACCCCCATCAACACCGCGGTAGGAACCTGTCTGCCAGAAGGTTGCATTAATGAAAAATCGGGCCTGCTGCGGTGTATTTTCTTTGATCCATTGGATGGCGTTAAGATCTGCCTCAGTTGCCAGGATTGCCCCATTATTGAGGATATCGCCGGTTTGAACCAGACCCCAGCCGACTAGGCCTACGACGGCCAACGCCAGAGTGAGTTTCCCGGCCAGCGGTCTCCACTTTTTCGCTAATGCATCGCCTGCTGAGGCCAATAGCTCGGCCGCCAGTAACGCGGCCGGTAAAAACAGGATGATGGCTACTTGATCAGGACGGAATGGGTTGAACTGGATTCCCCAGGGTATCGCCAAAAGCACCAATAGCGTCGTCCAGATGGCCAGCCGTCTCAAAGCTGGTCGTGTAAACGCCCAGGCTAGCCCTATGGCGGCCAGCGCCATCATGACATGATTGCGAAACGGTCCGAGCAGGGAAAATGCATAGTTAAGGTACTGCAGGGCGGTTTGCTGTTGCGGCAAGGCCACCGTGACTTTTGCCAGGTGACTGCCATACTCCCATACCCGCCATAGCCAGGGCGCAACCAGCAGCCCACCCAGACCGGCCGAGATCACCAGATCCCATTGGGGTACAAAATTGCGTTTTCGAAGCCCCATTTCAAGATACAGGACGAATAAAAACATGACCAGCAGCAACCCTGCCAGATAATGGGCCAGGCAAACACCGGCAGCCAATAGGGTCAGTCGAATCCAACTCCCTATCTTATTTGCTATTTCTTGATCACTGTGAGATTCTTGATTATCAGCGCTTTCGACTGGCGGGTTGGCCACATTTACTGCTGCAGCCATCGCCAACGGTAACATAAGCAAACCGATCAACAGAGTGTAGCGTCCCCAGCTCAGGTAGTAGGCCGGCATTTGCAATACAAAACCTACCAAAACAGCCGCCAGCCCAGCGCGAAACCGGTCGAGTCCAAGCGCTTTTCCCAGGCGGTAGACCGCCAGTGCTACCAATGCATTGATGACCTGACCCAGCCAGAGCACCGCCTGGGCGGGTTGCCAATGGGTCAATGCTGCAAATACGGCGGTTACCAGATGAAAAGCATAATGATAAAAGAACGGCACATTCAGGTAAGGATTTAAATCGGCCGGCAGACCACCGCTTTCTAAAATCTTACGGATGACCAATACATGGTGGACTGAATCAACCCAGGCAGGCAACACCAGGGCGCGTGCCTGGTAGAAACGCCAGACCAGCAGGCCGCCCAAGATGCTCAAACCGATCGGGGTCAACCAGTTCCAGCTCCAATGCCAGTGGATCGCTTGCCACAAGCTGCCCACCAGGGCCGCCAATATCGCCAGTCCGTAAAGCACCAGCAGTGTTTCTTCGGTAAATTTGAACCGGATAAAAAATGCCAGCTCGGCTGCCAGGGCAGTCAAGGCGATACTGGTACCAACCGCATCAGCTAGCTGTTCTAAACCATCCCGGCCAGCAGGCGGAAGCCAGGCCAGCACTGCCCAGCCTGGTAATACGAGCACCAGGAAGGCCGCCAGGATGGGAGGGACAGTTGGAATCATTTGCCCCGATCTCGGAAAAATCAAAGGTAACTATTTTAATTCGAGTGAAAATTGCTCAGGTCAGATACTCACGCAGATGCCGGCTGCGGGTAGGGTGGCGTAGTTTGCGCAAGGCTTTTGCCTCAATTTGGCGGATGCGCTCACGGGTCACGTTGAAATAGCGACTGACCTCTTCAAGGGTGTGATCTTTTCCATCGATCAAACCAAAGCGCAGCTCCAGCACCTGGCGCTCTCGCTCGGAAAGCGCCGCCAGGGCGTTTTGCACTTGCTCGCGCAGCATCTCACGCGCCGCGGCATCCATTGGCTCAAGAGCTTCATCATCTTCAATGAAATCCCCCAATTGGCTGCTTTCTTCATCCCCAACCGGTCTTTCTAAAGAAACAGGTTCTTCGGCAGATTGTAAGACACGCTGAACTTTTGCAGTTGCCCAGCTCCAGCGGCGCTGGACTTCAGGGTCAAGCGGCGTTCCTTCGGCTCGGGAGCGCATAATTGCCTGGATATCCTCGTCGGACATCATGCCGGATTCAAGCGCCAATTCTTCGTGGGTTGGCTCGCGCCCCAATTGCTGTACCAGGCTGCGTTGGACACGCAGCAGACGAGTAATCGCCTCAAACAGATGCACGGGGATGCGAATAGTGCGAGCCTGCTCGGCGATATACCGGCTGATCGACTGGCGGATCCACCAGGTGGCATAGGTGCTGAATTTATATCCACGAGTTGGATCAAACTTGGTCACAGCTCGCAGGAGACCCAGGTTGCCTTCCTGGATCAGGTCGAGGAAAGCAATCCCACGGCCCAGGTAGCGTTTTGCAATGCTGACAACCAGGCGTAAGTTTGCTCGGATAAGAGTCTGGTTGGCTTCTTCTGCTCGATGCTGAATGCCTTCCATCTCGGCCGCCAGGTTCTGGTCAGAAGGCAGGTATTGATCAAAGAAGCTGCGCTCCGGCATCTGGTTGGACTTTTGCAACGCCTTCAGCATGGATTCGGCCGTATCGGCTGGCAGCAGGTAAACGCACATAAACACAGCAAAAGCCTGGCGCACCAGTCCATCCCATAGTGCATCTTTGCCCCACAGGCCGTTATCCAGAAAAGTGCGCAGGTAAGAAGGTTCGTCTGCTTGCCACTGCTTACGCAGCATTTGCGCCTCAGCCACTACCAGGCTCAGGTCAGGCATTTCACCCTTGCTGATCTGGGTTGAGTCTTGCTGCAAACGTTCCCATGAATTGATCAAATCCTGGGCAACTGCCTGGAAAAGATTCTGGTAATGTCCTATTTGGCCGTAAGGCGGCTCGATATGTTTCTCAATAGCATGAATGCGGCGATCGGCCTCGATACGGGCTGCCAGTCGAAATTCGCTGTCAGCGTCCAGGAGATGGATCTGGCCAATTTCTTTTAGATAAAGGCGAACTGGATCCTCTGAAAGCTCTAGCGCGATCGAAGGATCTTCCAATATTTCCAATGGATCTTCTAAGGTAATGTCACCCCATTCTTCGGTGGGCTGTGCCAGAGCTTGATCGTCCGGTTCTTCCTTTTCCAACAATTCCTCATCAATTGGGGTGTTAACAATCTCATTGACATTGAGATGTTCCAACTTGGCAGGGCGACCAATCCGACTCGGCTCGCCCTCCTTTGAATCGTTGACAGGTTTCCCATTTTGTTGTTTTTGGGATGTAGATATAGGTTTAGGTGGCACAGGTTTTCTTGGTCGAGACATGTGATTAAATATACCACAAATCCAGATTAGTTTAGTCCAGTTGCATGGGCTGTGCAAGTGCTCGATTTATCCGGGCAAGGTTTTGGGTGTATTGGAGCACCAGCTCCTGATAAGGTCCAAACAGCTCCTGGCTCTCCTGTTGCAGTTCCTCCTGCAAATAACGAAGCTGGTTCAACTCTTCTGTAATACGAACCTGGCGCAGGCGCATAACCGTCCGCACCAGATCTTCGGTAAGCTGCTGTGGTTTGGGTTCGCCGTGTGGCAGGGGAGCTTGCAGTTCTTGCACCAGGGCAGATAAGGTTTCTGGGATGGCTTCGATCAGATATTGGCGTGGTTCAAGCTGATCCTGATCGAGAGACTGTTGCACCAGCCGCGCTAGGGTCTGGTAATCAGACTGGACAAATTCTTGTGGCGCAAATCGAGCCAGGCTGGCTTTCTGTAGCGAACGATCTAACAGGTAATACGCTTCTGGCTGGCGGAATAACAACTGTAAGCAGTATTTTTCCAGATTCTGAGCCAGTGGAAGTCGATTGGCAGGGACATTTTCCTCGTCAGGCTGGCTGGCAGTGCGTTGGCGGCGGGTTGGGCGTCCAGCACGTGGTTGAGCAGAAAATAGAACCCTTTCATCTACTCGCACCAGGCGCGCCAGCCGCTGGCGGTAATCATCTCGTTCGACCGGGTTTGGTACATCCTCGATCAATGGTAATACCTGGGCGACGATTTCGCTCTTGGCCTTGGGATCATCCAGGTTGTGAGCGGCTGCCAGAGTGTCCATCACGTGGATCACGATGGGTTTAGCGGCGGCCAGAATGTTGCTCCATTCGGATGAGTCGCGCAGTACTACTTCATCCGGGTCCATTCCGGCCGGCAAAGTTGTCACCCGCACGTCTGCTTGCAAACGAGCCTCGTGATGAACCAATCCGCGCGCGTCAAAAACCAGTTCATTCGAGCGATCCAATGCAGATCGAGCAGTCTCAAGCCCGCGCAACGTGGCTTTTTCACCAGCCGCATCGGCATCCAAAGCCAGCACGATCCGGCGTGTAAAGCGCTTGAGCATGCGTAGCTGGTCTTCCGTCAAGGCCGTGCCCATAGGCGACACTGTGTTGGCGAAGCCGCCCTGGTGTAATGCGATCACATCCAGATATCCTTCCACGATGACAACCTGGTCCTGGGCCCGGATCGCCTTGCGGGCCTGGTCCAGGCCATATAACAGGCGGCCCTTGTCGAATAATGTTGTCTGGGGTGAGTTCAGAAACTTGGGAATATCGGTTGGATTAAGAATACGTGCGCCAAACCCGGCCATCTTTCCGGCGCCATCTCGAATTGGAAACATAATTCGGTTACGAAAACGCTCGTGTATTCCGCTGCCTTCTTGCCGTTCGCTTGCCAGACCTGCTTCTAATAGTTCCTGGGAGGTATATCCTTTACCAGAGAAGTATTGGGTGGCCGTTTCCCAGCCGGTGGGTGCGTATCCCAATCCAAACATTTCAATCGTGGCAGGTTGGAGGCCACGCTTTTTCAGATAGGCCAGCGCATCTTGCCCGGCCGGTGCCTGGATCAAGTAATGGCGGTAAAACGTAACGGCTTCTTCCAACAATCCCCGCAGGCGCTGGATATGTTCGTCTTCGGCTTCCCTCTCGGGTGTCTGAGGTTCCAAAGTAACCCCGGCTTTTTGGGCCAGATGCTCCAACGCCTGAGAAAAGTCCCAGCCTTCTTTCTTCATGACAAATTTAAAGACATCCCCCCCTTCATTGCATTGGCCAAAACAGCGCCAGGTGCCAGATTCGGGAAAAACTGCAAATGCAGGGGTGCGTGAATTGGGATGGAATGGACAAAAGCCGGTATAGCTTCTCCCTGACCGGCGCAGTTTCACCGTTTCAGAAACCAGCTCAACGATATCGATCCGGGCTTTTATATCATCGATGACAGTCATTGGATTTTCAAAATGTCACCACACCATACCACACAAGGATCGAAAACATGTTCTAATTATAGGCCGACCCGCCAGGATTTGCAACGAATTAGAGCAGGCATATTTCTTCTTTTTAGCGCTAAAAACCCTCTAATTTTGAAAGGTCTGCCACCCCGTCTGCCAGAGCGGAAATACGCTGCAGCAGGCCCAGCCGGTTGGACCGTATAGCAGGATCTTCCGCCATGACCAGCACGGCGTTGAAAAAGAGATCGATCTTGGGAATCATTGGCAGAAAAGTCTCCAGAAAGTCGTTCACCGAGCCAGATTTACATGAAGCGATCTCTACTTCCTGGAGCGCCTGGTAAAGCTCTATTTCAGCAGGATCGCTGAAATGATTCGGCTTGACCTCAAACCGCTCGTTTTGATCGCGGGTAATTCTGACACAGCGCGCATACGCCGGTAAAATAGTCGCCCAATCCGGACGGGCCACCCACTTGCTCAGTTCTTTGACCGCTCGCAGCGCTCCGGCCGGATTAGCGGCCTGAGACGCCAATACGGCATCCACCACATCGTAACGGTAACCTTGATCGATTAAAACTGTACGCAGCCGGCCGACAATAAAGTCCAGACAAGCCGTCTGGCTCTCCGGAGAAGATTGGATTGGCAATGTTTCAGATGCCAGGGCCAAACCGTGACGCAGATCGAAGTCCAAGTCCCAGGCGATCAACGATTGCACCAGACCGAGCGCTGCCCTTCTTTGAGCGAAGGGATCGCGCGTGCCACTGGGAGCCAGCCCGGCTGCAAATAATCCGGCCAGAGTATCGAGCCTGTCCGCCAGACCAACCAGCAAGCCGGGTTTTTTGGCTGGCATCTCGTCGCCGGAAAAACGCGGCAGATAATGTTCAAAAATAGCTTTGGCAACCCCTTCGCTCTCACCTGAGTGAAGTGCATAATAACGCCCCATTACGCCTTGCACGGCAGTCATTTCTACAACCATATGGCTGACCAGGTCTGCCTTACACAGGTGAGCGGCTCGCAGTGCATCCTGTTCTTCGCTTTGATTCAACTCGAATTCAGGCAGTAAACGCTCAACCACTTTTTCTATCCTTTTTGATTTATCCAGCATTGATCCAAGTTTAAATTGGAAAGTCAGCGTACCCAGGCGAGGCAGAAAATCCTCTATTTTATGATGTAAATCTTCATTGATAAAGAAGGCAGCATCCGCAAAGCGGGCCCGGATAACTTGTTCATTCCCGTCGATCACTACTTCCAGATGCTGGCTGTCGCCGTTGCGTACGGCGATAAAATAGGGCAGCAGGTGAGTGTCATCTGTCTCGACCGGGAAATATCGCTGGTGTTTTTTCATCACAGACACCAGCACTTCCGGCGGCAGTCGCAGGTGACTTTCTTCGAATTGGCCGCGCAGGGCGGTTGGCGCTTCTACCAATTGAGTGACCTCATCCAGCAAAGCCGGATCGAGTTTAGACTGTCCATCTACCTCAGCTATCAAACGTTGAACTTGGGCAACAATCGTCTGGTTGCGTTCCTGCTGATCCAAAAGGATACCTTCGCTCGCCAGTATCCTGAAATAGGCTGCCGGATCCACAATTTCAAATTCTTCCGGCGAATGAAAGCGCAGTCCGCGCGTGCTGCGGCCGGAACATAGACCGGCGTATTCGAACGGTACAACCCTGTTACCGTACAGGGCCAATAACCAGCGAATTGGCCGAGAATACGCCACATTGCTGCTGTTCCAACGCATCGATTTATCAAAATGGATGCTAGCTACCAGCCCAGCCAGGTTTTCACTCAATACGATCGGAGCCGGCCGGCCGTTTTCGTGTACCAGGGCTACCATGTAGCGCCCACCGTCGATCTCACGTACTTCCAGGTCTGCAACTGTCAGTCCCTTGCTGCGCGCAAAGCCTTCGGCGGCCTTGGTTGGCAGGTTATTTGTATCAAATGCGCGGCTGGCTGGTGGGCCTTTGACCACACTAGTGCGGTCTGGCTGTCGAGGTTCCAAATCCTTGATATAAACGACTATCCGGCGCGGGGTGCCAAACACACGCACCGCGTCGTGCTCTAAATTCAACTCATCCAGCCAGACCGGAACTTTTTCACTCAATTGAGACAGGGCCGCCTGCAAATCAGCAGCTGGCAGTTCTTCGCTGCCAATTTCAAGCAAGAAATCACTGCTTGCCAGTTCGTGCAAATCTGCCTCATCCAGCCCTTCCGCATTACTGGATCGCTGGACGCCAGACACTATTCCCGAAACCTGTGCATCCTTCAGCCAGGGATATTCCAGCTCCTGTCTTTGTGCCAGATAGGCTTCCGCTACCTTGCGAGAGAGATCGCGCATACGTGAAAAGAGCGCCTGACGTTCCGTTACTCCTACCGCGCCGCGCGTATCCAGGACATTAAAGGT
>DATFYI010000053.1:0-7262 GCA_035315125.1 Anaerolineaceae bacterium | reverse complement strand
ATTAATTCGCCAAACGGAGTCAAGCGAATAGCCCAAATTTCAGGATTGCGCAGAACCAACCCTTCCAGGCTGAATTCAATCACCAGCAAAATCAGCGCCACCAATGCCAGGGCAATCAGGGTAACCCCTATTTCAGGTGGCGAGCCGACTAAATTAACAAACAACAACAAACCGGTCCCGATCAGCAGAAAGTGGATAACGAGCGCTGCCAGACGAATGGCGGGTCTCAGCCTTGGTCGTTCCAACAATTTCATGGTGCGGTCTACACCGGTTGGATTTTGTTCATGTAACTCAAGCAATGCTGGCTGCCGGGCATTCACCAAACTGGCGCGCACGACCGTAAAAAACAGGTCAATGATTAGAAAAAGTACGAACAGAAACCAGAGGGAATTAATCACTTTTTTCCGTTTTCCTGAGATGACGTGCCGGGACACCAACGACGAGGTCATGGGGCGGCACATCGTGAGTCACAACTGATCCGGCGCCGGTATGAGCGCCTTCGCCAATTTTAACTGGAGCGACCAGCATCGTATCACTCCCGATAAATGCATGCGCTCCGATCTCGGTTGGGTTCTTGTTAACTCCATCAAAATTACAGGTAATTGTTCCAGCCCCAATATTGACATCAGACTCAATATGGGCATTTCCGATATATGAAAAATGGCCCATCTTCGTTCCTGGTCCCAGGTAAGAATCCTTTACCTCGCCAAAATTACCCATATGGACGTCTTGAGCCAGATGAGCGCCTTTACGTAAGTGACAAAATGGTCCCATTCCAACATGATCTTCCACCCGCGCCCCCTCCAGTACCGAAGCCAGGATGGTACAGGCATTACCAATCTGTGTATCCTCTATGATTGTATCAGGTCCTATCGTACAACCTTCTCCGATGTTGGTGGCGCCGCGTAAATAAGTATTCGGCCAGATAACGGTATCCTGCCCGATCGTTACGTCGGCTTGAATATAAATCGAATTCGGATCCATCAATGTGACGCCGGCCAGCATATGCTTTTTATTAATACGCTGATGAAGAATACTCTCGGCTTCAGCCAGATGGACACGGGTATTGATACCCAGCGCCTCTGCGCTATCCTCAAGCGCAAAAGCCTGAACAGGCAGGCCATCCGCCACTGCCAGGCCGACCGTGTCCGTCAAATAATATTCGCCCTTGGGGGAAAGCGGCACTCGCTTAAGTGCATCCCACAACCAGCTTGCCTTGAAACAATAAGCTCCAACGTTCAATTCCCGAATGGCAAGCTGTTCGGGCGTGGCATGCGCTTCTTCGACGATCTCACAAACTGATCCATCCACCGCCCGAATTAGCCGGCCAAAACCATGCGAGTCATCCGAAAGGATTGTCAACATCGTGATGGGGCCCGGATTATCTTGTTGTATAGAAACCATATGACGTAAGGTAGCCCCACTCAGGAGAGGCATATCTGCGCTGATCACTAGCATCAGGTCAGTTTTGCCATCCAGGAGGAATTCGGTAGCCCGAACTGCGTGACCGGTGCCAAGCTGAGGTTCTTGCAACACAAAGCGGGCATCTTCCCCAACCACCTGGCGAACTTGCTCGGAACCATGGCCAACCACGACCACTGGCATTTCTGTCCCAACACCAGCGGCAGCCTTCAAAGAATATCGAATAAGCGGCTGACCGGCCAGCAGGTGCAGAACCTTTGGCGTATTTGAGTGCATTCGTGTCCCCTGGCCGGCTGCCAGGATAACAACCGTGATTTTCATCATGCTAAACTCCTCTGCAAATCCAGGATAGCTCCTCTTTATTATTAAACCACAAACTTTGCGCCGCCCCGGTGGTTGCGCAAAGTTCCAATTATTGGAAAACAGGCTGGGGCGCCTGGGCTCGAACCAAGATCCACAGATCCAAAGTCTGGTGTGCTGCCATTGCACCACGCCCCAGTATGCCGGACATCGCCGGTGCGATTAGAGATTTTAACACAAACAAGTCTAATCTGGCAATAGCTGCTTGCTTTTATTTCTTGGTTTGCTCATCTGGATCATTGGGTGTAAGACCCATCTGACGAGCCTGATCATAAGTCAGTATATCCGGATTATTCGAGGGAATTTTGTTTTCACCGGACGCCATGTTCCAAAAATCATTCACCTCGTCTGGTTTTAATTTCCCGGCCGAGCCCTCTAAAAGATTGGCCAGCTCTTCGGGTGTCGTTTCCATCGGCGCCGGAACCGGTTCGATCACCGGCTCAACCTCAGATTCTTTCGGCTTTGATTCAGGATTATGAACCGGTGCAAGTGGCTTTGTTTGTTTTGCGCCTGGA
Organism: Anaerolineaceae bacterium; assembly: GCA_035315125.1. Lineage (GTDB taxonomy): Bacteria > Chloroflexota > Anaerolineae > Anaerolineales > Anaerolineaceae > DATFYI01. Next base: position 4,965 of record DATFYI010000053.1, on the reverse strand, counting down.
CGTGACTCGCTGGCAGAGGCTTCTTTCTCATCTGAAGTCAAAATAGCTTCAAGTTCTGGTTGAATATTGACTGCTTCTTCAAATGCCAGCGCCAGGCGTAAATCCGTCCGGCTAGCGCCTACGACAATCAGCAAGGCATACCCGCTTACCTGGGTCAGAATTACATGATAAGACTTGCCCCGAAAGGCCACAATATTCTGTGTAAAGGTCTCTTTCATCCAACGCGAAACCTTAATTCCAGACCTGACTGCTGCCAATAAACGCGGCACCCATTCTGTTTCAAAATCGGCATCCGGAAATTCACCGGCCTGAGCGATAATTTGACCGCGCCCCTCTAGAACCAATACAGTCAATGCCCCAAGGCTTGCACGCAATTTAACCAACAAATCAACCAGACGACTTGAGGATACTGATGATACAGCCGGGGTGATCTGCACACCCATCGACCGTTTTTCTGTAGTTCCGCTTCCGATCAAGGCTTCCACGGCATTTAGAAAATCGTTGGTCTTGATCGGCTTCCGGAAGAAATTATCCACTTTCAGATCGCGGCTCTGTTGCTCGAACTCCGTTCCGGTCATGCCAGTGATCATGATCACTTTTAAAGCCGGGTGAAGGCTTCTCATCTTTCGAACCAGTTCTGTCCCAGATATCCCTGGCAAACGAATATCCGTTACAAGTAAATCGATTGGAAAATGGGTTGCCTCCAACAACGCCTCTTCCGCCGAAGGGACTACCATCGATTTTATTTTGATATCCAGGGTCGCCAGGGCCGATTGAAGCAACCGGCCTATTTCAAGAGCATCGTCTACAATCAGAACATGTTTCATTTTTTATCGCTCTCATCAACTCAATGATGGGCTATGAGCCAAACCCCCATCATCCGGATTTAGATCGACACATTCCAATCAACGGCAAGCCATTATCCTACTCTCCAGCAGGCGGCGTAATGCCCCGGGCTGACTTCAAGAAACGGTGGCTCCTGCACGCTACAATGTTCAATCGCCACCGGACAGCGCGGATGGAACCGGCAGCCGCTTGGCGGATGGAGTGGGCTGGGAACATCTCCCTTAAGAATGATACGATCACGCTTAATTTTCGGATCAGGGATCGGTATGGCTGACATCAGGGCCTGTGTATAAGGGTGAAGGGGACTGCGGAAAAGCTCTTCCCGGTCGGTCAGCTCTACCATCTTTCCTAAATACATCACGGCCACCCGGTCCGAAATATGTTCCACCACACTCAGGTTATGGGCAATAAACAAATAAGTTAATCCAAATTCATGCTGCAGGTCTTTTAGCAAATTCAAAACCTGGGATTGGATGGAGACATCTAACGCAGAAACAGGCTCGTCACAGACAATAAATTTTGGCTGTAAGGCAAGAGCGCGGGCAATACCAATCCGCTGGCGTTGACCGCCCGAAAATTCGTGCGGATAACGGTGGGCGTGGTATTCTTCCAAACCAACTTTGTGAAGCATATCGAGCACAACCCCATACCGTTCTTTGGGTGTACCAATATTGTGGATCCTCAACCCTTCCATGATGGAATCACCGATGGGAAGGCGTGGATCAAGCGAAGCATAGGGATCTTGAAAGATGATTTGCATGTTGCGCCGCATATCTTTCAGACCCCTTCCTTTCAAAGAGAAGACATCTACATCCGAGAAGAAGATTTGACCGCCGGATGGCTCAGTCAGGCGCAGCATGGTCCGTCCGACAGTGGTTTTGCCACAACCAGATTCGCCTACCATACCGAGCGTTTCGCCATCTTTAATCGTGAAACTGACATCATCGACGGCCTGTACCCAACCTACCACTCGCTGAATGACGCCACCGCGTACCGGAAAATATTTCCTCAGATGTTCAACCCGAACGAGATTTTTGTCTTCATCCGGATGAGTTTGTGATTCGCTCATTAGATATCCTCACATACAAATAATGACTGGGCTGTTAAGAAAAACATTTTGTTAAGCCACAAGCGGCGCTGTGTGTTCGCCATGAGTAACATAAAGCCAGCAGCGTGAAAAATGATCGGGCGCAATCTCATCTAATTCAGGTTCGATCTCGGTACAGATCGTTAGATTATATTTTTCCCGCAAACGACAGCGCGGCGCAAACCGGCAGCCTGGAGGTAGATTTACCAGATTCGGCACCGAACCCGGTATAACATCCAGGCGTTGCTGAACTTTGCCTAACACAGGGATAGAAGCAATCAAACCCTGAGTATAGGGATGGAGCGGCTTCTCAAAAAGTGTGTTTACGTCGCTCTGTTCCACGACCCGACCGGCATACATCACCGCTACGCGATCGGCCATCTCGGCGATAACTCCCAGGTCGTGAGTGATCAAGATAACGGATGTGCCCAGCTTTTCTCGCAGCGCTCGGATCAGATCCAGAATTTGGGCCTGAATGGTTACATCCAGAGCAGTTGTTGGCTCATCTGCAATTAGAAGCTTGGGTTTCAAGGCCAATCCCATGGCGATCATAACGCGCTGCGCCTGACCGCCTGACATTTCATGCGGGTAAGAACTGGCCTTTTTGGGAGCATCCGGGATACCGACCAGTTTGAGGAGATCAACAGCCTCTGACCAGGATTTTTCTTTATTCGTTTTTTCATGGATCTCGAATACTTCTGCAATCTGGTCACCGGCCTTAAAAACCGGATTTAAACTGGACTGGGGCTGTTGAAAAATCATCGAGATACGGTTGCCACGGATATGCACCATATCATCTTCAGAAATTTTCAAAAGATTTTGATCTTCAAATAATACTTCGCCTTCAATAATCTTGCCAGGCGGGGTCACCAAACGCATGATAGAGAATGAAGTCACACTCTTACCACAGCCAGATTCCCCAACCAATCCAAGCACTTCGCCCGGATAAACATTGAAATCCACACCGTCGACGGCTTTAACCACACCATCTTCTGTGTAAAAATAGGTTTTTAGATTATGCACCTCGAGCAGGGGCTTAGAGGATTGTTCTTTCAACTGGCCTCACTTTATCTGATGGAATTTCTTAAATATTGAAATAATCATACACCAACTTTATCAATGAGCAGCAATTTTTCAGGGCATTTAATCATACCAGAATCGCTTCACGGTCGTCTATTGGCAATTCTTGCCGTAATCCAATGATTCCAGGTTCCACAAGTCACTGCGGTCGGTCACATCCATCTGCATACCGCACAGATCCGGTCTGGATACCGCCATTTCCAGCCTGAAAAACAAAGGAATGACCGGTAGCTGTTCTGCAAAGAGACGCTGGACATCCTGGTTTGCTTTGATATAGGCATCCTGCTGGTCTGGCCGGGTAAATTGGGCCGCCTTACAAGCCGCGTCATAATCCGGGTTACTGAAACCAGTGATATTAACTCCTAACCAATTATTACTATCCGAAGGGATTTGATCGGTCTGATAGAAAAGACAGGGCGGCTGAGCGCCGGTCTCCCAGGAGAATTGGGCGAGATCAAACTTGCGCCCGAATAAAACACCGTCCGGAGCCTGAGCAAACAGGTCACCGGGGTTCATATATTGAACATTGATCTTGATTCCGCATTGAGCCAAAGAATCCGACAGCATTTTAGCCACATCGACCCGCAAAGCTGCTTCGGTAGTGAAATAATTTACCGACAGCGAAGTGCCATCCGCCACATTCGCAACTCCAACAGATTGGCGCGGCGCTTTCGGATCGCCGCTGACTACTTTCCAGCCGACTTGATCTAGCAAACTGCGCCCCTTGGATACATCAAATGGCAGCGGCGTCAGATCTTTCATAAATAAGGGATGGGAGGGCGGCAGGTAACTGGCCGGAACGGAGCTTTGGCCTTTGAGCAGGTTATTCACAATGCCCTGGCGATCCATACAATAAGCAAAGGCCTGACGCATGCGTACATCACTAAAAAAGTCGGGACGTATGCCACCGGAGCTGGTATAGCCTTTATCATAACTGGCCGGTTTTATCCCAAAATCGATATGTTCCCAGTCCGGCCCCTGACCGATATAGGCCTTCAACTTGTTGCTTTGCTGTAATTCCAAAACCGTTTCAAGCTGCTCGTCCAATAACGAAGTCTGGTCGACAATATCGCACTCACCGGTCAATAAGGCGGCCAGATTATTATCGGCCGGCTCGCCCAGGAAACGGTACACCAGGGTATCAAATTTGGGGAGCCCTTGGCTGGCCCGGAAATAATTGGGGTTTTTCACCAGGGTAATGTGGTCCCCGGCTACCCAATCCTTGATAATATAGGCTCCCCACCCCAACGGAAAGCGGTTGGACTGGTCTGAATTCAATAAATCGGCAGCGCTGATACCGCCCCAGCTATGTTTTGGCAGCGGTATCCAGAAGAGGGTATTATAGTCGGAAGGGATGAAGCCGGGTTGGCCCACCCATTGGACAGTCTGAGCATCAAGGGCCTGATATGAAACGGTTCGCTGCGATATCCTCTGCGAAACTGGTGTAGCCGGATCCGAAGCAAGCTGGTATGAATAAACCGAATCATCCGAAGTCAAGGGGCTGCCGTCGGACCATTTCAAGTTGGGCAGCAGCTTGAATTTAACCGTCAGTTGGTCCATTTGCAATGGACTGGATCCATCCCAGGGTACTGCGCAATCCGGCCCATTGCAGCCACTCGGGAAAACCGTATCACCCTTGGCCAGGTTAACCACGTCGCCATTGGCATCCACGATCTTCTGGCCGTTTTGCACAGCCACAGAGGCAATGGATACATCCCCATCTTTCAGGTTCGGCATTTTTTGCAAAATAACCGGTTGGGCTGAGAAATTGCGGGTGTCAAACGGGCCGTCATAAATCGCTTCCAACACACTCCAGGTGACCTTAGAGGAACTCTTATAAAGATAAAGTGAGTCGGGTTCCTGGCCAAGACAAATTGTCAGGCTGCGCACCAGCGGCACTGTCGCCGTGGGGGTTGGCAAAACCTCAGTAGGTTGAGGTTGAGTTGCATTTA
>DATFYI010000052.1:0-10331 GCA_035315125.1 Anaerolineaceae bacterium | reverse complement strand
CCCGCTTCTAAGGATTGCTGTGCCAAACGCAGGGCAGTGCGGTCACCCTCACCGCGCCGGACCGGAAGCATTCTGGAGGGCTCAAATAAAGCCCGCAAGGTAAAGCTTTGCCAGGTCTCAATTTTCACCATTACCACAAGTTGCCGATCTTGTATGAGAATGTACATCACCGGCGCTTCTAAAAAATTCACGTGATTGATGATCATCACTGCCGGGCCCTTTTTCGGCAGCCGTGCTAGCTGTGTGCTATCAATCCGGCAAGTCAGATTAAAAACGCCTCGCATCAATTGCAAAAAAATCCGATGATAGATTTTCATAATGCCACATTTTTCAAAGGTCAGTTCAATCCGAGTATTATGCAGATCCCTGGTGCCCATTATAGCAACCGGATTGGCGTCTCTATCTGAACAGTCTATAAGTTTGTGATTGATAAACAGAACAATTGGCCGCTTGATGCCGGTGGCCAATCTCATTTTTAGGTCTTTAGGGATTGTAATGGAAAGCAGATATCAGGTCAAGCCAAAAAGATTGTGTTTAATGTATAAACGTTTCCCGGTTTCGCCAGTAAGACCTACCCAGGATGGAGATACATTTCTATCAGACTGCGGTCTTCCTTTAGTATAGCTAAAACATCATCGGGCAGAATTGCTTTACTGATCAGGTGCCCCTGAATTTCATCGCATTTTTGAGCAATTAAGAACTCGAGCTGTTCAATTGTTTTAACGCCCTCAGCAATAACTTTTAAATTGAGGATATGACCCATGGCGATGATGGCTGTGGTAATGGCGGCGTCATCCGAGTTTTCAATCACATCCTGCATAAAATATTGATCAATCTTGATGCTACTGACCGGAAAACGCTTCAGGTAACCTAAAGATGAATACTGGGTGCTAAAATCATCGATTGAGATTTTCACGCCCATCTTACTTAACTCTTGCAATGTTTTATCTGTCTGGCTTAAATCGTTCATTGCTGCACTTTCGGTGATTTCCAGATTCAGCAAGTTTGGCGATAATCCTGTCTCATGGATTACCTGACGAACCAGCTCCGCCAAACCCGGATCCTGCATGTGACGTGCAGAGATATTCACCGCCACGGCCAATTCGCATCCAGAGCTATCCTGCCATCTTTTCGCTTGTTCGCAAGTCTCCTTTAGAACCCATTCATCCAATGAAATGATCAGACCAGTTTCCTCTGCCAATGGAATAAACTCTGAGGGCATAATAATCCCTCGTTCAGGATGGACCCAGCGCAGTAAAGCCTCAACTGCAACCATTTTGCCAGTTTTCAATGATATGACCGGCTGATAGTTGACTTGAAATTCTTTGCGCTCGATTGCCTGACGTATCTCAGTTTCCAGATGCAGCACTGAAAGACTGCGAGCATGCATGTCAGCATCAAAGATACGGTAGCATGCCCGGCCATCTGCCTTAGCCCGGTACATGGCCGTCTCAGCGTCACGCAGCAAATCATCCGGCCTTTCATAGCCGCTGGCAGTGAGGGCAATCCCGATACTGGCCGTTGTGAAGACATCGTGCCCTTTCAGGCTAACAGGTTTGGATAATTCTTGTTGGATACGCTGGGCAATCCGGGTAGCATCGTTAACGCCCTTGATTTCCTCCAATAATATTGCAAACTCATCTCCGCCAAAACGGGCAACGGTGTCTTCGGGGCGCAAGCAGGTCGCCAGGCGTTGGCTTACCAGCAAAAGCATCTTATCTCCACTGCTATGCCCCAGACTGTCATTGACGATCTTGAAGCGGTCAAGGTCCATAAACAATACTGCTGCTTTATTACTACTGTGACGTTTGGTGCGCTCAATCGTACGGCGTAATTGGTCAGTGAAATAGGCCCGGTTAGGTAAGTTTGTGAGGGTATCATGCATCGAGTCATGCCGCAGATACTCTTCGGTCACCTTATGGGCATTGATATCAGTCATCGAGCCGGCGATACGGTAAGCTTTATCATCGCCATTCCGAACTGCCAACCCGCGCACCTGAACCCAGCGGTAAGAACCGCTTTTATGGAAGAGACGATGTTCACTTTTGAAATTGGGGGTTTGGCCTTGCAGGTGAGCGTTTAGGTCAGCTTTTAACTGATCAATATCTTCTGCATGGACACGTCCCATCCATTCGTCTGGCGAATCATAGATCTCTTCCTCTTTATATCCCAACATATTTTTCCAGCGCGGCGAATAATAGATGATATTTGACCGAAGATCCCAATCCCAAATGCCATCGTTTGCGCCTCGCACTGCCAATGCATAGCGTTCTTCACTCTCACGCAGTGCTTCCTCAATTCGTTTCGTAGCAGTGATATCGATCAGTGTAATAATTATCTGAGAATAATCAGCCTCGTGTCCAAATACAACGGATGCCTGTAAATATAGCCTGCGCAAATTATTTTTAAATGAGGTGATCCCGGTCTCAATCGTAAATGTTTTATCATTATTCGCGATCATCTCCAGAAATCCCAAAACGATTCCTTCAAATTCGGGAGAATGTGTGCTTTCATTGTTAGCAAGAAGAGTGTCGATCAGGCTGGCTTCGTTTTCAGCATCAAACAATCTGACAGCTTCTTCATTTACTCTAAGTATGTGAAGCATCGAAAAAAGATATTTGAACTCATCCGGGCGAACATCCAGGAAGAAGGGCAAGCCCCCTTTTTCTTGATATGGCAATGTATCGAGATGAGCTTTCATCTCTGAGAAATCCATCTCCATGATCGCAACCGGAGAATAATTAAATAGTGTCCGAAAGCGTTCCTCATTGCCTTTCAGGGCATTTTCAGATTGTTTGAGCGCATCGAATGTTTTGTTAATCTCATCGGCCAGGTTAGCCAGCTCATCCTTTCCGGAAACATCTAACCGGAGCGATAAATCTCCGCTGGAGCCAATTTGACTGATTCGTTGGCTCAGATAATTAATGCGGGATACAATATTTTTTTCAATAATAAACAAAGCGGCTGCGCCAAACAACACACAGATTACCAATAAAGACAGGACAAGATAAGCCAGACTGGCCCGTCCCTCCTGAAAAATATCGCGCCGGTTTTGAACCTGTAAAATCAAGGCAGGCTTGCCATTGATATCATTTAATAAAGCGTATCCATCTATTACTGATCCATTTACAGGTTGTGTAAAGACGGATGAACCACTCGATAATTTATTCCTGGCTAGAAGAAAATCACCTGAGAGCTTTGGATCATCACTCCGGGCTATTTGAATTAATCGATTGGTCGAGCTCGCAATTCTATTGACCTCTTGATCATTCCAATAACGGCCAAAAATCAACGTTCCGAGAATTGGACTTGTAGTGTCAGGAACAACCGGGCGGGATGATACCAACATTGTTCCACCTGGCAGATTTAGCAAACCCGAAGTCAGGCTGGACTGGCTGTTGTGTTGGAATAAAATTGAGTTGGCTTTGATCAGACTTATTAAGTCGGCTGATAAAGGGGTTGTTTGACTTTTTTCTAAATCAAAGCCTTGAGAATAAACAATCTTACCGCTAGCATCAGCAATCAGGATCAGGTTCAACCGGGAATTTTCAAATGACAACGTACTGATGTTGTCCGTAATATATTGATCGTTCTTGCCACTTAAAAAGTCGTATGCGGCTTTACTGGCTGCCCAATCACCGCTGGCAATATTCAGCGAATCATTTTCGGTTTGTATCGCAGCACGAACAGATTCAATGTTGGATTGGACTTCTTCATTTTCAAGAGCGTTAAATCCATTTCCCAGAATAAAAGTTGACGAAGCCGACACAAACAAAATCAGCCCAATAACTGTTAGGATGATTATGATAAATGTCTTTCTGCGAAGCGACATACTTTACCTTTTACAAATAATAATTGGCTGACCTTGTTGGGGCATTCATTGACTAATCTACCCACCTATAACAAATTAATTATCGCTCAATTTAAATTAAGTGTTATAAAAAAGGATACACAAAAAAGAATTAACAACAGGCACGATTTTTGACATGCTATGGTCTATTGGTATTATAGCGATCCTCTGATGAGATGATACCTTACAGTTGAGCAAGGAATTAATAAAAAAAGGCACCCAGCTCAGATCTATTCTGTGTTGGGTGCCTGAAGATAATGCTATTTATTGATTACCAGCGGTGAATTGTTATACCCGAAGAGCTGGTGATATTTTGTCCGTTATCTTCGATGGGTTCAAATGCAGACTGTACTGCAACACGTCCAGGACCATATAACTGCAGCCAAAGATAGCGCTCACCCCAGGTGGACCAGGCCTTCCAGGTGCTACGCGGCTGCTCAATGTGCAACTGCATGTTAACTGTTGGGTCTTTAAAGAATAAAGCAGTCGGCTTGACCAGGATGCTTTGGTTTGGAGCTAATTGCCTTACAAAAACATTCCCTGAGGCATGAGCTAAAAGCAGCCCCGGTGCTCCTGGCGAACTGAATCGATCCATATACATACCAACTGGATAATGGGTCTCGCGGTCATCTCCGCTGCCGGTGGTAAACCAGATACCTGACTGGATCCAGTCATAATTAACCTGCCCGGTGGCCACAACAAATACGTGTTCCCGTATATCGATCGTCTGACCGCGTTGTAAAGGCAACGCAATCATTTCACCGGGCGCGTCTCGTGAAAATGCCACGTGTCCAGGTCCCTTGGCCTGGGTCATAATGACCGGCATCCCTGCCAGCATACGCTTCCAGGCGCCCTTCATTGACATGGCGCCGATATGAGTTTGATCATCCTTCCATAATAAAACGTGGTGGGCAAAATAAACGCTATCCTCTGGAGCCAGATTCATGTCGATTACCGGAACATAGGCCCCTTCGATCTGACAGGATGAATTGCCGAACTGAATTTTAGCCATATCCTTGCGGCCCGGCGCTTTTGTCCAGCCCGACCTGGTCACGTTGGCACGTACATCAAGAGTGGCCCCACAACTCGGACAGCTTAAATGGGTGCCATCGTTAACCGTTCCACACCAAGAACATACATTTTGACGGATTGGTGGAGTAACGGAACCATCATGAGCCTGAAATGGGTTGTTTGCCATAATTCTGCTCCCTGTCACTCGGTGACATGATGGACATACATCGACTGGATGCCAATTCGTCCAGGGCCGGTCATTCTGGCGAAATTGATACTGGTCCCGCCAAATAAGCCGGTACTGAGCTGGACAGGTTCGACACTCATTGTGACACTTGAATCCTTGTATAAATAAGCGCCGGGCTCGACCAGTATGCTTTCGCCTGCTTTGAGGATACGTTCAAAAACATTCCCATAACCATGCAGAATCACCACTCCGGGGGCATTCGTAGTCACAAATCGGTCCATGAACATCCCCTGACCACCGAACAGAATATTTCGCAAGCCCTTGATGCGGACATATGAATAGGCAATTTGGTGGGAAGCTACCAGAAAGGCATGCTCGCGGACATCCAGCTCCATTCCCGGATGGAGTGGAAGGACAATCAGCTCACCGGTCGCATCACGTGAGAAAGAGATACGGCCGGGCCCATGGGCCAGACTGACAATAAAAGGCATACCTGCCAGTGCGCGTTTCATACCGCCTGGCATTGGCATCACCGTCATTGGCACATTGGAATCTTTCCACAACATGACGTGATGTTCAAAATAAACACTATCGCCCTCGCCCAGGTTAATCTCGGCTACAGGCACAATCTCGCCTTCAACCTGACAGGTACTGTTACTAAAATGAAATTCGGTCATATCCCTCAGGCGTGGCGCTTCACGCCAGCCTGATTCGCTGATCAAATTTCGAATATCAAGGGGTGCGCCGCACGTCCGGCAACTCAGGTCAGTTTTTTCATTCATGCCCTGGCACCACTGGCATTGGATTCTTTCAACTGGCATTGAGTTTGTATTTATTTGTTGTTGGCTTGAGTCGGTCATTTCGGATAGCTCCTCCAGCATCACTATGCCTGCAATGGACTGAATAATATCGGATCCCCGGGGTAGGTTGAATAAATAATACAATCCGGGAATTATTAATCTTAAATATCATACACATTCAGCAAGAAAATTTCAATCCTATAACCAGCCAAATTCGGTTAAATCAATGCGGCCCTGTAGATCAAAGCGGACGCCTTCTTCTTCCAAAAGGAGACGTTGCAGCGCGCTACCAAAACCGGCCCCGTGCGGACTGATTTTTCCCTGGTGATTGATCACCCGCTGCCAGGGCACATCCGAGCCTTCTGGCAAAGCCGCCATTGCATATCCGACCATGCGCGCCGTACATCCACCAACTAAACTGGCAACCTGACCGTAGGTAATTACCTTTCCGGGCGGGATCTGGCGTACAAAAGCGTATATGCGGCTATGCAGGCCTGAAGGTAATTCCGGGGTCATTCAATTTCTTCTACAAATACCTGGGTGGTGACAGCCGGGCCAAGCACGACGACGCTATTGGGTTGAACTACTTTAATGCGCAAGTTCTTGTCAAACGGGGAGAAATCCTGGATCTCTAAATTTGCATGGGGTAATATGCCAATCCCATATAAGTAACGTAAGAGCTCAGGATCAAGGTTATTAACCCGCTGAACAACCGCTTTCTGACCTGGACGAAGCTGGCTTAAGGGTGTCGTCGAAAACGGGGGAAGATTTAAATCGCGGTCTGGGATGGGGTCGCCGTGAGGGTCGTGGGTTGGGTTATCCAAAGCTTCGGCAATATGGTCTTCAAGAAAATCCGACATAACATGCTCCAACCGGTCAGCTTCCTCATGGACTTCATCCCAACTGTATCCCAATGATTTATAAAGAAAGAGCTCGAGTAAGCGGTGGTGCCGGATAATTTCGAGGGCCACGCTTCTGCCTTCTGGAGTTAACATCACCCCATGGTGTTTCTTGTAAACTAACAAAGGCGGCTGGTTTAATGCCAGCTTCTGCAACATACCTGTGACAGACGCCGGCGCAACTTTTAGATGCTTGGCCAATTGAGTGGTGCTGACCGGTTCACCATCACCGGAAAGCTCATAGATCGCCTTGAGATAATCTTCGCCTGCCTGCGTCAAAATAGTTCTCATATATTTTTCCTTTAGGGAAAAGCTAAATTTAGTTTACGCTAAGCAAGACTTCGTGTCAAGTACCAAGCTTTTTTTAAAGACAGTATTTTTATATTTTCGAGTTCATACATTTATATTGAGGTGTTTCTAGAAAAGAAACAAAAAGACCCTGAAAGCTTAAAACTTCCAGGGCCTTTATGGAATACAGTGGGTCAACTACACCTGTTGCTGGCCTAAATTTTTTTTAGCAAGTTCAAGCTGTTCTTTTACTGCCTGCGGAGCGGTACCGCCCCAGGCAGAGCGTTTCTCAAGCGAACGCTCTACGTTAAAAACTTCATATAAATCTTCTGCAAACATCGGATGGATCGCCTGCCACTCTGCCAGCAGCAATTCGGGCAACGAGAGACCTAACTCGGTTGCCCGGCGAACCGCTTGACCGGTGGCGCTATGGGCCTGGCGGAAGGGTACACCACGCTGTACCAGGTAATCTGCCAGGTCAGTCGCCAGAATCTGCCAGTTAACCGCTGCCCGGCTACGCGCACCATTGACCGTCAATGTCAAAAGCAGTCCACTCATGACCGGTAAGATCAGTTCCATGGTATCCACCGCTTCAAAAACCGGCGGCTTATCTTCCTGAAGATCTTTATCATAGGCAGACGGCAGCGCCTTTAAAGTGCCGAGCAAACCGGTTAGCCGGCCAGCCAACACGCTGCTCTTTGCCCTGATTAGTTCTAACGGGTCCGGGTTCTTTTTCTGCGGCATCAAACTGGAACCGGTTGAGAATTCGTCCGCCAGGGTAATAAAACCAAATTCATTGGTGGAATATAAAATCAATGCTTCAGCCAGCTTACTCAGATGAACACCCGTCAGGGCTGCCCAGAATAACATCTCTGCAGCGAAATCCCGGTTACCTACACCGTCCAGGCTATTTGAACAAGGGCCGGCAAAGCCAAGCTCTTCGGCCAATGCAAACCGGTCGATCGGGAAACCAGTCCCAGCCAGGGCTCCACTTCCCAGAGGAAGCTCGGATACTTGCTGAAGGACGCTCTGCAGCCGCTGCTGATCGCGCTGCAGTTCCCAAAAATGGGACAGCCACCAATGACTGAAGAGGATCGGCTGAGCCTGCTGGAAGTGAGTATAGCCAGGGAGAATAACTCCCATATCCTGCTCAGCCCGCTCCAGCAAGGCTGACTGGAGGCCGGTCAGGTTTTGCTCCAACCGAAAAACGGCCTCCCTTACCCACATGCAAAAATCTGTGGCAACCTGGTCATTCCGGCTGCGACCGGTGTGGAGCATGCCACCCACCGGACCGATCATTTCGGTCAGGCGGCGTTCCACAGCGGTATGGATATCCTCATCACTCTCCTGAAAAACAAATTGGGCGCGATTGAATTCCTCCACGATTGCTTCCAGGCCAGTCACAATTTTATCGACGTCTTCCTGTTTTAACACCCCGGCGCGCCCCAAAGCATGGGCCCAGGCGACACTGCCACGTACATCCACCTGCGCCAGACGCTTATCAAAGGGCAGTGAGTTGTTTAAAAGAGCAAAAGTCTCATCCATCGAACCGGAAAGCCGGCCAGACCACAGTTTCATAAAATTCTCCTAGTCACGCACGATCTCTTCTAGCGGCAAGGGTGGGACGTCCGTCGCTTTGGCTTTCATCATAGCCTGAACTTTGGAAGGCAGGCCAAATAAGCGAATAAATCCGGCTGCATCGGTATGATCATAGACTTCCGAATGTCCGAAGGTGGCAAACTCTTCCCGGTAAAGGCTGTAAGGGCTGGTACGACCGGCGATAATCATATTGCCTTTGTATAATTTCATCTTAATTGTACCAGTCACAACTTTCTGAGTCTGTTTAAAGAATGCATCCATGGCTTCCCGCAGCGGAGTAAACCATTGGCCAAAGTATACTAATTCCGCATAGCGCAGCGCCATTACGTCCTTATAGTGCATGGTCTCGCGGTCAAGTGTGATTGATTCAAGCTCTTTGAGGGCCGTCATGAGAATTGTTCCACCCGGCGTCTCATAGACACCGCGCGATTTCATACCCACCAGCCGGTTCTCAACCAAATCGACCTGGCCAATTGCATGTTTCCCGCCGATGACATTCAGTTTTTCAACCAGGGTAGCGGGCGGTAGGGCTTTACCGTTCAATGACACTGGTGCGCCAGCCCTGAAACCGATCTCAACCTCTTCTGGGGTATTGGGGGCGTCCTCCGGCAAGACTGAAAGCATGAACAGGTCCTTCTCGGGTGGATTATTTGCATCTTCGAGTGGCCCGCCTTCGTGGGAAATATGCCACAAATTACGATCCCGGCTGTAAAGTGACGGATTCTTGGTTGGAGCCGGCAAGTTGTGTGCTTTTAAGTAGGCCAAAGCATCTTCACGTGATTTGATGTTCCATTCACGCCAGGGTGCAATCACTTTAAGGCGAGGATTGAGTGCAGTAAAAGCCAGCTCAAAACGGACTTGATCGTTGCCTTTACCGGTGCAGCCGTGTGCCACCGCATCTGCGCCTTCCTGTTCAGCAATCTCAACCTGTTTCTTTGCAATTAATGGGCGAGCAATCGATGTGCCTAACAAATATTTACGCTCGTAAATTGCACCCGAAGCCAACATCGGCCAGATATAATCCTTACATAACTCGTCCTTCAGATCCAATTGGATCAATTTACTGGCGCCACTCATTTTAGCGCGCTCTTCCAGCCCGGTAAGCTCTTCCGCCTGGCCGACATCCGCACAATAACAAATGACTTCGCAATGATAGTTCTCGATTAACCAGGGAACAATAACCGATGTATCCAGACCGCCTGAATAGGCCAGTACAACTTTCTTTACAGTTTGATCAGACATAGTTTCCTCCAGGAAAATTGACCAAAAAAAGCCCTACCGGACGGTAGGGCTTGGATTCACTCAGGGTTTTAAACAGAGAATATTACTCTTTACTGTGATGACCTAAGCGCCAAAGGCCCAGCTCTCCGGGAAATGAGGAGGCTGAGCAATCGTCGAGCGCGCAAGCTAACACTGTTAGAAATCATTGTCTCTATTTTAAAGGAATCCGGAATTCTGTCAAGGATAAAACAAAACCGGCTTGATTTAATGTATAATCTATGCGTATCGTGGAGGTTTCATGGAAATAACGTGGTATGGACACTCATGTTTTAGATTAGCTGAGCGTTCAATGGCAACCGTCGTCACAGACCCATATGACTATCGTGTGGTGGGTTACGAGCCATTAAAACTTAAGGCAGATATCGTTACTATCAGCTACAATTCGCCCGAACACAACTACCTGACAGCCGTAAAAG
>DATFYI010000051.1:0-7333 GCA_035315125.1 Anaerolineaceae bacterium | reverse complement strand
ACCATTTCTTCACACCGGATGGGAAATCGATTATTTTCAGCGCAGTCAATAATTATCAACAGCTTGTGCCAACACCGACCTTGCTCGAACGCCTGTTTGGCATCCAGAACGCCTCGGCGCATAACATCCCATCCGACTGGTACCGGGTATCTATCGATAGCGGGCAGGTTGACCGGCTTACTAATTTGAGCGATACCGGTATGTATGCCACCGTGTCGCCGGATAAAAAATGGATTGCATTTGTCAGCCAGAGCGGATTGTATGTCATGAAAATAGACGGAAGCGGTTTGACGCAGCTATCCGATCTGGTGGCCAATGGGACGGTGGATTGGGTACCGTAAATGAAATTACTAAAAAAATCGTTTCCATTGGAATTGATTTTATTTTTGGCAGTGATTGCGACCAGTTGTAGCCCGTTGGTTGTAGAACCCTCTCCGGCCGTTACATCCCCGCGGGCCAGTCCTGGAGTTTCCGGAAAAGTGCCGGTGTTTTCCCACGTTATTGTGATTATTCTTGAAAATGAAGAGGCGAGCAATATTATCGGGAACAGCAGCATGCCCAGCCTGAATTACCTGGCTCAAAGCTATGCCGTCCTGACCAATTACTATGCAGTGAGTCACCCCAGTTTACCCAACTATATTGCATTGACGAGTGGAGATACTCAGGGGATCAGCAGCGATTGCACCGATTGCTTTGTCAATCAGACCAATCTGATGGACCTCATTGAAAAAAGCGGACGAACCTGGAAAGCCTATATGGAAGATATGCCTGGCCCCTGTGCCTTAGGAAATAGCGGCAAATATGCTCAAAAACACAACCCCTTCGTTTATTACGATGATATTCGCACCAGCACGACTCGCTGCCAGCAAAATGATGTCCCCTTCAGCCAGTTTGCCAGCGACTTGCAGAATAAGCAACTGCCGGCGTTCGCATGGATCACGCCAAACTTATGCAATGATGCCCACGACTGCCCGGTCGCGACGGCAGATCAATGGCTTGCTCAAGTAGTCGATGCGCTCCTGTCTTCGCCGGCTTTCGACCAGAACAGTTTATTGGTGATCACCTTCGATGAAGGTACCACGACCGCCAGCTGCTGCGGTTTGCCCCCTATCGCCGGTGGAAAAATCGCCACTATACTGATATCTCGTCTGATCAAACCCGGTTTTCAGGACGCCACACCGTATAGCCATTACTCGTTATTGAAGACCATCGAGACTTCGTGGGGTTTGCAGCCGCTGTTAGGGCATTCGGCCGATTCAGGGACAAACATCATCAGCGCGCCCTGGAAATGAAAACACCCCGGTAAGGTTTTGAACCCTACCGAGGTTGGCAATCCCGAGCCGGAGGTAAATCTAAGACCTATGCCTGCCCGAGGGCCTGGTCGAGGTCCCACAGGATATCGTCGATATCTTCCAGCCCAATGCTCAGGCGGATGAAATCGGGCGATACCCCGGCGCTTTCCTGCTGCTCTTCGTTTAACTGGCTGTGAGTGGTACTGGCAGGATGGATGGCCAGGCTTTTGGCGTCGCCCACGTTGGCCAGGTGGCTGAATAATTGCAGGCTCTCGATAAACTTTTTGCCGGCCGCCGCGCCGCCTTTGATACCGAAGCCAAGGATGGCACCGGCGCCTTTGGGCAGGTACTTCTGGGCGGCAGCGTAATCCGGGCTGTCTTTCAGGGTTGGAAAAGAAACCCAGGCAACTCTTGGATCCTTTTGTAAGAACTCGGCTACCCGTTGGGCGTTCTGGACGTGTCGTTCCATGCGCAAACTGAGCGTTTCCAGCCCCTGCAGGAACAAGAAGCTATTGAACGGTGAAATGCAGCCGCCAAAGTCACGCAGAATTTGCACGCGCGCCTTTAGTATAAAGGCGGGTGCGCCCAATGTGGCATAAACCAGACCGTGATAAGAGTCATCCGGCGTGTTGAAATTGGGAAAGCGCGGGTTACCCGCCCATGTAAAGTTACCGCCATCCACGATGACGCCGCCGATCGATGTGCCGTGCCCGCCGATAAATTTGGTGGCAGAATGCACCACGATATTGGCGCCCCATTCAAACGGCCGGAACAGGTAGGGCGTGGCAAAAGTGTTGTCGATCATCACCGGGATGCCAAACTCTTGCCCGATCCTGGCGACTTCTTCAAATGGGAAGACATTGATGCCGGGGTTGCCCAATGTTTCGCCATATAGGATCTTGGTATTAGGACGGACAGCACGGCGGAAATTTTCAGGGTCCTTAGGATCGACCAGAGTCACGTCGATACCCAGGCGTGGGAAGGAATAAACGAACTGGTTGTAGGTGCCGCCATACAGGGTCGAGGCGGACACGATATGGTCTCCGGCGCCAACCAGCGTGAAAATGGCCTGGGCCTGGGCGGCATGTCCCGAGCTGACCGCCAGGGCGCCTACACCACCTTCCAGCGATGCCATGCGTTGCTCGAATACGTCGCTAGTGGGGTTCATGATGCGGGTATAAATATTACCGGGTTCCTGCAGGGCAAATAACCTGGCGGCATGCTCCGTGCTATTAAAGACATACGAAGTGGTTTGATAGATAGGCACGGCGCGGGAGTGGGTGGTTGGGTCGGGGCTCTGGCCGGCGTGCAATTGGCGGGTTGTGAAACCGAATGAATGTTGGTTGGTAGCCATTGTTTCCTCTGCTTCTAATTTATTGAAGGTCACCCAGGTTGAAGGGTGTCTCTTGATAGACGTAATAATTGAGCCAATTCACATATAACAGATTGGCGTGCCCGCGCCAGCGCACCAGGGGGGTGCTGGATGGGTCATCCCCAGGGTAGTAATTCTTAGGGATGGTGATCGGCAGTCCCAGTTTGACGTCTCGCTCATATTCGGCCTTGAGCGTGAACGGGTCGTATTCTGAATGGCCGGTCACATAGATCTGATGACCATCCAGGCTGGCGACAATATAAACGCCGGCCTCATCCGATTCGGCCAGGATTTCCAGCTCGGGCACCTGCTGGATATCAGCCCGACGTACCTCAGTATGGCGCGAATGCGGCACATAGAAAAGGTCGTCAAACCCGCGCAGCAGCTTGACGTTCTTACGTTTTATTTGATGTGGGAATACACCAAACTGTTTGGCCGGTAAAGGGTATTTGGGGATACCGTAGCGGTGGTAAAGACCGGCCTGAGCGCCCCAGCAGATATGAAAGGTTGAATAAACATGCGTACGGCTCCAATCCAGGATGGTTTCTAATTCTTCCCAATAATCCACTTCTTCAAACGGCATTTGCTCCACCGGGGCGCCGGTGATGATAAAACCGTCATATTTCTCATCCTTGACCTGTTCGAAGGTCTGGTAAAAGGTGAGCAGGTGTTCCTCGGGGGTATTCTTGCTCTGGTAAGTTTGTGTGCGCAGCAAGGTTATCTCGACTTGTAGCGCAGAATTACCCAACAATCGCAGCAGTTGGGTCTCGGTGGTGATCTTGGTGGGCATCAAGTTCAAAATACCGATTTTCAATGGGCGTATATCCTGATGAATGGCGCGATCTTCGCCCATGACGAAGATATTCTCGTTGCTGAGAGTTTCTGTGGCCGGCAGCGCATCCGGTATTTTAATGGGCATAAAGCTCTCCTTTTCCGCAAAGTCTGATAATAAAAAAACCTCTTCTGTAAAACAAGAAGAGGTTTGCGTATAAGGCTTTACTCCTCTCATCTTCCAGTGTGTTACTCTGCAGGAATTGGCACCATGTCATTGCTGACGGGTTGCCGAGGCTTCACAGGGCCTGTCCCTCCGCCTCTCTGGATAAGAGTCTTTCAAACTATTCAATTATTAAAAAAGAATTCTAGCACGTCAAAATAGAAAATACAAGCCCCTAAAAAAGTAATTTTGTCGAGTTATAATGGAACCATTGTGAAAAAGGAACCTGGAATTTCTCTATCATCTAAATTTAAATGGATCTGTTTAGTTTTGGGAGCCCTGCTGGTTGGCTGCAGCTCACCTGTATTTACACCGACCGTCACCAGCAGCCCTCCAACCGAAATACCCGTTTCTCCAACAGAGACTCTGCCTGTTTTGCCAACGGAAACTCAGCCGGTTTTGCCAACCACTCTGCCCACCCCGATGGTCGCTCCGGCTACCTCTATCCCGCTTATATCTACCCCTGGGGCGCCGCTACCGGTCTCCTTCACCAGCTTGAAGATGATCGATGACCAGACCGGCTGGGGGATCAGCAGCACCGGTCAAATCCTGATGACGGTCGGCGGTATGAACGCCTGGCAGGATGTGACCCCCAAAGAATTGGCCAACCTGCCGCCTATGCAATCCCCTCTGCAGCCGATAGCTTTTTTTCTGGATGCCAGCCACGCCTGGGTTACCTATCCCGAAAATAACGGCGATCTGGTGGTTCAGCAAACCACGGACGGCGGCCAGACCTGGCAGCCGCCTATCACCCTTCCAGCGGCGGATTTGGCGGGGGAGTTAGGTCCAATTTCCTTTTATTTCCTGGACCCACAGAACGGCTGGCTGTGGGCGGATATCCATCCCGGTATGATGCACGTTTATCCGATCCTTTTCGGCACGACGGATGGTGGTTTAAGCTGGCAGACGGATTACAGCGGCGTCCCCAACGCAAGTTCTTCTAAAACACTCCTGACAGGCAGTTTTAGCCTTTCCTATGGCTCGAAAGTCTTTACCTTCTTGAATAAAAACAGCGGCCTGGCCGGGACCGGCAGCCTGTACAGCAGCCCGGATGGTGGCAGGACCTGGGAGACGATCCAGCTTAAACAACCGGCCGGACTCCCGTCTTTCACCAGACCGTATACTTACGTCACCCCGCCGATATTTGGTTCAGCGATGGATGGGGCTGTATTGGTAACGATGTATGAGTTCGATAATGTGTATATTCCACCAGGCGATTTATTCCAGGGTTTACCCAAAGCATCTTATCTGGCCTGGACGCATGATGGCGGCAATACCTGGAAACCCAGCAATGCACCTGCCCTGGAAGGCATGCTGACCTTGTTGGATGGACAGAATGGCTGGTTCCTGGGCAAGAGCGATCCCTCGCCAGATGCGCCGGACACGCTGTTCGTAACTTCGGATGGCGGTAAGTCCTGGTCGCCCGTAGGGACGGATTCAACCGTGCCGCTGGGCAGTCAGATCCAGTTTGTCAATGCAAATGATGGTTTTGCACTCCAACCGGATCGAGGCGCGGTTGCGTTCTTTGGAAATTACGACTCTCGCCTGGTACAGGGAAATGATTATTTATTACAGACTCTGGATGGCGGTAAATCCTGGACACCGCTGCAGGCAGCAATGAAAGGGTCGTAGGTCTTTTAATTCAGAAAGACTCTTTAATTGTTTTGACTGAATACAACCGGGTTGAAATTCGTATCCCGGTCGTAGTAATCTTCTTGCTCGCTGCGTTTGAGCCATCCAACGATCAAATAAGTGAGCGGTGTGGCAATGATTTCGTAGACAACTTTGAAGGCCCACTGCGAAAGGATGGCCTGTCCGAGCGCACCCGGCGGGAAGATACCGATAAAGGCGATGGTCAGAAAGACGGCCGAATCGGCGCCCTGGCCAATCAGGGTGGAGGAAATAGTGCGGATCCACAAAAAACGACCGGCAGTCCTTATTTTTAACTTGGCCAGCACGAAAGAATTGAGAAATTCTCCAATTAAATAGGCTATAAAAGAAGCAAACAGCAAACGCGGCGTAAATCCCAGGATAGCCTGATAGGCTTGTTGGGCTGAGGCCGGCGTCGTGAAAGAGCCAGCCGTCCAGAAGGCCGCCGCGGGTAGCAAACCGGCGATATAGATGGCAATGACTGCCAGCAGGTTGCACAGGAAACCGGTCCAAATGACCATACGGGCCCGGCTGTAGCCATAAACTTCGGTCAGAATATCGCCAAAAATATAGGCAATTGGAAAAACGATCACGGCTGCCGGCAATGTTAATCCGACAATATTCACTACTTTAACTGCGATAATGTTTGAAACGATCAGGCAGGTGACAAAAACGGCTGCCACAAACGGATACCATCGATAATTTTTTCTTTCCATTCCGACTTTGACCTGATTCTTTGTTGTTAATCATCCAGTGAAGCAGCATGGCTGCTGTTGTTTGAGCGGTTTTCTGTCGAGCGCCATTGCTGGCGTGCCTGCGGTGTCTTGGTGTACTCGGATTGAACGGTGATACCAATCCCACCACGGATATTGAAGACACCGGTCACCTGACACCAATGGGGATCTAACACCGCTACCAGGTCATCCAGGATCTTATTGATTACATGTTCGTGAAAGGCGCCTTCGTTTCGGTAGGACCATAAATACAGCTTGAAAGATTTTGATTCGACCACTTTTTCATCCGGGATGTAATCTACCCGAATGTTGGCAAAATCAGGCTGGCCGGTTTTAGGACAAAGACAGGTAAACTCACTGGTCTCAAGTGTCACGAGATAATAACGACCTGGAGCTCGATTGGGAAAGGCTTCCAGTTTCTTGGACGGCTGAGCTTTGTTTCCCAACAAGGTTAAATTTTCCAGGTCAGTGGATTCGGTAATCATAAAACTCTCTCCTTATTTATCACCCGCTGTTGTTCTGGCCTGGTTTATCCAGGCCAGAAGCAGATGGCTTTGATCATTTTTGTCGATCATTTATACCAGAAAATCAGCCAGGATACAAATGAAACTAAGCATTTTGTAGAATATCCAGATGAGTTGAAATGGCAGGCGTCTTGAGCCCAGGATCGATTACCGAAAAGAGCTCTTCTTGGATTACATCTAACAAGCCTTCGATGGTCTGGCGAGCCAGAACGCCCTGGCAGTAACCGATGGTCATGGTCATGCAATCGTTGTAAGTACTGGTGCCCAACATCAGTCCGTGGCCGAACATGATTGGACTGTACATCCAGGCGTCAGCAAGCTGGGTTTTGCCGAAAGACAACCGTTTGGCGTCTAAAACTCCAAAATTGCTCGAAAGCAGAGGGTTAATCGTTGTGCTCCAACCGGAGGTAGCTTTGCTAAGCAGTTCTTTCCCTTTCGCATACCCTCCAGCCATCACCAATTCGACCAGCAATGCGCTGGTCAGTCCAGGCTGGTTGGCTTTGAACCTCAGCATTTCAGCACTGACCTTGGCAAGAGTCTGTTCGAAGGTATCCTGCGGATACAGTACAGGCGCCGGGAAAAGCGCTCCGGATAGATTGCAGATGGCCCGTTGTTGGACGTCCGGCAGGTAGCGTCGCAGATCGATTGAGACCTGGATTGGCAGCGGCTGCCCGGCCGGCGGATTGCCCAGTTTGACCAGGGCCCGGTAGAGCGCGGCTAATAGTACATCATTGATGGTAACGGATTGGCGGCGGGCATAGGCTTTC
>DATFYI010000050.1:0-13714 GCA_035315125.1 Anaerolineaceae bacterium | reverse complement strand
CGGGCCAATTAAAGTCAGACGTGATCGAACAGTTGTGATTTCGTCTTTTTCATTGATGAAATGATCTTCACGATAGCGAATGCATGCTTCTTCAGATCCATCGAAGATGAAATATGTATCATATTGGCGGTAATGTCTTGTTCGGATAATCTCAATTTCAGGTTTTTGGAGTGATGAGGGCTTGGTTAGGTTTTCGAGTCTTGCAAGTACCGGTTCAATTTCTTGGATGGGCACTTTTGCCTGTATTTCGAAGCTTTCCTCTTCCGTAGTACCTCCAATCGCGATCAGCTTGGAAAGTACTGATTTTTCGCGCTGGAATAGGAAGATATCTATTTTTCGAGCATATTCCTGGCTAAATTTCAGTAATTCAGTTTCATTCAAAGTGAGCAGTTGACGGTCACGCATCACCCACTTTCCATTAATCATCACATCAGTTACGTCGGTGGATTTAGATGCATATACGATTTGAGCATAGATGCCGTTTGGATCGCGTTTGAAGCGAGGAGAATTGTGAATTGGAGAGACATCCAGGATAATTAAATCAGCAAATTTGCCTGGCTGGATGGATCCAGTCAGGTGGCTCATGTGCATGGCCTGAGCGCCCATGCGTGTTGCCATCAGTAGGGCGGTTTTTGCTGGTAGAGCAGTTGGGTCGCCGGAGGTATTTTTTGACAGAAAAGCCGCTAAACGAATCTCTTCGAACATGTCTAAATCATTGTTCGAGGCAGGTCCATCCGTTCCAATCCCCACATTCAATCCCAGCTCGAGCATCCGTTTAACCGGCGCGGCACCGGATGCCAGCTTAAGGTTTGAGGAAGGGTTGTGAGCCACCCCGGCACCGGCATGTTGCAAAGTATGAATTTCACCCACATCGATATGCACACAATGTGCTGCCAGAACTTTAGCATCAAATAGATTTTGTTTTTTTACATATGGGATAACAGGCATACCCTGTTCGTTGCGCATAATTTCAACTTCATTTGCCGTTTCAGCCAGATGAGTATGCAGGGGTACGTCAAATTCAACTGCCAATGCGGAGGTCGCTCGTAAAATTTCAGCTGTACAGGTGTACGGTGCATGCGGCGCGACAGCTGGGATAATCAAGGAATTCCCTTTCCATTTCTGGATAAAATCACGCGTAGCAGCCAATGAATCTTCAAACGATTGGGCGTCCGGGGTTGGGAATTTCATGACGGTTTGAGCACACAAAGCTCGCATACCTGCTTCAACCGTCGTTTGTGCCACATGTTCCTCGAAATAATACATGTCTGCAAAACAAGTGACGCCGCTGCAGATCATCTCCGCACAAGCCAATTTTGTTCCCAAATTAACAAAATCGGGAGAAACAAACTCTCGTTCTACAGGCATGATATAACCCATCAGCCAAACGTCTAATCGCAAGTCATCCGCCAGACCACGTAAAAGTGTCATTGGCACATGGGTGTGAGCATTAATTAAACCGGGCATCAGAACTTTTAAGTTGCAGTCGATGATGTGATCGGAGGTGAATTTTTGCAGAATATCAGTCTCTGCCCCAACAGCGACAATATGATCCTGCTTAACAGCCACGGCGCCAGGTTCAAATTGGCGCATTTCTTCATCCATTGTCAGGACGATTGCATTTTTGAACAAGAAATCGACTATTTCCATTTTTTGTCCTTTAATGCTTTAATTGTATATCATTTGGCCCGAATTGATCTGCGGAGATAATCCATCGAAATATTTACTGCCCAGGTTTTACCCATCGGAGGTGGTCCGCCGTAAGAACGATACTCCTGTTGTTCTCCTTTTTCTGAAATTAATAAAAGAGACAGTTCTTGTTTGGTTTTACCAGGCCGGAAACTTGCACCGAATAGCCATTCTGTAGCAGTTTGTCGTTTTAGATTATAGAGAGCGTGATTTAATGATCCTTCGCTGCATTCTTCAGGCAATTGATGTGTTTGATCCTTTGGAAAACCTGCTTCTACCAACCGCTGGATCAGCTCTCCACCCATTCCGCATTCAAGAATGTGAAGCTGCCATTCCTGCTTGGCTAATTTTGCAACTGTTACGCCTTGCAATGTTTCCTCGTCTCGTCCGAAAATTGCATCCCCTAACCTACGTTTGATTTCGTCAACCATCGCTTCAATCATTTGGTCCGCTTCTTCAATTGAATCGGCTTTGGCAGTAACTCTTACGTCAATCTGGCCAGCTCTGGCTAGCAGACCAACCGTTGGATTCGAAAAAGTCTCCAAATCGCCCACCCATTCGTCGATTTGGGATTCGCCTACACCTGCAGTGTGCAAAACGCTGGCTTTAATGGTGCCGCGTAACTGAAAATGCTGCTTGAGGTAGGGCAAAACGTTGTTTTCCATCAAATATTCCATCTCTCGAGGTACGCCCGGAAGGCTGATGATCACATGGTCTTCAAGTTCGACTCGAAAGGCCGGGGCAGTTCCAACCGGATTCTCAATAGCATTTGCTCCTTGAGGAATAAATGCCTGGCGCCGGTTATTCTCAGTTGGCGGTCTACCGTATCGTTTGAACCGCTCCTGGATTTGATCCCACAATTCCGGGTGAAATTCAGTTTCCCTGCCAACTGAAAGAGCTACAGCCTGTCGGGTAGGATCATCAACTGTTGGTCCCAAACCACCGGTGGTTATAACGATTTGGCAGCGTTTTGTCGCGTCCTGGATAATCTGAGCGATGCGTTCCACATTGTCACCCACAATACTGGCACGGTAAAGGTCAATGCCCGCATCCCTGAATAGTCGCGCCAGATAACGAGTATTCGTATCTTGTATCTCCCCCAATAAAAGTTCTGTTCCAATAGCGATAATTTCAGCAACTGGCATAAATCCTCCCAGAAACAATCGTTCCAAATCTCATTACCTCTAAACCGGCATATATTAATCTGGCGCAACCCACAATAATATACCCTCCTGGCTGAGAAATAGTTTAACACAATATCAAAATAAAAGTCAATTTAGCAAATTATTTTTGATCTGGTTTACAATCAGTGTATCTTTGAAAGTCAGATACAGGAAAATTGTCTCGTATGGGTCGCAACCAAACGATCGGTGGTTGGGGAGAAAAACAAGCTGCAGCATTTTTACTCGAAAAAGGCTGTCAAGTGATCGATATGAATGTACGAACACCCTACGGTGAAATTGATCTCATCGTTAAAAACAATGAGATCATGGTATTTGTAGAAGTAAAAACCCGAACTGGCCCGAATTTTGGGTATCCAGAAGGTGCCATTACGCCGAGAAAACGCAGCCATTTATATGATGCTGCTCAATATTATTTAATGGAACATCCTGAAATACAAGCAGATTGGCGAATTGATGTCATTGCAATTCGAGGAAAACCGGGTGGTTCAAAACCCGAAATAATCTGGTTCGAGAATGCCCTCAATTAATTATCCAAACCCTTTGATCGTGCTGGTTGGTCCGACCGCGGTTGGAAAAACAGAGCTTGCCATACAATTGGCTAAACAATTGAACGGAGAGATCGTCTCCGCCGATTCACGACTGTTTTACCGAGGGATGGATATTGGTACTGCAAAACCGTCGCTGGCAGACCGACAAATCGTACCGCATCATCTGGTGGATGTAGCTGAGCCGGATGATGTCTGGAGTCTGGTCGTATTCCAAAATGCAGCTCGCCAGGCAATTTTAGATATTCAATCTCGCCGAAAACTGCCGTTCCTGGTTGGAGGTACCGGACAATATATACGATCTGTTATAGAAGGTTGGCAAGCTCCTCCGCAACAGCCAGATTACCGAATGCGTGTGGCTCTGGAGAAGTGGGCAGGAGAGATCGGTTCGCTTGAGTTGCACAGACGGCTATCATTGGTAGATCCAGTCGCGGCAGCTTCTATCGATTATAGCAACCTGCGCCGTACGGTACGGGCCCTGGAAGTTATTTTTTGTACAGGTCGACGTTTTTCGGAACAGCGTCGAAAAAGTATTTCTCCGTACAGTTTACTATTAATTGGTTTAATTCGTTCTAGGACGGACCTTCATACTCGCATTGACCAGCGGATTGATATGATGCTGGAGATGGGTTTTGCAGATGAGGTCAGAAATTTATTAGACAAGGGCTATTCTCCACAGCTTCCAACCCTCTCAGCAATTGGTTATCGTGAGATGATATCTTATATTAAAGGTGAAATGACGCTGGAAGAAGCCGTCATCCAAATGAAAAGAATGACACGCCAATTTGTGCGCCGCCAGGCGAATTGGTTCAAAATAAATGACCCGCACATCCACTGGTTCGATGCCAATGAAAACACAAACGCTGAAATCGAGGCATTTATTCAATCCGGGCAGGGTTGGATAATGCCTGAAAATCTTATTGGGATATAAAAAATCGGCGGACAATTTTGTCCGCCGATTTTTTTATAAGTCTTCAATCAGCACCGGAGTACCGCTTTTCTTTGGAATGGGCGGCGGGAAGATTTTTTCAAATTCATCGCGGTTAATCGTTTCGACTTCTAACAGTCGCTGGGCAACTGCGTCCAAGCGATCCCGGTAGTCGAGTAAGATTTGATGGGCTTTTTGGTAGGCATCGTTCACCAAGGTGCGCACTTCCTGGTCGATTTGCTCGGCGACCGCTTC
The DNA here is from genome assembly GCA_035315125.1 of Anaerolineaceae bacterium. Lineage (GTDB taxonomy): Bacteria > Chloroflexota > Anaerolineae > Anaerolineales > Anaerolineaceae > DATFYI01. The sequence continues at coordinate 9,113 of DATFYI010000050.1, read as the reverse complement.
GGAATAATCACGCTGCTCTGAGATCTCACGCCCAAGGAAGATGAGTTCTTCTTTCTGGCCGTACACCATGGGACCCATACCTTCACTCATGCCTAATCTGGTGACCATATTACGGGCAAGCTGAGTGACCCTTTCAATATCATTGGCTGCGCCAGAGGTAATATCATCAAAGACAATCGCCTCTGCGGCCCGCCCGCCCAGCAAGCCAATCATTTCTGAAATCAGTTTCTTGCGGGGCATCAGAGTACGGTCTTCTTGCGGAAGGGCCATAGTATATCCTGCTGCCATACCGCGCGCAATGATTGATACTTTTTGAACCGGGTCGGCTTCTGGAAGGGTATTCATCACCACCGCATGACCAGCCTCGTGATAAGCAACAATCCTTTTTTCTTCTTCGCTGATCAGTCTACTCTTACGCTCAGGACCGGCAATCACCCGCTCGATTGCTTCTTCAAATTCAGATTGGCCAATAATTCGTTTGTTACGCCGGGCAGCTAAAATTGCGCCTTCGTTGACCAGATTTTCCAGATCAGCACCCACGAAACCAGGCGTAGCCCGTGCCAACAGGGCAGTGTCTACATCTGGTGCCAGCGGTTTTCCTTTAATATGGACCTTGAGAATGGCTTCTCGACCCCTTACATCTGGCCTGTCTAATACAACCCGGCGGTCAAAACGACCCGGGCGAAGCAGGGCTGGATCGAGGATATCCGGACGGTTGGTAGCCGCCATGATAATGACATTGGTATCCGTGTCGAAACCATCCATCTCAACCAGCATTTGGTTGAGGGTTTGCTCACGCTCATCGTGACTGCCGCCAAGGCCGGCGCCGCGCTGTCGTCCGACTGCATCAATTTCATCTACGAATACGATACAGGGTGAGTGTCGTTTCGCCTGATCGAAAAGATCACGAACACGGCTGGCTCCAACACCTACGAACATCTCGACAAACTCCGAGCCGGAAATAGAGAAAAATGGTACACCAGCTTCTCCGGAAACTGCCTTTGCCAGCAGTGTTTTTCCGGTGCCGGGGGGACCGACCAACAATACTCCCTTGGGTATACGCGCTCCAAGCGCGATAAATTTTTGTGGTTCTCTCAGAAATTCAACGACTTCTTTGAGCTCCTCCTTGGCTTCTTCTACACCTGCTACATCTTCAAAAGTGACCGTCGGCTGGTCACCCGTGAACATACGGGCTCTCGATTTCCCAAAAGAGAGTGCTGCGTTATTGCTGCCTTGTGCCTGTCTGAAGATGAAGAAAAACGCGCCGCCCAAAATAATGAATGGAAGGATATATCCTAATGCTGTGATGATACCCAGCCAGGCGCTGGGTGGCTTGACTTCGAGTTTGACGTTTTCGCTGGAAAGTTGTGTAGGCGTTACACCCAATTGTGTTAGCTGCTCGAGCAGAGTTGCATTCGATTCTTTTGTTGACGTTTTTTGAGATCCGTCTGCATAGATGATTGTCAGGCTATTGTCATTTTCCTGGATTCTCTTTATCGTCCCGTTTTTAATTCCATCTGCCACTTCATTAATCGTCAAAACATTCTGGCTATTACCTTGGGAGCTGAAATTATAGACCACCATTGCAATGATGGCTACAAACAGCAGGAGGTAGATAATATAAGATTGGTTCCGTGAATTCACAAAAAACCTCCCAACTTACCATACACCTAGCATTTTTTCTGAAACTATTTATAAAAATTATACCAATACCTTGGCTTTCAAGCTAGCCATTGCATAAAGATTAAAAGGAATCTAATAATATTCTTATAAAAAGACCCTGATTTGATTGATTTTGTTTGCTCTAAAATGAATTAATTGTCTCAATTACTTTCCGGACCTGATTTTGATCGTGAGTAGCTAACGAGCCTAACATTTTATCAAAAGTAGTTGGTCCGCTTTCTTCTTCAAAAGCTGGCCGGTTCCAGGATTGAATGGGTAGGTTAGGGAGGAAATTCAATAACTCGGTGCGATTTTGCGTAAAGCTTTCTAAAGCGGACATGCCTGATTCGTTTTGGTAATCGCGTTTTTCTGCCCAATCATTTGTGCTCACAGCGGGTAAGTAAGGATTATTTTCTTCAATTACACGATACAAACGGGGGGTAATAATCTCTCGATCTAAATCACGCAAATAACATAATATCTCAGTTAATGTCGGTTGATCTGGTTTAGGTTGAACTTTCATTTTGTCGGCCGGATGCCTGCTGCATAGCGTTGCCAAAGCTGCAGGAGTCGATCTTAGGATCGCCAGGATTGACTCAGGTGAAGACCAACTTTGTTGAAAATGAATGGCCTCAATTGATTTTATCCAACTATAAACATCTGTGATTTTACCTTGCCCGGTAAGCGGGTGGGCGTTTTCTGGCAAGAATGTTTGATGGTCAGTTAGCCAAAAAGATGGAATATTAAACTGCGCAGCGGGTAGGATGTCATCTTCTAACGTGTTACCCACCATCACCGCTGGTTGATCAGGCCATCCAATCTGGGCAAGGAGCTCAGCGAAGAAAGCTGGATTGGGTTTTGAAAAATGGAAGCTTTCGAAGGAAGGAATAATTGCAAAAGGATATTTCTCAACCGGTAACCCCGCCCAAGCCAGGCGTTGGATGATGGCAGTGCGTGGAAACAAGGGTCGGGTTGCGATTGCAACAGTATAACCCTCATCAATGAGCCGATTGATCAAACTTATGGCCTCAGGTATAGGTTGAGTCGTCATTTTTAACTCTGGATAAACATCATTGTAAAAATGATCAATCGTATCTCGTAGCTGAGCTTTTGAAACACCAATCTGCGGATAGAAATTTTTATCAAAGATTTGTTCCAGGGTTTTTTCCGGCGAGTTGGATTCCGACATTTTTTGGGTAGCAGCTAGCAATGGTTGGATAACCTGGTTTGAAGTTAGCTCGGCCAGTGTTTTTCCAAGTGCTTTTAAATAGCCTGGAATAAAAGTGTCGATATTATTAGATAGCAGTGTGTCGTCCAGATCAAAGAGAACAGTCAAACTCATTTGGCATTATCCGTAAAAACGGGGGGAATCGGATGACAAATACCACAACCTACCTCAGGTTTGGGAACAGATGTTTCACTTTTTGTACAGTAAGCGGTTACCTTTACTGTACGCTTTAATCCTAGTAGAGTCTTTTGAATCTCACCTTGTAAAACCAGATGAGGGCAGGCATTGGCACGTTGAATTGCTGGCACGGGGCAGCTTCGGCATAAATCCGGTGTCCAATGATTTGGAGGTGGTGCGTCACCGATTAGACGGCATTCCTCCTGTTTTCGTCCCCGATAATAATTTCCATAGAAAAAACTGCATTCAGTACCAGCGGGAGTTCTCATAAAAAACATATTACCTTATTCTAAAAATCTGTCCCCGACGTGGGGACAGACAAATGATTGGTCATTTATTATCTCGAAAAATATAATAGCATCGATCACGATTCAAGAATTCACACGGGTTACATAAGAACCAGTTCGGGTGTCTACCCTTATTACATCGCCCTCGTTTACAAAATAGGGTACATCCACCATTTGTCCGGTTTCGACAGTAACTTTTTTGGTAACGCCAGTCGCTGTATCTCCACGAACGGCAGTTTCTGATCTGGTTACTTTAAGATCTACAGATGTTGGAAGCTCGATATCAATCGGATCATTATTATAGTAAGTTAGTTTTACTTCCATGCCTTCTTTTAGATAACCGGCAAAATCACCCACAATGGTTTTATTAATGCCAGGCTGTTCGTAAGTTTCAAGATCCATGAAATAAAAAAGGTCTCCATCTTTGTACAGGTATTGTACATTATGGAATTCAAGTCGGATGTCCTGCACCCGATCACCGGATTGGAATGTTTTCTCAAGTGTGGTTCCCTTTCGGATATCACGTGCTTTAATACGGATTGTTGCGTTGCCACGTCCAGGTTTATTATGAGCGTAATCCAACACTTTATACAGGTTTCCATCCAATTCGAAGGTGACACCTTTGCGGAGATCATTAACATCAATCATAAAACTTGCCTTTCGTTCATTATTAAAATAATTGCAGGTTTGATTATAGCGCAGGCTTAAAGGCATGACAAGGAGCTTTATGAAATAAATAAAAACGGGCCATGGGTTCGCCATAGCCCGTGAAATTTATTTGCTTATGTTCTCAGCCAATACGAGGTTGAATTAGACCGTAAGTACCATCGTGGCGATGGTAAAGGATGTTGATTGAATTACTGTTTACGTTATAGAAAATAAAGAAGTCTTCATGGCCTAGCAGAGTCATTTGGTCAATCGCTTCTTGTTCATCCATTGGAATTAAAGTGAATTCTTTCCGGCGAGCGATTACAGGTGTGTTGGTGGCTTCTTCAGTAAATTGATCTTCAATTGCTATTGCTGAGGCAGGGGTACCATCGCCCCGTCCGCGGTTTCGTTTACCTTTAAGACGTGCAATCTGCCGCTGCATTTTATCTGAAGCTGCATCAATAGCCTGGAATATATCATCGGCTTTCTCTTCAGTGCGTAGAATGAATCCTTTCCCCCGGATGGTTATTTGTGCAACCTGGCGATCTGCGGCGCTGCGAGCTGACTTTTCGTATTCCAGGTCTACACGTGTTTCTTCAATATTGGTCAGAAAATGATCTAGTTTTCCTACCTTCTTGTTTACATACTCTCCAATACGATCTGTAACTTCTAGATTTCGAGCAAAGATGTCGATCTTGAGAGCCATTTTTTCCTCCTGATTAGATAGATGAGATAATTAAAATATCAAAAACCCATTAAACGATTTTCACAGCCCCTATAGGGTCTTCTCGAGATGCTGCCCTGGCTAAAGTAAGACCATAGACAGCTTTGGCTCCTGCGTCCAGCAATGCCTGGGCACACGCCTGGATGGTCGAACCAGTTGTAGTTACATCATCAACTATCATTATACTTTTACATTTTACAAGCGAATGTTTCGCCTGAAAAGCCCCTGAAACATTCTCGATCCTTTCGGGTTTTGACAACCCGACTTGAGAACGAGTATCCTTTATCCTTTCGATGCCTTGTGGAAGATAGGAGATTTTTAGCCCCAGCGAAATAGGCCAGGCAAGCAAACTTGATTGGTTATAGCCCCTTTCTTGTACTCTTTTCCGGCTGAGAGGAACCGGACAAATTCCATCGATAGGCCAGTTTAGTTTTGATACCAGATTGATCAGGTGAAGGGAGAAAATTTCTCCTATTCCCAGGTCTTGCTGGTATTTAAGACGATGGAGCGCCTCGCGCAAAGGGCCTTTGAAAAATCCCCATGAGCGTAATGCCTTGTAATCGGGTACTGATGAAATACAGGATTGGCAAATATCTGTTCCAGCTTGAGGATATCCACAAATTGGGCAGACATTTCCACTTATCAATTGGGTTTGTTCCTGACAAGTCTGGCACCAGCGCTCGCCTAAAGTGCCACAGCCACCACAATTCGGTGGATAGAGCCAATCAATAGTGCTCCATGCTAAATGGTATAAGTAATAGGCTGGGCTTTGTTTTTGCCCTGCCATAAGTATTCCGCTATTGTTCAGTTTATTTAAACATTGCGCCTAACGCAGAGTGTAACAGCCTGAAAGCTGCTGGTGCTAAAAGAACAACCATCAGGGATGGAAAGATGAGCAATGCCATTGGGATCAGCATCTTAATTGGAGCTTTGTGTGCTTCCTCTTCAGCTAATTGGCGACGTTTAACCCTCATTTGGTCAGATTGGATACGTAAAACTTTGGCCAGGCTAACACCCAGGCTTTCACTCTGGATAACAGCCGCAACAAAGCTGGTCATTTCTCCCAGGCCAATGCGATCTGCCATATCTCGCATGGCTTCACGACGGAGTTTTCCTAATTGAATCTCCTGAATAACACGTGCGAAGGCCAGTGAAAGCTCATTTTCCCATTTTTCGCTTACTTTGGCCATAGCTGCATCAAAACCTAATCCGGCTTCAACACAAATGGTTAGTAAATCCAAAGCGTCTGGCATTGCCCTTCGAACGTTTTTTTGCCTACTTGAAATTTTGCTCTGCAGCCATAGTTCAGGAAAATAGAAACCAATCAACCCAAACACAAGAGTAAAAAGTGCAATTCGGCCAGCAGGCCATTTGGTTTGACCCACTGTAAAGACAAATACCACAATCCCACCAAACAGGGCCAATCCCAGGAATTGTAATGAAAGGATCATGGTTGGGTCTAATTTTGCCGGACTACCAGCCAATTCAAGTTTTCTTGATATGTCTTGTAGGGCATTTTGTGGGGTGAACCGGACAGCTAAATTACCCAGGCTGCGAGCGATTGGATAAATAACGCGCTCAGAAAAGGGCTGTGAAAGCTCAATTTTTTCCAAATTAACTTGTTCTCCCCGCCGGTTAAACTCTTCCAAACGGGATTCGAGAATTTTATCCGTATTGGCGGTTGGGTTCTTTAAACCAATATAAACTAATATACCCGCAACAATAATGATTAATGCAACAACAACAATGACTGTCATAGGTGAAACCTCCTAGCGGCCTTAGACCTCAATATCACCCAACTTATTCATTACAAAATATCCAGCGATGATTAATGCAGCGCCAATGCCTAAAGCAATATAACCACAGGGAATATTCTCTGGTTTGAAGAATTCCATCATGTATTCTCGGTTGAGCAAATATAGAACACCCAAAACTATTATTGGCAGCAAGGACAAAAAGCGTCCAGAATACATAACCTGGGATGTCAATACCCGGATCTCACCTTTTATACGCACACGTTCACGAATAGTATATGAAATAGTGTCAAGAATTTCTGCCAAATTACCACCAACCTCTCTTTGGACATTGATGGCAGTGATTGTTAAATCCAAATCATCACTTGGAATGCGCCTTAGCAAATTATCAAGAGCTCTCTCCATCGGTATACCAAGCTGCATTTCCTGGACAACTCGCCTGAATTCATCGCAAATTGGTGGTGGCAGTTCTTTACTGACTGCTTCCATGGCCTGCATGGTTGAATAACCTGCCCGAAGACCATTCACCATTAGATTGAGCATGTCAGGTAGCTCTTCATCGAATTTTCGCAGACGTTTTGTTTGCTGTTGTTTGACATACATGCCGGGCAGAAAACAACCGATAGCAGCACCAATTACACCTACAATGATAAACTTGCCACCAATAAAATAGGCAACCAAGCCAACGACAAACGCAGCAATAATCACCAAAGCAATATATTCCCCGGGTTTCATTTTAATATCTGCCCGGGCAAGCATCTTCGAGATTTTATCTCCGATGGAAGACCCTTCCATACGGCGGTTTAACCAATCTACAACTGGTGTTGGGGCAGGGCCTCGGCCTTTTGAATCAACGTTGGTTGTGTTGGCATAACGCCCAAGCCGCTCCTGTACCAGCGATCGCTCAGTCGTAACTGTGGTTGCAATACCTATAACCAATAGTACAATAGCGATCGCTCCACCTATGCCAAGTATCAAAATTGGACTCATATTTGCACCTACCTGATTCTTGTCATTGAGCGATTACCTCCGCCCTTGAGAATGAACCATTGTTATCAATAGCGTTTCCTCTCACCGATGCCAAATATGGCCGGCGGTAAGCGGATACCCGCTTCATCGATTTTATCCATAAACTTTGGCCTTAAACCAGTGGGCCTTAGACGGCCAATTACTTTACCATCTTCAAACCCGAGCTGCTCGAAAACATAGATATCAGTCATGGTAATAATGTCACCTTCCATTCCTGAAACTTCTGTTATGCTGACAATTTTACGGGTACCATCCCGCATTCGGGATTGATGGATGACCAGGTCAATAGCCGAAGATACTTGCTCGCGAATGGCCCGTACCGGCAATTCCATACCAGCCATCATGATCATGGTCTCCATACGGGAAAGTGTATCACGGGGGCTATTCGAGTGAGCGGTTGTCATAGATCCATCATGACCGGTGTTCATAGCCTGGAGCATATCCAGAGCAGCTTCATCACGAATCTCACCTACGATAATCCGATCTGGACGCATACGGAGGGCGTTAATCACTAACTGACGAATTGTAACCTCTCCACGACCTTCAATGTTAGGTGGGCGGGATTCGAGTGTGACTACATGTTCCTGCCGAAGTTGCAACTCCGCTGCATTTTCGATGGTTACGATACGTTCATCAGCTGGAATATAACCGGAGAGAACGTTCAAGAAAGTTGTTTTTCCTGAACCAGTACCACCCGAAATGACCAGGTTGACTCTGGCTTCAACACACGCCTTCAAAAATTCTACAGCTTCGGGTGTAATTGAACCGAACTGGATCATTTGGTCAACCGTAATTGGCGTCTTAGCAAATTTACGGATGGTCAATACTGGCCCAACCAATGAGATGGGGGGGATGACAGCATTTACACGAGATCCATCAGGAAGACGTGCATCCACATATGGACTTGATTCGTCAATGCGACGTCCCAAAGGCGCCACAATCCTTTCGATGATCCGATTGACGTGTTCGTTATTCTCAAAGGTAACAGGAACCCGGATAATCTTGCCTTTTCGCTCTACATAGATGTTTTTTGCCCCATTTACCATGATTTCTGTAATGGTTTCATCTTCCAGGAGGGGCTGAAGAGGTCCAAAACCAAGAATTTCAGCAGCGATTTGATCGAACAAGCGGGATCGTTCAAGCCTGGATAATACAATGTTTTCTTCATTCAATATTTGTTCAAACATTTCCTGGATGGTGTGACGAACTTCTGCAATCTTGGAGACATCCATGGTCGGGTCCAGATTAGATAATAGTTTGTTCTGAACACGCGTTTTCAGATCCAGATATGTATCTTGAGCTGCCGAAGTTGCCGGGGCTGAAACACGTTTTGCTTGTAGTCCCGGGTTATGGAGCGGATCAGTCCCGGCCGGACCAGGTTGTGTAGGAGTATCGTTTCCTTGAAGTCGCTTTAAAATGGACATATCACTATTGACTCCTATTTAATACCATTATTTCTTGATAGCAGGTTCCGCGGCTAGCTCTTCTGCTTTAGCCAGCCGCTCATTAACTACATCTACCAGACTTTGAATACTTTTTGCAATTGGGTGGAGTTTATTATCAAGCATAAATGGCACCCCCCGGTTAATTGAACCACTCACCAT
>DATFYI010000049.1:0-10817 GCA_035315125.1 Anaerolineaceae bacterium | reverse complement strand
TGGCGCACCGGACGTCAGCCAGAGCGTGACGCTCTACGACCTGCGAGCATCGATGGCCTATTACGCCCGGGCTTACCTCTTGCAGACGCTCTATATCATCGATCCAAAAGACCAGCGCCTGCCAACCCTCATCTCCGATCTCAACACGGCTGCCATCCAATCCGCCACCGGCACACATTGGGAAGAGAAAACGCCGGATTATCTCAACTGGAACACGGATACCCGCTCGACTGCCATTATCCTTTCAGCACTGATCGAGACCGATCCGAACAGCGGCCTGCTGCCGAATGCGGTGCGCTGGCTGATGAGCAACCGCAGCAACGGTTACTGGCAGAGCACGCAGGAAACCGCCTGGGTGTTGCTGGCCATGAGCAACTGGATCCAGAAAAGCGGCGAGCTGAACGGCAATTTCCAATATGCAGTGGCCTTCAACGGCAAAGGCCTGCTGGATGCCAGCGCCAATTCCAGCAACATCGGCCAGAGCCAGTCCCTGACGGTGGACGTGACCGATCTGCTCTCGCAGGATATCAACCGGCTGGTGCTGGCGCACGACAGCGGTCCCGGCAGTCTGTATTACACCGCCCATCTAAACGTGGACCTGCCAGTCGACCAGGTCAAGGCGCTGGACCGGGGCATCATCATCTCGCGCCAGTACTTCTATCCGAATGACCTCAAGACGCCGGTCAGCTCGGCCAAACCCGGCGACGTGCTGCTGGCCCGCCTGACGCTGGTCGCCACCAACACGCTGCACAACATTCTGGTCGAAGACCCGCTGCCGGCTGGCCTGGAGGCGATCGATACCTCGCTCAATAGCAGCCCGACCAATACTATGCCCGACTCGTTTGATTGGACGCGCATCGGCACGGATGGCTGGGGCTGGTGGTTCTTCAGCCACGTGGAGCTGCGCGACGAGAAGGTAGTGCTCTCGACTGACCAATTGCCGGCCGGAAGCTATGTCTATACCTACCAGGTGCGCGCCAGCACGGACGGGGTGTTCAACACCATCCCGCCCACCGCCCAGGAGCTGTACTTCCCGGAGGTGTACGGACGGGGAGATGGGAGCATATTTACGGTGAAGCCGTAGGAAGCTGATAGCAGATAGCGGATAGCTAATAGCAGGGGAATTGACTCCGGTTGTCAAATCCAGGTCAGCCTATTCATCCAGCAGGGTCGTGATCGTGCTGGTATTATCTGCCGGGTTTTTGTCTGTGCCATGGCTGCCATCATCGCTGATGCTGGCGGCGTCGCTGAGCGAAGTCGTCCCGGGCGGAAGGCTGGATGCCACCGTCACTGCAAATTTGGCCGAGCCGTTTTCGCCGATGGACAGGCTGCCAATCGAAAGGGTGAAGGGGCCTGAGCCGCCAGTCTGCTGCCAACCGGCCGTGCTGTCAGCGGCGTTGAAGCTGGTATTGGCCGGCAGCGTTTCGGTTATGATTACCCCGCTGGAGGGGGTATCGCCGTTGTTAGCATAGTTGAGGGTATAGATCACTTCCCCGCCCGGAGCGACCGCCGAACCGCCGTCTGAGAGCATAATGGCTAGATCAGGTTGCGGAAAATAGATCGGGATGGAAAGGCTGGCCGAGTTGTTGACCAGATTAGGATCCGGGCGGTTCGAGTTGTCGTCTGCGATCCAGGCATAATTATCGATGGTGGTCAAGCCTTGTGGAACAAGATCTGCGACCGTGACTGCAAAGCTGGCCTCGCCTTTTGCGCCGGCAGCTAACCAACTGATCGCCAGGGCGTACTCGCTCGAGTTGCCGACTTGCTGCCAGCCGGCTGTGCTGCCGGTTGGCCTGAAGGTTGTCGATCCAGGTAGATATTCGTATAGCATAATTCCGGTTGCGTCTACGGGACCGTTGTTTTTGAAATGCAAGGTGTAAACCAGCGGAGCGCCCGGTTCAACGCTGTCCAGGTCGGCCGTCAGGGTCAGGGAAAGATCCGAGCCGCTGTTCGCGGCTGGCTGGCTGGAACTATTCATGATCGGGAAGAAGATACAATATTTAAAGATGCAACTATTCATTGCACTATTAGCCTGCTGCTGGGCTGCCGGGGCAGTTTCGGTGGTCATGGCCGGGGCGATTGGACTGGCTTGCGTCGGGATTTGCGTAACTGCTTGAGCAGAATCCGGCTTGCAAGCCTGCACTGGTAGGGTAATTTGAGAAAAGGTCAGCGAAAAAACGACCAACAGGTTGAGCAAAAATCTGAAAACAAGCGATTTGGCAGGGTAAGGCATATGGATGTCCCCCCTCTTTGGTTTGCATATAGGTTTGTGTTGATTGAAACCGGCACAATCATTATATATCTAATCTGTTTTTAATACTTAAGGAAGTAAAGAAATCAGATAATTTTGGATCCAACATTCTCTATCCAATCCGTTTTCAGTGATCCGGTAAGGGCGCGTTGTTAAATCTCATTTACCGCTATAATTGGAACGGTCAAAATTCCTAGTTCTGGATCGAACTTTTTCATGCTTGCAAACCTGCTGGCCTGGTCAAAAAAAGAACCTATCCGACGCACCTTCGCTTATTATTCCATCTTTCTGTGCCTGGGTATGAGCGCCGGCATCGTCGGGCCGACCCTTCCATCCCTGGCTGCTCAGACCGGTTCCCCATTGGCTTCTATGGGGTTGCTCTTTATGGTGGGTTCGGCCGCTTACACCATCGGGGTGGTGGTCGCTGGGCGGGTGTTCGACCGTCTGCGCGGGCATCCTGTCCTGGGAATCGTACAGTTATGCGAAGCAGTCATCTTTTTTTTAATCCCGTTTGTGCCCTGGTTCTGGTTGCTGTTGGGGTTGTTTTGTGTAAGGGGCATTGCTGAAAGTTTTATCCTGACCGGCTCGAATACCATGCTGATCTGGACTCACGGAGAAAAAGTCAGTCCTTTTATGAATGGGCTGCATTTTTTCTTTGGCCTGGGAGCGTTTATTTCGCCGCTGCTGGTCGCCCAGGCCATCAGCGCGGCGCTGGGGTATTCCTGGGCCTACCGGGCGCTGGCGGTCATTATGCTGCTGTTTGGACTGCGAATGCTGACCTTATCCGGAAGTCCGCAGCCTGTTTTTGAAAAGAGCACGGAGAAAAAACAAGCATTGGACGGGCGGGCGATTTATCCGTTTGTGTTTGCCGCCGCTTTGTTTTTGTTCTTTTATGTGGGCGCGGAGGTTTCCTTCAGCGGCTGGTTTTACACCTATTCCGTAACGCTCAATCTGGCCAATGCAGCCACGGCGGCTTACCTGACATCAGCCTTTTGGCTGTCGTTTACCATTAGCAGGCTGATCTCGATCCCCATAGCCGTTCGTTATAACCCCCGGCAGGTGCTGCCTTGGGCTTCCATCAGTAGCCTGTCTATCCTGCTGCTGGCGATGTTTTTACCGCATTCGTTGGGGTTGCTGTGGCTGATGGCGGTCGGGTTGGGCTTCTGCATGGCGCCTATCTGGCCGACCGGCTTCACCCTGGCGGGGCAGTCCATCAATATGACCGGGCGCATCAGCGGCATTGTGCTGGTGGGCGATAGCCTGGGCGGTATGCTGCTGCCCTGGTTTTCTGGTCAAGTGATTGGCTCGGTGGGCGCACAGGTGCTGATCTATCTGGTCTTTGGCGCCATGCTGATGAATTTTATGACGTTTGCCGGTATGGTCTATTTCCGCCCAAAGAACGAATTCCACGAATAGGGCTTAAGGAATTTTAAAAAACATTCGATCTATTCGAAATAATTCGTCCAATTCGTGATGAGTCTTAATCAGCCTTTATAGAGAAGCCCTCTCCCAGGCAGCCTTCCTGCTGGTAGCGCTGGAACAGCTTACCCCACTCGGTGTTTGCCAGCCAGTCCTCGTAGATAAAATGTTCTTTGAAGGGCCAGTGGGCCACGTCGTGGTTGAAGAAGGATATAGCAGTCGGTATGGCGACCAGAGGGGTGCGCAGCAGGCCCTGCAAACGGCGGGTGGGTCCGTACCAGGCCAGCCAGGCCAGGAAGCCGTGGAAGGTGTGACCTACCTGAAAGCCCCAACTTTCCTGAGCCAGATCGATATCGCCCACGATTTCGATATTGTGTACGTCGCCGTTACCAAGGCCTTGCTCGTTTGCCAGACGGATATAGCCGATGCTGAGCGGGTCAAAGCCCATCATTTTAGCCGAAACTGCATCGATGGCGACCTGGTCGGCCGAGGCCAGGATCACGTTTTTTACCACCGGGATCAACGTACGCGGGCCCGGGCCGTTACCGGCGGTGGTGCCATCCATAAAGGCGAAGATGCCGGGGTGGATTTCTTTCTGGATCGCCAGCAAATCCACCAGGGTCTCGTGGATCCAGGTATGCGTATAGAAGCGGTGCTTGCTGAGCAGCCCGCCGAAGGCATTCTTCATGGCTCCGGTGGTGGTGGTATACAGGTGGCACTTCATGGTTGGCAGATGCACGATGTTTTTACCGATAAAGAAATCCGGGATATACAACCCCTCCGGATAGATGTGGTCCAGGGCCAGCATTTTGGCGTGCGGCTTATAAGAGGTCCAGGTCATGTCCTCGGGTCGAAAATTGTAGCGCACCGGGATTTGGTAGCTCTGGAAAATCTTGTCATAAAGGTTGAGTTTATCGCCTTTAAAGGGATTGGTCACCACGGTCTGGTTTTCAACGCAGACCAGCCTGTCGTAACCGGCCTGGCGCAGCGCCATCACCGAGCCTTCCAGTTGCCAGGGGGAAGTGTTGGCGGCCGGCATGGGGTAGTGCCAGGAGATGTTATCTTTCAGGATGGTGGGCAGCCCGGGCATGAGCGCCTGGGCGCCGCCGGCTAACTCGAACAGGCGGATATAATCCGCCAGAACGGTTTCAGGGGTTGTACGAAGGACGGCCACGCGTGATTTATTGGACAAAGATGTACCCTTTCATTAGAACGATAAAGAAGCGTATCGAAGCTAATTATAGACCATCTGCATTGATTAGTAAAATCAAGGGATGGTATCTTGAACCGCTAAATGCTATATAATCAAATAATGATGGAAATATATTCCGATACCCGGCCTGAAGCCACTCAACTTCAATTGAAGCTGCTTCGTGAAGCCTCACCAGCGCGCAAATTAGCCCTGCTTGGTCAGATGAACGAAACCGTAAGAGTATTGGCGCTGGCGGGGTTAAAGACCCGCTATCCGGACGAAACCCCCGAGCAGCTTCGCCGGCGTCTGGCAGACCTGCTGCTTGGGCCAGAACTGGCCCTCAAAGTCTACGGTCCACTGGTAGAGTAAAAAATAATGTTACCTGAACCGATCCAGGTTACATTGAAAGTGATTGATGCGTTCAATCAGTTAAATATCCCTTACCTGATTGGCGGCTCAATGGCATCGGCAGTTCAAGGAATTGTCCGTTCAACCATCGATGCAGACCTGGTAGTGGATATTCGAATGGAACAAGTGCAACCGTTTTATGAAATGTTAAAGGATCAATTTTATATTGATCTAGAAACGATAATGGATGCCATTATTTACAACAGGAGTTTTAATCTCATCCACATGGATACTATGTTCAAAGTGGATGTTTTTATTCTGAAAAATCGGCCCTTTGATCTTAATCAAATGCAGCGGCGTATCCTTCAAAATATTGGAGATTCACAAACAGAGCAGGCATATTTTTCGAGTGCAGAAGATATCATTTTGGCAAAGTTGGAATGGTTTCGGATGGGTGGGGAAGTTTCCGATCGGCAATGGCGTGATATCCTGGGAGTATTAGAGATCCAATCCGAAGGTCTAGATTTTGACTATTTGCACAAATGGGCTGTGGAATTGAGTATTCAAGATTTATTGGAACGAGCTGTAAAAGACGCAGACTTGTCAGGGTAGAAGCCCTAAATAATAACTCACTTGACCTCAAAATGCACGTGGGCGGATGCGAGCTTGCTTCCATCTGCACTGAGCGCTGTAGCCCATAATTCATGACTTCCTACGGATAGTTGCCAGAGGAACTGGTAGGGCTCAGCGTTGAAATGGGTCAGCAGCTTGCCGTCCAACCACAGGCTGACCTGTCTGAGACCATCGGCGGCAGCGACTTGCATCTGCATCGACTGAGCGCTGGCATCAAATCCGGGCGCAAGCATATAGATGGAACGGTCGGCCGGGCTCAGAATGCTGAGTGGACTTTGAGCATTTATCCCGGTTGTTAAATTGTCAGTAGATCCGCCGGGCTGCACGGGAGAATTCCCAATCAGATCGCTCAAAAGTAACAGGTGGTTGCTGTGGGCCCAATTAGCGGCTTGTGGCGGCAGGTCGTAAGCCAATTCATTCGAACGGCGCTCCGGCGGAGTGCTGTCATCCGCCAACCGGCCGGTGGCGCTGTCGATCACCACCGGATGATAGGTGGTATCATATTGGCTGGGCTGGGTGCCGTCGATGAACCATTCCAGGCGGCGGTAAGGGCAGGCCGGCGTAGGCAGCAGCCCCGAAAGCGCACAGATATTTACCTGGACCAGACCGGGTGGTTGTACAAAGGGCGTCTCAGGCTGGCCGGTCAATACCGAGCGGATGAACTGGTGCCAGATTGGTCCGGCCCCGGTCAGGCCATTGACATTGCGCATGCCCTGGTGATTGGCATTACCGGCCCAAACGCCCACCACCAGATTGGGAGTGTACCCAATCGTCCAGTTATCGGTAAAGTTGCTTGTGGTGCCTGTTTTGACGGCCGCTGGAAAGCCGACGTTTAGAGCGCTGTTGCGCCCAAAACCGACTGCCCTGGCCGAATCATCCGACAGGATATCGCTGATCAGCCAGGCCACCCTTTCATCCAGCACGCGTACACCGGCGGGCGGGTTGGCCTGATAAACCAGCTTGCCCTGTGGGTCGTGGATATCCAGGATGGCATACGGGTCGTGGCGGATACCGCCGGTAGCAAAATCGCTATAGGCCGAAGTTAACTGCAGCAGGCTGACTTCTCCCCCGCCCAACGCCAGCGAAAGATCATAGTTTTCCGGGTTCTGCAGTGTGGTGATGCCCATCCGGTTGGCGGTATTAAAGAGGGTTTTCAGGCCAATATAATTGAGCGTCTTTACGGCGGGGATGTTGAGTGAGGAAGCCAAAGCGGTACGAGCCAGCACCGGGCCATGCTCCAGGTTGTCATAATTGGCGGGGATGTAGGCCTGACCGTCATGCGTGACAAAACTGGTGGTCACATCCAGGATCATGGTAGCAGGCGTCCAGGGGTTCGGGCGGGTCGGGTCGAAGGCGGTAGCATAAATGAGCGGCTTGAGGGCTGAACCGGGCTGGCGGGGAGTGGTGGCCATATTGACCGCGCCGCTATTCTGGCTGCTAAAAAAGTCCGGGCTGCCAACCATGGCCAGAATCTGGCCGGTACGTGGATCGAGCGCCACCAGGGCAGCATCGTTGACGTTGTAGCTGAGGGCCTGTTGGCCCTGGATTTGCAGGTCGCAGAGCTGCTGCTTGACGGCCGCTTCGGCCTGGTGTTGCCAATCCAGATCCAGTGTTGTTCGCACGATCAGCCCGCCGTGCTGGTAAATCTGATCTTGTGTCAGGATCTGGTCCAGTTGAGCGCGCACCATCATTACGAAATGGGGCGCTTCGATGGGGTAAGGGTTTTTGCTCAAAACCAGGGGTTCTTCTTTTGCCAGGCTGTGTTGTTGAGCGCTGATGTAGCCGTTCTTTTCCATCAAAGTCAGCACGACATCCTGGCGTTTTTGGGCTGCGGCCAGATCATCGAATGGATTATACAGTCCGGGCGCCTGCGGCAAACCGGCCAGCAGGGCGCACTCGGCCAGATCCAAATCAGCGGGTTGCGTCCCAAAAAAAGTCTGCGAGGCGGCGTCCACCCCATAAGCCAGGCCGCCGTAATAGGTCTGGTTCAGGTACAGGGCCAGAATATCATCCTTATTGAGCCGGCGCGTCAGTTCCCAGGCCAACAAACTCTCACGCAGTTTACGGCGCAGACTGCGGTCAGTGCCCTGGCTGCCGTTGAGCAGTAAGTTACGAGCGACTTGCTGGGTGATGGTGCTACCGCCTGACAGGATTTGCCCGCCACGCAAGTCGATCCACAAAGCTCGCAGGATACCGCCCAGGTCAACGCCGGGGTTGCTGTAAAAGCTGGCATCTTCCGTGGCAATCGTGGCTTGCTGCAATGCCAGCGGTATTTGGTTAAGGCTGAGGACGGTATGGCGGCCGCTATCGTTACCTAAAAGCTCATACAGGGTGCGACCGTTGCGATCAGTAATCTGCACGCTGGGTGTAACCAGCCTCTCCGGCAGCGTATCGAGCGATGGCAACCCCTGAATGAGATAAAAATAGATAAATATCGCCGCACTTAGAATTAATGCGACAGGTAAAATCAGCTTCCAATGACGTCTGAGCATGGACATAGTGGTTCTTGTATCATCCCTCCTGCTCCCTCTCCCCTCGGGATCGCGCAGCATGCCGCAGGCTGAGGTTTGGGGTGAGGGACTGTGAATTTACGGGCTTTCCGGCGTCACCACCGGTATTTTATCGAGTGTGTGATCAATCGTCACCAGCGGGGCCGAGATCCAACCGGTGGTGCCTTGCGGTGTTTCAATCAACAACCAGTCTCCATCCGCGCTGCGGCCGAGTACGGCCACCTGGTCGTGCATATTCAAGAAAGAGACCACATTATCATCTGTGCTGGGTCCCAGGCGAACATTGATCTGAATGCGCTGCACCGTCGCCTGGCCGGATGGCGTGGGAGTGATGATTGGGGTAGGACTGGCAGGCGGTGCCGGCGTAGGTGTAAGCGTGATCGTAGGTGAGGGAGTCGGCGTCACGCTTGGAATCGGGGTAGGGGTTTCTGGGAAGACATGTAAATAATAGCCTTTTTTGTGCATTGCCATGCCAGTCAAGACCAACCCGGCAATCATCAGAAAAGAAATAGCAAACAGATAGGATCTGCGGATATCCAACGCTGATCCGAGACCGCCGGCCGCGATAAAAAGGGAAACCGCGCCAACCCCGATCACCAGCCAAGCGATAAGCGAAGGAAAGGGTAATACCAATAACGCGGCTGCAACAGAGATGACGGTTATGCCAACCATAAAGCCGATGCGTTGCCAGACGACCGCGCCGCAGAATGGACAGGCCCATTCATTGCTGGAAAATTGTCGACCACACACCTTACAGCGCTGAAGGCCGCGCACATTATTAATGGAAGTATTACAACGGGGGCAGCGGTCTCCGATAAAATCTTCTTCGGAACCGCTGAAACCGCAGTTTTTACATTTAATATTACCCAGACGTGCACCGCAGTGTGGGCAGACCCGGGACGATTTGTCCACTACTTTTCCACAACGTCCGCAGGTATAAAGGGACATAAATAACTTCACTCCGAGGGGAAATTCGGAAATTCAACCAGTAAGCTGTCTTTACCAGGGAGAAGCTGCCTGAATGGCTGCGTATTCATCCTTAATGGAGTAATTATAGCATGATCAATTAACAGAGGTGAAATTCCCGGCAGTTTTTTTATTGAAGCTGGCACGTTCGGTCCGATACAGGTTCCGCATGCTATAATCGTTCTAATGGATCAATTATCCAAATCGCAAAGCTCTCATTTCCGTCCAAAACGTAGCTTAAGCTTGAAATTTCTGACGGTTGTTATGCTACTTATTTCGCTTTTTGGCTGGCTGCGTCTGCAACAGGCCATATCCAATTGGGATTTCTTGCAGCAGTTGGGTATCCATCCTGGACCGCTTTACCTGGCGCTGGGCGGGATATTGTGGGGAGTGTTAGGTCTTAGTGCAGCCTTCAGTCTTTGGTATTGTTTGTCCTGGTCGGTCATTTTTACAGAGGCCAGCGCGCTGGTGTTTGCCGCCAGCTATTGGCTCAACCGGCTGGCGTTCGATCGTACTGCCGCCAGCCAGACCAATGCTTACTTTGCCATCGGCCTGACGATCGCTGGATTGATTTATACATTTGGGGTATCGGAAACCCTAAAGAGGGCAATCAAATGAATGATACAGAGCTTGAAGTCAAGTTTTACCTGTCGGATTTACACGGACTGGAAAAACGGCTGATTGCTGCCGGTGCAAGGCTCCAACACGCCCGCCAGCATGAATTAAACCTTCGTTTCGATACACTCGATGGGTCTTTGACCGCCGCCCACCAGGTGCTGCGCCTGCGTCAGGACCAGGCCTACCACCTTACTTTCAAAGGTCCGGCCGCCGTTGGCGAGGAAGTGAGTGATCGGAAAGAGATCGAGTTTGAGGTGAGCGATTTCGGCGAAGCGCGCCGTTTTCTGGAGGCGCTGGGCTATATCGTAAGTATCTCTTATGATAAATACCGCACCACTTACCAGCTTTCAGGGACCATGATTACGCTGGACGAGATGCCATTTGGGAATTTTGCCGAGATCGAAGGGCCGGATGCCGAAACAATCCGGGCTGCAGCCGGACAGTTGGGTTTGAATTGGGAAGCGCGCAGCCTGATGAGTTATTTGGGCTTATTCGATCGTGTTAAACAAAAACTTGGCCTGACTGCCCGAAATCTGACCTTCGATGAGCTGTCTGGGCAGCGCTTTACCGGCGAAGATTTGGAACTGACAGCGGCGGATTTGTAATCAAGCGGCTACCGTTGATAGACCGTAAAATATAGTTGATTCCCCAGGTATCTTTGCACGACCTATCCTGCGGGGAACGCTTGCATGATTTCATAATAAGCGCGGGGAGTTGGCTGATGTAATCAAATTAAATCCTGAGGTGTGTTTTGCGTTGTGGAAGCAGAGAGTCTTGCACTTTAGCTTCTGTTTTTTTCTTATTTCCAGTGAAACTCCCGAACGTGAATATTCGTTTGAGAGTCTGGGGCAACATCTTTATTTAGAATTTCAACACGCAG
>DATFYI010000048.1:0-7693 GCA_035315125.1 Anaerolineaceae bacterium | reverse complement strand
CGATGATAGATAAAGATGCAGTTTTGATTACGATCCGGTCTGCCGCATTGGTTGTGTCGGTTGTTTGACCAGCCGGCAACAATGCAGGAGAATTACCCCCGATTGATAAATTCTGAGCTGGAGCACTTCCGGAAATTTGACCGGCGGCTGCGGGCGCTTGCGGGATTGGCGGCGATGCAGGCGCTACTTCTTTAGCGATTGTTGATTGTGGTGTAGCAGCGGCTGGGGCACAAGCAGCCAGGCACAATGTCAAAAAAATAAGAGCAACCAAACTACGCTTGATCATTTTTCTCTCCTCTGGATCAGCAAATAATTACTGGTTTCTTATTTTTAGACGGACAACCGTATAAAAAAGTTCCTGGTTTACCAACCCTCTGCCAGCCGTATTGCGTGTCGCTCTGGAAGACCGGCCGCGTAGATCCGTTTTTGAGTTTCGCTGACATCATAAATCAAACGGCGGGCTTCCCATATGTTTTCGAGCGGATCAAATATCGCATAAGCAGCCCGTGGATCGTGGTCGCGCGGTTGCCCAACTGAGCCAGGATTGATGATTGCCCGCCTCGTAATTTTTGTTGGTTCTCCGACCTTGATAATATTCCATTCGGTTTTTTGGTTGCCGTTCGGGGCGTAATAAACAATCGGCAGATGTGTATGCCCTACCAGGCAAATTTTCGTCCCAAAGTATTCAAAATTAATAGTGGCAGTATTGGTATCTAACAAATATTCCCACACTGGGTTGCGAGGACTCCCATGGGTCAATGTTACATCCCCGTATTGTACAACCTCGGGCAGGTTGCGTAAGAACTCAAGGCTCTCCGGGCTAAGGTGTTCCTGGGTCCAGCGCGCAGAGAAGCGGGCTTCGCGATTGAAAGCTTGCAAATCGATTTGGCCTAGTGCGGCGGCGTCATGATTTCCTAAAACGCAGATCGATTTTGGAAGAGATCGAACTCTCTCGATGCATTCATTCGGGTTTGGTCCATAGCCAACCAAATCCCCCAGACACCAGGTAGCATCTACCGGGTTTGCATCCTGTAGCACGGCATCCAGTGCTGGCAGGTTCCCATGGATATCAGAAATTATCAATACGCGCATAGAAATGATTAATGATTAAGGAAGATAAAACTGAAAGATCCATTGACCGGAGCTTGCTTGTTGCAATTTAGAATTAACTCCCATAAACACCATCCAGGTATTTCCTGGCTTGAATGGCATTGGCGCATTTTGTGAATTATAAAATCGGAGGGGTGAATCTGTGCCACCCGATTTCCAAATTCCATCTACTGCTTGACCATCTCTGAATAAGATAGCACGCCTACCCGATTGATCATACCATAGATTAATATCATGCAGCGTCGGAGCAATCTGATTGTAAACTGCATACACGACAACTATATTTGAAAATGAAAGTTGCTGACCTGTATCGCGGTCCGTTAATTGAACCAAAGTAACTTTGTTGTTGCTATCGGTGCTCTCAATCCAGCGTAAATATTGGCCTGTAGAGGGGTTATAGCGCCATTCGCCCTGGTCATACAGATTGAAAAAGATGTCCACCGTGTTAGCTATCTGTCCAGCGGTAGGTGTTCGAGAATCAAAAGACATGCCATCCAGCTTCTGACGCTGGTTGATCACTCCCTGGTGACTGGCTGCAAATTGACTGAGTTCGGAGGTGTTCGCAAAGACACTGGTTACTGTATGAGCGCCAGTGTCGCATAATGCAGGACAGGTAAATGAGTTCAAGCTAATGGCGCGATTCCCCAACGCCTTTACAATGATTGGATTTACGAGAGTTTGGTCGGCGCTGTCATAACCGAGGATAGACTGATACATCCGTCCCAATTGAGCATCTACCCGCCGGCCTGAGCGAACCGGTCCAACTTTTGTGGAATCCTGGCCATAATATAACGCCGCGAACCGATTGGTCCCTTCTCCGATGTAATATTCAAAGACAATATCAGCAAATGATAGACCCGCATGGGGCCGCCCATTTGCCGGAAAATTCGATACTTTTATGATGACAGGGCGTCTATTTAGAATATTGGCATCTGAGACCGTTTGCCCGGTTAGCGGGTCGACATTAGCTGGAAACCCGGACGGACCATAAGCGATCGGTGTAGCAGTTGGCGTTTGAGTGGCTGTATTCGTTGGTGTTATGGTAAAAGTAGGGGTTGGTGTTGCAGTAAGGGTATCGGTTGGCGTGATAGTGGGCGTTTCACCGGTTGGCGAACTCAGAACAGTCACAGTGGACAACACTGTAACCTGACCGGCTGTTGGAGTAAAAATGTTACATGCGAATAGGACAAGGCTGAGCCCTACTAAAGCAACCATGTATTTTCTGGATAAACTGGTTTGCATTTCATTGCCTCCCAAATTGGCCCATTAACATACCAAAGCATCAAGGCATTTCGAACTGCATTTCCCAATGACCTGGTTCCGTTTGCTGTAGGGTTGAATGTGTACCGGTTATAACGATCCAGCTAGTTCCGGGTTTAAGCGCCATTGGAGCTCCCCATTGGTTATAGAAATGCATTGGGTGATCATACTGTTCTGTTCTCCAGGTACCTTCAATCATTTGACCGTCTCTGAATAGAACTGCGCGCTGCCCGTGTGTGTTTTTCCAGATTTCAATATCGTGAAGGGTGGGGGCATATTCTACGTACGTCGCGAAGGCAATGATCACATTTGAGAATGCCAGTTGTTGCCCATTTAACCGGTCAACCAACGGCTCCATAGGAATAATGTTATTCTTTCCATCCTCGCTCTCAATCCAGCGCAGGTACTTTCCGCTGGTAGGGTCGTAATGCCATTCTCCGCGATCCAGGTTACTATATTGCACGCCGATCAGCGTGGCGGTTTGGTCGCTGGTAGGAGGTTTTGGATCAAATATCAGACCTTGTAAATCCTGACGATCGTTGCTTATATCCGTTTTTGTGGCATATTGGCTAACTTCACCAGAATTGGCAAAGACGCCGGCGACACTGTGGGTATCGATTCCGCACATAACCGGGCAGGGCAGGTTATTGAAAGACAGCGCCCGGTCCCCTAACATGATACGTATAATCCCATCCACCTGGGGGTCGGCATTTCCATATACCAGCAGACCTCCAAACATATTGACTAATTGAGGATCGATCAATCGTCCGGAGCGAACCGGGCCAATTTTTGGAGCGTCCTGGCTGTAATAAACTGCCAGGAATCGATTGACCTGTTCACCGATATAATATTCAAAGACCAGATCAGCAAAAGATAGTCCTGCATGCGGGCGACCATAGCGGGGAAAATTAGAGACTTTAATCATTACAGGTCTCCGGTTTAATATAGACGGATCGCTGACAGTCAAGCCAGTCAAAGGATCTATATTAGTCGGAAAATTATATGCACCTAATAAAGAAATGTCAGGCTGAGAGGTTGACAGAACTGATGTTGGCTGTAAAGTTGGGATTACAAATCCCGGTGGAGTGACAGTGGGTGTAATCATCTTAAGTGGGGTAGCCGTCTGGTTTGACAGCGTTTCACTGATGACTGACGTAGTAGATGTGGCCACATTGTGGGGTAAATTCGATAAAGAAAGGGATTTTGCCTGGCAGGCTGATAATACCATCCCCAGAAAAGCAAACAGCAACCCCGATTTCATTAGGCTCATTCGATTTCCCAATCGGTTTTAATAAGAAGCTATAAGGAGAGTTTCTCTATCGTATAGCGTCGATGATTTCCGCAGCTACATCGAAGCGGTTGAAGGCTGGCATCAAATAAACACCTTGAATGTACGGTTTCATCTGATTTATTAATTCTATACCTATTTCTATTCCGATGTGTGTGGAATCATCGCCTGCATTTTTCATGCGATCATAAAGCTGATTGGGAATATCAATACCAGGCACTTCATGGTTCAAGAAAGCAGCATGGCGAGAATTTGCGATTGGTAAAATGCCAACCAGAATGGGCACAGTAAACGGACCGTTGATGTTTGTAAGCTGTTCGATAAATTTTCTGGCTGAATTTGAATTGAAGACAGGTTGGGTTAATATGAAATCGGCCCCAGCCGAAATTTTACGTTGTAACCTTTTTATTTCATCCAGGGGGTCGGATGGGTGCAAATTTAACGCGCAGCCAACAAAGAAAGTGGTTGGCTGACCGATATTGGATCCGGCCTGATCTACACCCGTATTAAAACCTTCTTTTATCAATTTAATCAACCCGGAAGGAACAAGGTCAAAATTATCCATGGCATTTGGATAATCTCCAATTGTGGTTGAATCCCCCATCACAATAAAAACATTGCGAATGCCCAACGCATAGGCGGCGAGAAGATCTCCCTGCACGCGCAGTAAATTACGGCCGCGGGTGGGAAAGTGTAAGACAGTTTCAATATTCACCTGGTTTTGGATCAGGTTGCAAACTGCCCAGGGGCTCATGCGCATACGCGCCATGGGGCTATCGGCCACATTAATTACATCTGCGCCTGCCTCAGCAAGCAAGCTGGCACCAGCCAGTATTTTTTGCGTGGCGAGGCCCCGAGGTGGGTCCATTTCTACTGCGATGACAAATTTTTTATCCGAAAGTTTTTGGGCCAGTCTGGTAGGTTTTTCCGCTGGCGTACTATCTTCTCGCTCGATCAGATTGATGACCGGAATGGCAGCTTTTTTCTCAAATGAGTTCGATAAAATCGCTTGAGACATAGCAGCGATATGCTGAGGAGTTGTACCACAGCACCCACCGATCAAATTAGCCCCCGCTTGCCAGAAAGCCAGGGCATATTCCCCAAAATATTCTGGCGCGGCTGGATACATAATCCTGCCGCCAACCTGCTCCGGCCAACCGGCGTTTGGCATAACTGAAAAGCGTGCTTGTGGATTATGTAGCTGCATCTGGCGAAGGATCCTTAAAACTTGTTCTGGTCCGCTGGAACAATTGATTCCTATCACGTCCGTACCCCATTCAGAAAGCAGCCTGGCAACCTTGGCAGGATCATCACCCAACAAAGTTCGATCATCACGTGTAAAGGTCATTGAAGTAATGATTGGAAGGTTCGGGGCCAGTTCACGAGCGGCTTTTATAGCTTCATGGATTTCAAAAAGATCTGTCATGGTTTCAATGATGATCAGATCCACACCGGATTTGATCAGAACATCGATTTGCTCACAAAAAGCCTGGTGAGCCTGCTCTGGATGGACACGCCCAAACGGGCTCAGGCGGATTCCCAGGGGACCGATATCACCGGCGATGAGCACCGAATGAGAACTGGAAGCAATAATCTTTTTTGCTAATTCAACCCCGGCCGAATTAATATTCACGACCTGTTCTTGCATTCCAAGGCGTGCCAGTTTATAGCGGTTTGCCCCAAAAGTGTTGGTTTGTATCATTTGGGCGCCGGCTTCAATGTACTCCTGGTGGATTTCTGCCACCAAGCCGGGATTGGTCAAATTGAGCTGGTCAAAGCAATCGTCAAAGCAAACACCACGCTGATGCAGCATGGTGCCCATGGCTCCATCAGCCAGTAGAGGTTTGGGTGAATCGATCTGATTTAAAAATTCAGCGATTTCCATATTATCCCCTGTAATTCATAGCTTATCGTATCAATTGTTCCAGACGGGTTTCCCCAGTGTTAAAATATTTAGCCTGGGGATGATGTATTATGATGGCGGCTGTGGATTGTTCGGGTACCAGTTGAAAGGCTGGTGTGAGCGTCATACCCAGCTCACTTTCAGCCGGCAGCAATTGGAAGATACGGGTGTGGTCCGATAACTCAGGGATGGCAGGGTAGCCCCAGGAATACCTTTTGCCTTGTTGGTCCGGTAATTTGAGCTCCCGGCGGATATGACGGTGTAAATATTCCGCAGCCGCCTCGGCTGTTTGGACCGCCAGGCCATGATAGAAATATGCTTCACTGTAGTCGCCAGCCGCTTGCAGTTGCTCAAATCGTTCGGTGGCTTGTTGCCCAACTGTAACGATCTGAAAAGCAGCTACATCCAGAATGCCGGAATCGACCGGCGCAAAATAGTCCGCCAGGCATAAATATTCACCTGAACTCTGACGCGGAAAGGTAAAGCGCATTAATTCTTCTGGACTGCCGCCTTTTACACTGCCAGGATCGTACAGGATCAAATCATCTCCCACGGATTGCGCTGGCCAATAACCGTATATACCTTGTGGACACAGCCAGTCTTCCCGGATGGTCTGACGGCGCATTTGATCAAGCCTGGCCTCAAATTCTGCCTGTAATTTTATCCAGGCCTCTCCGTGGGTATTTTTTGCGCCCCAGGATAGACGAAAAAGTTCATTCTTTGGCAAGTATTCGAAAACTGCCTCCAACGGCATCCGGCTGACAAGCCGCGCTCCCCAGGCAGGTGGAATTGGGATAAAGGCGGCTTTCTCGACGTCAGAGTGTGGAATTGGGATTGCTGCTGCGGTCGATAATTCAGAAAGACGATCCAGCTCAATTTCAGATTCGTGTAATATTTGTGCTTGCAGACGGCTACGCTGGTCAGGATCGCTCAGCCTATCCATAACGGATAAGCCCTCGAATGCATCTTTACAATAAAAAACACCAGCCTGGTAGTATTCTTCTTGGTCCGTAAGCAGGATACGCCTTCCAAAACGCTTGTTGATGGCTGCCCCGCCGATCAAAACCGGGATATTCAGACGCCGGCGCTGCAGCTCATTCACAATTAATGGCATTTGTTTGCTGGTGCTGACCAATAAGGCGCTCAGACCAATTGCATCCGCTTTGAGCTCAACAGCTTTAGAGATGATTATTTCTGCAGGTACCTGTTTACCGAGATCGATCACCTGGTAGCCGTTATTGGATAGGATAGTTTTGACCAGGTTTTTTCCAATATCGTGTACATCCCCGTAGACTGTTGCCAATACCATCGTCCCCTTGCTGGAACCTTCTTTTCGTTCCAGAAACTTTTCCACGTGTGAGACGGATTTTTTCATTACCTCAGCCGATTGCAATACAAAAGGCAGGATGAGTTCACCGGTGCCAAACTTATCGCCCACCTCTTTCATGGCCGGTAATAATACCGTGTTCAGTATCTCAATCGCTACTTTTGACCACTCAGATTGTGGACTGCGGTTTAAGATCTCATCAATGTCCGCTTCGACGCTCTCTTTCTGGCGATGCAGGATGCGCCAGTGCAAGCGTTCTTCGGCATTCATGGCCTGCAGCGTGACCTGCTGTTCGTCTACTTTTGATTGGCCGTTTGATCCGCTCTTTTCGAAGTGTTCGATCAAATGTTGTAAGGCATCGGGACGGCGGTTGAAGATCAAATCTTCCGCCAGATCCTGCTCTTGGGTGGAAATCTCTGGGTATGGGGTGATTTGAGCTGGATTGACAATAGCCATATCCAGACCGGCCTGGACGGCATGGTAGAGCATTACGCTGTTCAGAACAGCCCGCGCAGCTGGAAGCAGTCCGAATGAAACATTGCTGATACCCAATGATGTCAGTACGCCCGGCAATTCAGATTTGATCAGGCGTATGCCATCCAGGGTTTCTTGAGCTGATTGGTTGAACTCTGGGTCACCAGTTGCCAATGTAAAGGTAAGATCGTCAAAAACCAAATCATAAGGTCGCAGATCATGCTCATTGACAGCGATGTCGTGTATGCGCCGGGCTATTTCTAATTTACGAGAAGCGGTTTTAGCCATACCCTGTTCATCGATCGTAAGCGCTATTACGGCAGCGTTATAT
>DATFYI010000047.1:0-8951 GCA_035315125.1 Anaerolineaceae bacterium | reverse complement strand
CCAATCATTGCAGGGGCTGGCCTGAAAAGCCTGTTTGATGTTTACCATGCATTAAAAGCCGGATCACTGGCGAGCAGCGAGCTGGTTTTGTTTCCAATTGGGCTGATTGTAGCTGCAATCAGCGGCTATCTGTGCATCGGTTTTCTACTGAAATACCTGCAAAACCACAAGATAGATATTTTTGTTTATTATCGCTGGGTGTTGGCAGTATTTATTACTGGAGTGGCTTTAGCACGTTAGGATTCAATATTTGAGAAATGCCAAACGACAAATTGCCTTTCCAGCAGAAAAATGGAGTGTATCTTCATTGTGTTCAGCTTTATTAATGGATTTCTTAATTTTGATAAATGTACTGATATAATAACAACAGTTTAACAGAAAATTAATTACATACTTTGACAAGAATTCTTACTTCCTTTAAAATAATATATGCTAGATAACACCAGCCATTAAAGAAGGGTCCAATTCATGAAAGAGTATACGTCTGAGTTCATTCGAAACGTTGCACTGGTCTCACACAGCAGTGCAGGTAAAACAATGCTTACCGAAGCATTTTTGCATTTCACCGGCGCCAGTACTCGTCTGGGGAAAATTGAAGATGGCACCACTATCTCTGACTATGATGACGAAGAGCACCGGCGGGGAATTTCTCTTTATACCTCTGTGATCCCGGTTGAATATAAAAATGTCAAATACAACTTTTTAGATACCCCGGGATATAACGACTTTGTCGGCGAAGTGATTTCGGCTTTACGAGTTGTTGATAGCGCGATCGTAGTGGTTGACTCTGTGGCGGGTATGGAAGTTGGCACGGAGCAGGCCTGGAAATATTGCGATGTCTTCAAGCTACCTCGTTTTGTACTCATCAACAAAATGGAACGTGAAAACGCCAATTTTCAAAAAGCAATGGCGTCCGTTCAGGATTATTCCGATATTCGCTTGATTCCAATCCAGCTGCCCTTGGGCGAAAAACAAGCTTTTCAGGGTGTAATTGACCTGCTTTCCATGAAAGCACTTAAGGCTGATGGTAAGACAATGGTGGATATCCCCGCGCAATACAAAGAAGAAGCCGACAAAGCCCATACAGCATTAATTGAAGCTGCAGCCGAGAGTGAAGACGCACTGATGGAAAAATATTTTGAGACCGGTGAGCTAAGCGCGGAAGAGCTGCAGCGCGGCCTGGTAAACAGCATCCGAGAGTGCAAATATGTGCCAGTACTCGTTTCATCCGGCCTTGCTGAAATCGGCATTGCCCCACTTTTGGATGCGATTGTAACTCTATTGCCATCTCCCCTGCAGGTGGGTGCAACGATTGCTAAAGGTAAAGATGGTGATGAAGTTCTAAAACCTTCAGACAGTGGGCCGCTGGCTGCATACGTATGGAAAACCACAGCAGACCCGTTTGTTGGCAAACAGACATACTTCCGCATCTATTCTGGCGTGCTCAATTCGGACAGCCGGGTTTGGAACCAGACTAAAGGTATCGAGGAACGTTTGGGTACTCTGCAAATCCCACGCGGCAAAGAGACCATTGCAATTAAGACAATCCACACCGGTGATATTGGCACAGTCCCCAAGCTAAGTGAAACTTCTACTGGAAATACGCTATGCGATAAAGCCCATCCTCTGATTTTGCCGGTTCCAGAATATCCTCATTCGCTGTACCGGGTGGCAATTCTGCCCAAAACTCAGGCCGATTCGACCAAAATCAGCCCTACTTTGACTCGCCTGGCCGAAGAGGATATGACCCTTTCCTGGCACATGGAAGCAGCTACCACTCAGACTATACTGCAAGGAATGGGCGACCAACATTTAGATGTAGCCATTCGACGGGCCGAATCAAAGTTCCAGGTCGGTCTGCTGACACAGGAGCCGAAGGTATCATATCAAGAGACCATCACAAAAAAATCGCAGGCTATGCACCGGCACAAGAAGCAAACAGGCGGTTCAGGTCAATTTGGTGAAGTCTGGCTACGAATGGAACCATCCAGCGAAAAAGAGTTAGATTATGTCTGGGATGTATTTGGCGGCGCTATCTCTCAAAGTTACAGCGCGGCAATCCAAAAAGGGATCGCGGCTGTAATGAAAGAAGGTGTTGTTGCCGGATACCCGGTTTCTGGTGTCAAAGTCTCTATTTACGATGGCAAAGAGCACCCGGTTGATTCTAAACCGATCGCATTTGAAATTGCCGGGCGAGAAGCTTTCAAATTGGCTTTCAAAGATGCTGGACCAGTCTTGCTCGAGCCGATCATGCTGGTTAAAATTACCGTACCGGAAGCCAACATGGGTGATGTTCTGGGCGATTTGAATACTCGGCGGGCGCGCGTCCAGGGGATGGAAACAGAGAAAGGTCACTCAACCATTACGGCCACTGTGCCTATGTCGGAAATGTTGCACTATACCACCCAATTACGATCGATTACCGGCGGGCGGGGTATTTTCGATATGGAATTTGATCACCGCGAGGTAGTTCCGGCGCATCTTATGCAAGAAATCGTTGCAGTACATTTGAAAGAACAGTCCAATCAGAAAGAAGACTAAGGTATTTGTAAGGTCAAGCAGAGCTGGAAGGCACTCCTTCCAGCTCTTTTTCTTATATAATAGACCCATGTCAGAATCTTTTATTCCGATTGAGGATCTTTGGGAACAGCTTTTGTCAAGCGATCCAGAACGAATCCGGAAAGCCTACTCTGAATTAGATCCAATATCCCAAAAGAGTGTCTTAGAACATCTGAATAAAATGGCCGTCGAAGAAGGTTGGCATCCAGCCCAAAGAGCTTCAGCCCGGGCGGCACTGCAGGCATTGACTGGCTTATAAAATGAGCTCACGTCTTTTTTCTAAACTTTCGCCTGTCCAAACGCTATGGATCGTCCTGGCACTATTTGGAATTTGCCTGGGACTGCTCTCGGTGGCGACCCATTCTATTACCCAAAATAATACTCTCAGTGATGATTTCTGTACTTTCTGGTACGCCGGACGGGCAATTTTCCTTAATCACCAGTCTCCATATAGCCAACAACTTAACCAACAGATCCAAATGTCAATCATGAAACGGTTGGCAACGCCGCAGGAAGATCAGCTTGGATATGCCTATCCTCCCTACGGCCTGCTGGCAGCACTGCCGTTGTTCTGGCTTGGTTTCGATTGGGCTTCGCCGATCTGGATGGCCTTTAATATTCTGGCATTGATGAGTAGTTTGATACTGGCGTTCCCGAAAGCATCCAAATGGCTGCTGATTTCTGTGCTTTTTATATATCCATTTAGTTTTGGTCTTATCCTGGGGAATTTCGCTGTCCTGGTAGGAACTATTTTTTTTGTTGTTTATGGGATATTGATCACCCGGGGGAGTTCCACCACTCTTTTTGTAACGATTGCTGGCGCATCAATGGCCTGGGTCACTATTAAACCTCAGATTTCATGGCTTTTTATCCTTTTCTTTTTAGTTTACGCTTCTCGAAAACGGTTGTTTCCATTTATCGCCAGCTTCGGCGTGGCCCTCGTTATCTTGTTAGCGGTATCTTTTTGGATGGTTCCAGGCTGGCCGAAAGAATGGCTCCAACGTTTGAGTGAATACAGCCAATATAATCATTCCTTGATCGTACTGATCTACTATTTGAGGACATTCTTGCCAGCCGGTTTAGCTACTGCTATATCCATCCCCATTTTCTTGCTGATGTTGGTTGAAACGATTTTGTTGGGCGTGCGTTGGTGGCAAGGTAGATTAAGTGACCTTTATTTGCTGGCCTGGTGCGGTTTAGCAGGTTACTTGGTGCATCCATATAGCAAATCATACGATCAGATCCTCTTATTAATTCCACTCACTATTTGGGCTTGTACGCGCATTTCCAATCGATCCATTCTCACCTGGTTCTTTTGGGCAGGCATTATTGCCTTTTCCTGGCTGGCTTTCTTTACCAACACATTGTTTCCCAATCCCCTGCTTATTCTTGAGCTGCCATTCTTTATCTATCTGGTCTGGGTCTTCTGGCTGTTTGTTGATCTCTATAGAAGACTTAAACCTCAGCCCGGTTTCCAAAACCTGGAAACCATTGCACTCTCATAAATGCACATCGATATGAAATTAAAGCAATAAATCGCTCCGGTTTTCTCAAAAAAACAGAAAAGCTTTATTAATGAGAAAACGAGTATAATAATTTAAATTTTAAACCGGCATTATTTTTTTTCATAAGGATATCCATGAAAGTAACCGTTTTTGGCGGCTCATCCCCGAAACCCGGAGAAACTGCCTATGAAGAAGCATTCCAACTTGGCCAATCATTGGCACAGGCCGGTTTTACCGTATTAACTGGTGGCTATACCGGTATCATGGAGGCCATATCAAAAGGCGCTGCTGAATCAGGTGGGCATGTGATCGGTGTGACCTGTGAAGAAATTGAACGCTGGCGACCAACCAAAGCCAATGCCTGGGTACAGGAAGAATGGCACTTTCAAACACTCAATGAGCGGTTGATGGCGCTCTCTGATGGTGGAGATGCAGTGATTGCCCTACCAGGTGGAATTGGTACTTTGACAGAAATCTGCATGTTGTGGAACCGCATGGTAGTCGATGCTGTCCCTGTCAAACCATTAATCCTGGCCGGACAAGCCTGGCAAGAAGTATTCGAATTATTTTTCCAGGCACAATCGGCTTATATTCAAGAAAAAGAACAACAGCTTTTAACATTTGTTAATCAGGTACCCGAAGCCTCTCGTGTACTTGTTAATCTTATACATCCATAATCCAGCGAAACGAGATTATCAATGGCTGAAGAAAAAATCCCAACTCGTCTTGAAAATTTTTCGGAGTGGTATAACCAGGTGGTTCTGAAATCCGAAATGGCCGATTATGCCCCGGTACGAGGTTGTATGGTTGTCCGTCCATACGGCTGGGCTTTGTGGGAAAATATCCAGCAGTCGCTAGACCGGCGATTTAAAGCCAGCGGGCATGTGAATGCGGCCTTTCCATTGTTAATCCCCATGTCTTTTTTGGAAAAAGAAAAGGAACATGTGGAAGGTTTCTCACCAGAATTGGCAATCGTGACCATTGGCGGCGGGGAAAAATTGGAAGAACCGCTGGTAATTCGTCCCACATCTGAAACAATCATTGGTACCATGTATAGTAAGTGGGTTAAATCTTACCGGGACCTGCCTATTCTGATCAACCAATGGGGCAATGTAGTGCGCTGGGAAATGCGCACGCGCCTGTTCCTGCGGACGCTTGAATTTTATTGGCAGGAAGGTCACACTGCGCATAGCTCGCATGAGGAGGCGGAAGAAGAGACCCTGCGCATCCTGAAAATCTATGCCGACTTTGCCATAAATGACGCAGCAGTGTCGGTTATCCCTGGCAAAAAAAGTGAAAGCGAGAAGTTTGCCGGCGCATTGCGCTCCTATACGATTGAAGCCATGATGGGCGATACGCGTGCCTTGCAATCCGGCACATCCCATAATCTGGGCCAAAATTTTGCTAAAGCCTTTAATATCCAATACCTTGACCAGACCAATCAACTGCAATATTGTTGGACAACTTCCTGGGGTTTATCCACCCGGTTCATTGGAGCCATTATTATGACCCATGGTGATGACCAGGGGCTTATTTTGCCTCCCAAACTTGCGCCTATCCAGGTTGTAATTGTGCCAATCTTCAAGAATGATGCTGAAAAATCATTGGTGTTACCGGTCGTTGAAAAACTGCGAGCGGCCCTGGATAATTTCAGGGTCAAAGTGGACGAGCGTTCTGATTTGACACCCGGCTTCAAATTCAATGATTGGGAACTGCGCGGGGTTCCCTTACGGATCGAAGTCGGTCCAAAAGACGTTGAAAAAGGCACAGTCATGGCGGCTCGGCGTGATATGCCCGGCAAGGCCGGAAAAACCAGCCTCAGCCAGGATCAAATTGCCAGCCAGGTGGCTACGATGCTGGCAGATATTCAAACTTCCTTGTATGAGAGAGCTGCAGCATTTCGGGATGCGCATATTTTTGATCCAAAAGATTATGGAGAACTGAAGGAAGTTGTACAGAACGGTTGGGCATTTTCCTGGTGGTGTGGCGATCCTGAATGCGAGAACAAAATCAAAGAAGACACCAAAGCAACCACGCGTTGTATTCCGTTGGAGCAACCCGGCGGGACTGGCAGATGCATCTATTGCGGGAAACCTGCCACAGAAAAAGTTTATTTCGCACGTGCCTATTAATTATCACCGGGGGAGAAATCTTCCGAAAGCTGTTTGAGAAGATAAAATGCCTGCCGTCCAAATGACCCGCCTTAAAGCGCAAATTGGGGAACTGGCCTGGCAATTTACTCGCCCAGATGAATTCCAGCAGGCGTTGACGGATTTGTTTAATTATTATGCCGAAAGAACCTATCGACCTGGGCAGGCAGCTCAGCCTGTCTCTCTGACGCCGATGTATCATCTACCGCCATTGATAATGCGGCAGTTGGCATTGGATCTTTCACCATATTGCGTGGAAAATCCAACTGCAGCCCTGGCGTTGGCAGACCAACTCTGGCAAGATAGCTATCTGGAGCCACGTCTGGTTGCAATTACCCTATTAGGTCATCTGCCCTTACAACCGGTTGAGCCGTTGCTTGAACGATTGAATAGCTGGTGCCAGCCGGCTGAAAATAAAGAACTTTTGGATGCCATTTTTCGTCAAGCTACCCGTCAGTTACGTAGAAAAATGCCAGACCTCTGGTTAGCACTCATCAAAGGCTGGTTAGATGACCCACGATTTCCTTTCCAGGCGATGGGACTGAATGCTCTGCTGCCCCTGATCCAGGACCGCGACTACGAGAACTTACCCCCGGTCTTCAGCAGTATCAGCCCGCTCCTGCAATCAGCGCCGCCTGCCATTCAAGTTGAACTGATTGCTGTGATCTCGGCCCTGGCCCGGCGTACTCCCAAAGAAACCGTTTATTATCTGAGGCAGGTGCTGACAGTGGCCCAGGGAGCCGGAGCTGAGCGCCTGATCCGCAAAGCTTTACCTGCCTTTAATCCAGAGGATCAGGCCAGTCTGAGAAGCGCACTGTAGATAAGACCCGGATAAAACTAGGGTAACAAAATTAATCTCCTCTACGATGTCATTTTGTTGAAGGACGTTATTGTTTGCCCAAAAATAGTGCTGCTCTACCTCATCAAATTCATTAAGCCAAAATAAAGGAGATCTTCATGGCAAAAAGTTCCTTTTTTCCAGGAAATGGCCAGTCCGACCGACCGGTTATGCCGTCCGGTTACGGAATTCAGCCGGTAGAGGACGAAAAAAGCCTGGTGTCACTACAGCATATCAATGAACAAATGAAAGGATCTCGAAATTACTGGGTTTGCAGCAGCCGGCCGGACGGCAACCCTCACGCTATGCCGGTCTGGGGTGTCTGGCTGGATGAGGCTTTCTTTTTCAGCACCGACCCAAAGTCACGCAAAGGGCGCAATCTGGCTGCTAACCCTCATATCGTGGTTCATTTAGAGAGCGGTGATGATGTGATAATCCTGGAAGGTGTTGTTCATATAGTCAGGGATAAAACCATACTAAAACGCGCCGATGAAGTCTATTTCGAGAAATATCAATTTCACCTGGTCGAAAATATAGAATCTCCAGGTTTGGTCTACCAACTTGACCCGCAGGTTGCATATGCCTGGTTTGAAAAAAACTTTCCAGCTTCTGCCACACGCTGGAAGTTTAAATAAATGGGGAGATCCGGTTGTAACAAATTCAAGATCAATTTGTTACGGAGTTGAGTTCCTCAGCTGGTATTATAATGAGTACAGAGTTTCCTCATGACCATTCACGTCTTACCTGATGAAGTTGCCTCTCAAATTGCCGCTGGAGAGGTGATCGAAAGACCCGCCTCGGTAGTCAAAGAGCTTTTAGAAAATGCCCTGGATGCCCATGCCCGCCAGATCACCATCCGGATAGAAAAAGCCGGGCGGGGTTTAATCGAGGTGGCCGATGATGGCGATGGCATCCCTGCGGATGAGCTGGTCCTGGCGGTCGGACGGCATGCAACCAGCAAGCTGCGTACGGCTGAGGATTTGTTTCATATCACTACGCTTGGCTTTCGTGGTGAAGCGCTGGCTTCGATTGCATCCGTGGCTCGGCTGACCCTGACGACGCGACAGCCACTGGCGGAGGTCGGGGCTCGTTTGCAGGGTGAAGCCGGCCGGATGGGTAAACCTGAACAAATTGGCGTTCCAGCCGGAACGGTTGTCCGGGTGGAAGACCTATTTTTCAATGTACCGGCCAGATTAAAATTCCTCAAACAAGATGCCACCGAGCGCCAGCAGATTGACGCCCTGGTTACCCGCTATGCCATGGCATATCCTGACGTTCGCATGCAACTATCGCACGATGGGCGGTCAGTGATACAAACCAGCGGCAACGGCAAAAAGCGTGAAGTATTGGCAAATTTGTATGGAGTGGATATCGCCCGCCAGATGCTTGAAATCGATTTTGAAGAAGAAATGCTCAGGGTGACTGGTTTTAGCAGTCCGGTTGCGCTGACCCGTTCTAACCGGCGCGAGCTGACCTTCTTTGTTAACGGTCGTTGGGTACAGGAAATTGCTCTGAATACCGCTCTCTTGCAAGCTTATCACACCCTTTTGATGGTGGGTCGTTACCCAATGGCAGTGATTTTCATCGAGATTGAGCCGGAAGAAGTAGATGTGAATGTCCATCCGGCGAAAGCCGAGGTCCGTTTTCGCCAGCAAGACAAAGTTTTCAGCGCAGTCCAGCGTGCGGTACGGCGGGCATTGCTGGCTTACTCACCGGTACCACAGCTACCCATACCCTCCGGGAACACCAGCTCGACCTTCTGGCCTCCCAGATCCGCTTCTCAAGAAATTGACCCGGCCTGGGAAATGGGAGCCCAGCTAACTGGTACTGAAACTAAGACAGATATACAGTCCGAAGTCTCTAACTCGGGCAGTCCCACTTCTCAATCCGGTATGCCCT
>DATFYI010000046.1:0-10546 GCA_035315125.1 Anaerolineaceae bacterium | reverse complement strand
TGGCAGATCTCAAGCATTACGAAACGGTCAGTATCCAGTTTTCTCGAGGCTGTCCCTTCAGTTGCGATTTTTGCAACGTGACGTCGCTGTTGGGTCATCGTCCGCGCCTCAAGACTGCCGCTCAGATCATTGCTGAGTTGGACGGCCTCTATGCGCTGGGCTGGCGCAAGAGCATCTTTTTCGTGGACGACAACTTTATCGGCAATAAAAAACAGATCAAAACCAAGTTGCTGCCTGCGTTGATTGGATGGCGGAAGGGTAAGATCGGTATACCATTCAATACCGAAGTATCCATCAATCTGGCCGACGATACGGATTTGCTCAATCTCATGGTCCAAGCCGGGTTCGACACGGTGTTCGTTGGCATCGAGACACCGAACGAGGACAGCCTGGCCGAATGCAACAAGAACCAAAACAAAGGGCGCGTCTTAGTAGAAAGTGTGAAGCTGCTCCAGCGCGCCGGATTGCAGGTGCAGGGAGGGTTCATTGTTGGTTTTGATAACGATACGCCCTCGATCTTCCAACAGCAGATTGATTTCATCCAGAAGAGCGGTATTGTGACAGCCATGGTGGGGTTGCTGCAGGCTCCTCCAGGGACGCATTTGTATGAACGTCTGAAACAAGAGGGCCGCTTGTTGAATGAAGTATCGGGTGATAATATGGATGGCTCGACCAACATTATCCCCAAGATGGGCCTGGAATCACTGAGGGTAGGTTATCGTAAAATCCTAGAGCAAATCTACGCTCCAAAATCCTACTATGACCGGGTTATGACTTTTCTACGCGAGTACCAGCCGCCTAAGATCAGGATCCATCTGGAGCTGCAATATGTCCTGGCCTTGGGACGTTCCATCTATCAGCTGGGAATCTGCAGCGTCGAACGCGTCCATTATTGGCGTCTGTTTTTCTGGACTCTGTTCCGGCGCCCTCGTCTGTTCCCGCTGGCAATAACGTTAGCCATCATGGGCTTCCACTTCCGTCAGGTGGTTGAGCTGCATGTCAGCTGAGCCGAACCCGAACATTAGCCATAAACAATTGAAATCAGCCTAAGCGGTAAAATGCGGATCGGTCACTAGCAGCACGGCATGATGACCGTTGCCAGGGATGAGATTTCCGGTATTCAAGTGTTTTCTTATTAGGTCAATGGTGAAGCCATTTCCGGGTAATCTCTAATTCGCCGTAGTGGTTAACTGCACGGGCAGTCGTGTAATTTGATATATATTCAAATTGCTAGCACTGTCTGCCCCTGGCTGATTAGCACATCCGCTTCTCTCAACTTGCTGATGATCTATTCGGTTGTAAAGGTTTTTTTTGGCATTCTTCACCTGCCCTTCCCGAGGATATTCTCTTTTCCTGGCATGATCCTGCCTGATGATTTGGACCAGGTTTCGGGAGACAGGTCAAGAGGCGCGCAAACACTCATGAACCAGCAATGCCTGTTCATTTCAGATATGATTGGGGTAACAGTCGAATTACTCTGATTACTTCGGCTGAACCACCGACCGTGCTTTCTCCAAGTCGCTGACGCCAAGGACCAACCGGGTCGATGTGGCCAGGTAGGCCAGGTGAATGTTCACCGCGGCGGCAGCCAAACGGCGGGCGATATTCCCCAGGTTGCCGGGGCGATCTTCAACCTCCACAACCATCACGTCCTGCTCTTCGGAGACCTGAATATGATTGACCTCCAGGGCTTTGCGTGCCTTTGTCCCTTCTTCTACCAGAACGTGGACTACCCCTTTGTTTTCGAACCTCATTCCGCAAATGCCTTCGATGTTCACCCCGGCCCGGCCAAGAACCTCGCCTAAGTGCGCCAACATACCTGGCTTGTCTTCCAGGATAACCGTCAGATCTTTTGCCATGTCTTCCTCCTTCAAATGTTGCATCACAAACGCATATGTGAATAAAGGTTGATGGATTTTGATCTCAGTAAAATGTGAGAATTTCCAGCATTTTACTAAAAAAAACGAGACACAACCGAAAAAAGCGAGGCCATTTCATAACGGTTGGTTTCGCTTTTATGCTCTTTAAGACCACATCCTTGCGGGTCAGGCGTGAATGTTAAAGTCTTGGGTTGACGTTTCCGTTTGTGCTGATAAAACCTGTTTAACTATGATTAGTTTAGCACACGGTTATTCAGGAATCAATAAAGAGTCGTTAGACGCTGTTCCAAATATGGTGTGATCTGCCCCCATTCTTTGACTCTTCCGCAAAAGATGTGCTATCACATAAACAACATGCGTTTCGGCACATCTATTAGGAGAATTGCCCGTTAATTGCATGACTATTTTCTTAACCCAACAGCCTAATATTCTTCTGAAAAGGTTAGCAACCCCTTGGCGTGACTGATGGTGACGAACTTTTTTTCAATCAATTGACAAATCACTTCCACCACGCACGGGCCAAATTCAGCTGCATCGTAGCCTTTGGTACAAGTGTTGGGTAGTGCTGCATTTTTTCCTTCTTGTGATCGTTGCTAATCTATATACGAAATCGGCAATTCGCCGTTCCATATTTTTGATATGCTCGTCAATGATGCACTAGCGGTTTTCCACAACATTGCGCCCAGCATAAAGTTGGCGGTGAAATTGAGTGAAGCAGCTATCCGGCTAGCGGTTGATTAACTTTTCTCCCGTCATCTCCTGGAGCATCAGAAACAGAAGCTGAGAAAGAAGCCATTCTTTCTTCTGCCAGTTTCACATACTTTGGGTCATTATCGTACCCAATATATTTTCTGCCTGCTTTCAGAGTTGCGATAGCTGTAGTTCCACTACCCATAAATGGGTCAAGTATCACATCACCTTTGAAGCTGTACAGTTGAATAAAGCGATATGGTAATTCGATTGGGAATGGAGCGGGATGCCCTACCTTTTTAGCAGATTCGGGGTTCATCGTCCAAATTGACTTTGTCCATTCCATGAATTGATCTTTTGAGATTGTATCTTCTTTGCCATCGGTCTTTTTGCGTCCGAAAGAACCCTTCGAAAACACCATAATATATTCTTGTACATCTTGTAAAACGGGGTTTGATGCAAATAGCCAGCTACCCCAAGCCATCGATACACCCGCACCTGCTCCTTTATTCCAAATAATCTCTCCACGCATTTGAAAACCTATCTCAAGCATGATTTGTGAAATCAAATCTGATATAGGAAGATATGGTTTCCTGCCTAAGTTTGCCACGTTGACGCAAGCCCTTCCACCGTCGATCAGCACTCGATAGGTTTCTGAAAATACATTTCGCAGGAATTGTAGATATTCTTTGAGCGAGAAATTCTCATCGTAATCCTTCGTTACGTTGTAGGGTGGTGATGTAACCATCAAGTGCAGAGAGTTATCGGGTATTTCCTTCATGTGTTCGGAACTACCTAAAATAATTTTGTCTTCATACTCAGTCGGAAATTCATTGTCGGGGAGACCTTCCCCTCGTTTATAGGCAATTCTGAATTAAGCCTCGAATTATAAAAGGGTGACGAGTCGTGATTGATTCTTGCAGTTGTACCAAAAGTGCTGGTAATTGAACCTTTTTTCATATTTCTATACTCCTTCCTTAATTATTAGCCATCCTTCACAGGGATTATTTTCAATTAATTTCTCATAACGTTTTATCGGAATTCTCAGTATGATACCTTTAAGAGCATGTGGACTGCCTCGCCTTGCATCACCGCTGGTGCAGATGTGGTGCGGGTCGCTTGGAAATTGATCATCAAATATTTTAAATATGTAAATCATAGCTATGACAAAGTCGTTGGAGTGCCATCTTTCTTCAACGTTGGAGAAAACAGGTGTTATCCATACCAAAGACACCCGTTGTAGGGTTAGCGTTGAAGCCATTTGTGGGTAATCTCTAATTCGCCGTAGTGGTTAACTGCACGGGCAGGTGTGTAATCTGGTATAACGGAAAGTGCTGAAGGAATCAAAGTCGGTCATGGTTCGATTGAACCTATTGGTTATTGTTACAACTGAAGTGACCTTTCAATCAACTGACCTGCCCCTCAATAGATAATATTATTTTTTCTGATCGTTTTCTAACTTTCAATCTGGATCAATCATCGGGGGCTAGTCACTTTTTTCCTGGATGCATTCTGGACGGTGTTCAGGATCAGTCGTTTCAAAATCTCGTGAAAAGAAATACCATACATATCCAGAATAACTGACATAGCAACATCCAGCTCTTTCGGGCCGAGGGCGGGGTTGCAGTTGGTATCGATAAAGAAATACCGGCCCGATTGGTCAAGGCGAATATCAAACTTGGCGTAGCCTGCCATTTTGGTAACATTAAAAGCTTTCTTGACATATTCCTTCAATAGGGGATCTCCATATTCTTTGTAGTGTAAAGCGGCATTCATATCGGTAAGCCATTGGTCTTCAAAGGTAAGGAACACGTATTTATTTTCGGGATGGGTAAAAACCTTTTCTGCCTGGTACACTTTCTTCTTTCCGTCTTGAAGAACGATAGCGGTTAGCTCCCGTCCGCTAATGAATTCTTCAACCAGTACGGGCTGTTTGTAAGTCCGAATCAAGTATCTTATGCGTTTACGGAGCTGTTTTTCGTTTTCAGAAACCGCATCCTTGGTGATTTCTACACTTCCGTGAATGGAATTCAATTTTGAGATAAGGGGGAAGCGGATGGCAGGGTCCAGGTAATCGTTCGGCGAATTGAAGAGTTGGTAATAAGGAACCGGAACGCCATTTTGTTGCAGAAGCTTTTTAATCACAAATTTATTCGTATCCAGAGATAAGCCCAGAATGTCAGCCCCGGTATAAGGGATGTCGAGCAGCTCCAAAACGCCGGGGATGGCGGAGGCCAGGCTTTCCACGCCTTTTATCGAATCCACAAGATTGATCACCATCGCAGGGGCATTTATGCGCAGCCACTCGGGTAAATCGGCATTGCCCGGATGCAGAAGAACGGCTATGCCCAGGGTTTCAAGGTACTCGCCGATCAGGCGGGCATCTTGTTCGGCATCTTTTTCTGTGATGTATTGGGATTCGGTCGGAAAAAAATCTCGCTGAACATCACTGTAGATAATCCCAACCCTTTTTGGCAGTTCAACTTCGACTTCGTTTTTTTTAGGGATTGATATGTTATTCTGCACGGCTGCTCGCTGGATGGTTAATTTTTAACCCGCTAAGTCCCCTCTTCGCTTGCCTGGGGGGTCAAGCCTTTTCATCCTTTTTCTTTCTATGCGATCGTGTCTCAACTTGGGAGCATTACTTCCCCGTGCTATTCGCCCAAGTGTGTTGGATCTATGAATATTATAAACCCGGCTGGCAAATTCGGATTGAAATCCAGGCAACTTTTCCTCCGCCATGGAACACGAGCAGCGCTTTATTAATGAATACAAACAAGGAATGTTGAGTTCGGTGCGTATCGGCCTTGCAGAAACGGGGTATAATAAAAAAGGGTGTCCAATATTGCAATAATGCCCTAGCATGTTATTACTGCCAAATCTGGATATGGAAGGCAACCTTTCTTCATCATCGGACGAGTTACCTGACCATTCGCGACATTACCAGGGATCCGTTAATCTGTTTAAATTTCGTATACCACCTTGAAACCGCCAGACTCGTGTCGTCTGGCATGAGCTTCTCATTGTCCTAAATTGTATCCGGGGGACCACTTCTGTCAGAAGCGCGCTAGTAATCTGCTGCGCCTCTTGCCCGGAATATTTAAACGCCCCTACGCAGGCTGGAACCCCCAGGGAACCCGCACGGCAGAAAAACTGGCCTGTTTCTTTGACGCGACTCCATTCTGTTTTGTTTGAAAAGTGGCGGAGAACGGATCATTTAAGATGAACGTAGGCATCATCTACAATTCTTTCGCTTATAAGGCCTTGCTTCCAGAAGAAAAAGAAATGCGAGATACGGGCCTTGCAATTGGCAAGCATCTGGCCTTGTTTGGGCACAACGTGCAGTATTTTGACATGGACGACCCGAAAAGCATCGAGAAACTATGCCAAAGCAAGTTAGATGTTGCTTTCAACACTTGCGAGCGAATTCATGATGATGCACGGGGCGAGGCATACGTCGCAGCGCTGCTAGAGTTTCTGAGTATTCCACATACCCGCACCAGCTCCTGGCTCATTTCACTGGGCGTCAGCAAAGAACGGGTGAAATGTATCCTCTCTTATTATCAGATCCCCACTCCCCGCTTCCAAGTTTTTCAGAATGACCAGGAAAAGCTACGTTCGGATATGAAGTTTCCTCTCTTCGTTAAGGGGTTGGCGTGCGAAAACAGTATTGGCATCGATGAACATTCCCGGGTAAACGACACGAACGCGTTGAGAGCCAAGGTCAGGCAAATTAAAGTGCAATTCTCGCAGCCTGCATTGGTAGAGGAATACATCGATGGCCGGGAGTTGAGCGTGGCCATCTT
The DNA here is from genome assembly GCA_035315125.1 of Anaerolineaceae bacterium. Classification (GTDB taxonomy): domain Bacteria; phylum Chloroflexota; class Anaerolineae; order Anaerolineales; family Anaerolineaceae; genus DATFYI01. The sequence continues at coordinate 4,170 of DATFYI010000046.1, read as the reverse complement.
GCCGGGATTGAAAAACCGGGTTTTGCCAATCTCAGAGATCGTTTTCCGAGACCTGCCGCCGGAGCGCAGGTTCCTGGATTACAACGCCAAGTGGTCCGCCGATTCGGAGAGTTATCAGAAGAACAGCACGGTCTGCCCAGCTCATCTGACGGATGAAGAGCGCTATAACATCAGCGAAACCGCCCTTCAATGTTTCAATATCCTTGGGCTTGATTCATATGCCAGGATCGATATGCGTTATCGTGACCGCACGCCCTACGTGTTGGAGGTCAACCAGAACCCAAGTATCAGCGAAGAAGACTGCGGTTACGTACACGCCTGTGCAGGCTACGGCCTGGATTACATGGCCATGATCCACGTTCTACTTCGGAATGCAATTGTGAGGAAAAGTGAAAATTTGCCTGCTCGAACCGGTAGACCGGGATTCGTCTGCCGCAGCCAAGATGCAGCAGATCTATTTCAGCTTGAAACGTCTCGGATATGAGGTGGTCGAACGGGGCTGCAACACGTCCCTCTTGACAAACATGAGGAAGGACAAACCGGACGTGGTTTTTAACCTTTCCCGCATCTACGCTTGGGATAAGGCCCATCTCATTCCGGCCATCCTCGAGATTGCAGGAGTCCGCTACACCGGGTCGGGCATCCTCGGCCTGTCCCTGGCTCGTAATTACACGAAGTTGTTCCCCTTTCTTTTTAATTCCGGGATCCGGGTGCCGGCCTTTATAGTCATCACAGCCGGAAATCCCCAGCCGGATGGGCTGCGGTATCCTCTGACGCTCTTGCGCGATGGCCTGCAAGGTGGTCTCAGCTTGAGCAATGCAAAAGACTTGCATCGGACGCTCGATCTTTTCCCGGTGGGCGAAGAAGTCTTACTGCTTGAGCAGATAGCAGGGGGGCAGGTCAGTTGGATAGCGGTCATTTCTCCAACGTTGGAGAAAACAGGTGTTTTCCATACCAAAGACACCCGTTTTCGGGTTAGTGTTGAAGCCATTTATTGGTAATTTAATCCGCCATAACTGAAAAGTGTAGAGTTTAAAAGCATATACCCAAACGATGGGTTTTGATACTTTTCTCAATTGACAGAGCTTGCAGGTTGGCACCTCTACATCATGCTGGTTATCATTATTAATTCGTGTGCCATTCGTGGGCCAATAGGATACACAGCATGGAAAATATTGTCTGTGTAGACAATCGCACCCCCATAGGTGGTGATAATGTGGATGTCATACCCCCGTATATACGGGGTGGACACTGTGGACAACTAACTGGCATCCCTTACAAGGATGGGGTCGCAGGTCCGAGTCCTGTTCCGCCCACTATATATGCTTATTCCTTGTGCGTTATCCTAGAATTGGGTGTTTTTGTTGAAATTTTAAATAAAGATATCGTCTTAGACACTCAAACGAATATCCACATTCGAGAGCTTGACTGGAAATTAGAAAAATACTATACATTAACGAGTAATAATTAATAATTCTTCATGTTCAGTTTTAGCCGAACATGAAGAATGAATTGCCAAGATGCGTATAGAGTAGTCACGAAATAGTTGTCTTTTACTGATTGCCCTCATTAGATCGCTGACCAGCCTCCATCGCATGGTATGACAACACCATTGAAGTTCGATGCTTCGTCAGAGGCAAGAAAAGCAATTCCGGCAGCAAGTTCTTCGGGTTCTGCTATTCTCTGAATATTCCCAGAGTACTTACCCATACGCTCCATCCATATTTTAGACCCCATTGATGCTTGAATGTTGGTTTTAACTCCGCCGGGAGCAATCGCGTTGGTGCGAATACCGTCGGCTGCGTGAAGCAAAGCGGTGCTCTTCGTCAACCCAATGACAGCATGCTTGGAAGCGGTGTATGCCACCCCAGCAGCAGAACCGCGCAGACCTGCTTCGGAGGAGACATTAACAATGGCACCCTTACCGGCTTTAATCATTAATGGAATTGCGGCCCTTGTCAGTTTCATGACGGATACGAGATTGACCGCGAAGACTTCGTCCCATGTGGCATCGTCAACTTCTGCCACGGACTGGAACTTGTCCATGATGCCGGCGTTGTTAACAAGCACGTCAAGCTTATCCCCCGTTGCCTGAATAATGCGGGCTATTGCGGCTTCGTCGGTCAGGTCGGCTGTGATGGAAACAAGATCCAGATTCGGCTCATCGGCCACCAATTGGTCGAGGCGCTCCTTGACCATATCGACGGCGATAACTTTGGCGCCTTCCCGAGCCAGGCGAATCGCGGTAGCTCGTCCAATGCCAGAACCGGCACCGGTAACAATGGCGGTCTTACCAATGAAACGTTGAGCTGTGGAAGACATGTCCTTCTCCTTTTAGAATATGATTTGTGATCATCCGGTCGAAATCGTTATAATAAGCGTATTGGAGGTAGAACCCTACCTTAAGCGATATACCTTTGTTAATTGAAGAACAAATCTACAATTTTATTACCGGAAAAGTAATATATTAAATTATTGGCTTTAATTGAGAGAATGTCAATAGTTCAAGTTAACCTGTCGAATATTGCCGGTTATTTTTAAGGGAAATATATTCCCAGAGCGGCCATTACAGAATTCCAAACCAGCATGTCGGGACGAAGATAATTGTTGTAATAGATAAAATTATTCATCATCATCGCATTTCTTTTTTCTTTGTTTTCCAAAAGGAGCGCAACATTTTCTAAACATTGCTCAGGAGTTGAAAACTCTAAATAATTTTTATCTTTATCAAAGTCCCCTGGTACCAGATAGCGTATCATTTCAGACACGATTGCTTTTGAGCCGGCTATATATTCACCAAGTTTCCGTCCGTGAGCTCCATGTAATCCTGAGGTCGCGATGCAAATAGTTGCTTTATTAAGCTGTCGTAGATACTCTTCCTTTTTAGTCATCCAGGAATGTGCGACAACCAACCCGGGATATGTCTTTTTTGTATAATCATTGATTTCTAAACCACCCAGGAATGATCCCGGAAAATTATTTTTTAGCAACCGAATACATTCAGCACGCATTTCATTGATCTGCATGCGATCAATTTTTATTTCATCTGAATGCGCTCTGGCTGGATCCCATAATTTGGTAAAAAAAATGATTTTTGGTTCCAGGTCAAATCTTGGCAGATGCTCGTAATTCTTATAATCATTTAAATATCTGCCACTATTGATTTTAAATAGCCTGGAAAAAAAGGCGTCGTACCTCAGAATTTGAAAAGCAGTTTCATTAAACGACATTTGCTTTATTAAGTTGGTAAGCGCCCAATAATTTCTTAAAGCCAGGTGGTCATTCGGCCCATAAAGGGTGTAATAAAATCCAAGCGGAAGAACTTTCTTTGTTAAATTCAAAGAATTAACCTTCTCTGGGTTGTAGCTTTTCTTAAAATATAAATCACACCAGGCCAGTTCATCCGGATAAATCGTATCACCGTCATAGATATCATAAATAATTTTTATTTCATCGTTCAACACAACTTTCATGCTTTCTTTTGAGTGATAACCGATTAGATAATCTTTATCCTTTTCAAGTTGAAGCTGGATCATGCCTGCTTTTTCAAGCAATCCAAACCCGGTAAATAATTGCGTTAATTTGTACTTTGAGGATGGACATAATAATTCGCATTTGATAGTCATAGTTTATTGGTCTTTTTCCCTTTACGGTCCATAATGACTAAGGGGCTGCCTGTTTCTTTTTGACAGCCCCTTATCATTATTTTATATCATTTAGTCCTTCTTAAAGCTATAACAATGCCTTAATCAATGCAGGATTTTGCTCAGGAAAGCCTTAGTACGCTCCTCGCGCGGATGATCGAACAAATCTTCCGGGGTAGTGTCTTCCAAAATGCGGCCCTCGTCCATAAACAAAATGCGATTGGCGGCCGCGCGCGCAAAACCCATCTCATGGGAGACAACGATCATGGTCATTTCTTGGGCCAGTTCCTTCATCACATCCAGAACTTCGCCGATCATTTCCGGGTCCAGGGCCGAGGTTGGCTCATCAAACAGCATCAGGTTAGGTTTCATAGCCAGGGCGCGGGCGATGGCCACACGCTGCTGCTGACCACCGGATAGCTGGGAAGGGAAATTATCCTTTTTGTCTGCCAGCCCTACCCGCGCCAACAACCGCATCCCATCTTCCTCGGTTGCATCTCGGTCCGCTTTGCGGACATTCAATGGC
>DATFYI010000045.1:0-6982 GCA_035315125.1 Anaerolineaceae bacterium | reverse complement strand
GCCGGGCGTGAATAGAGCAGAAGCAGCCGGCAGTCTGCGCCGATGGCGTTCCACAATTGGCGACCTGGATATCGCGGTAGCTTCCAACCAGTCAGCAGATGTGATGGAAGAGTTTGTATCTCACCCGGATGTAGCGCGAATCCGCGGGCAAGGAGAAAACAAATCCAGTGTTGAGCTTATAAGCGGCTTGAATATCCAAATTTGGATTCAACCACCCGAGCGTTTCGGCAGCCTGTGGATTTATGCCACCGGATCAAAGGAGCATAACGTCCGCATCCGTGAACTGGCCCAGCGCAAAGGATTATCCCTATCCGAGAGCAGTCTGATCGATAAAAATGGCAAAGAGAAGCTGGCAGCCACGGAAGAAGAAGCCTATGCAGCGCTGGGATTGCCCTGGATAGCACCTGAGCTGCGGGAAGACCGCGGCGAGGTGCAGGCCGCTCTGGCCGGAAAATTGCCACATCTGATTGAGCTGTCGGACCTGAAATCCGACCTGCACACCCACACCATGTGGAGTGATGGGCATGCCACAATCCAGGAAATGGCAGAGGCAGCCCGCGGGCGCGGCTTGAAAGTTCTGGCAATCACCGACCATTCCAGCGGTTTGGGTGTGGCAGGTGGCCTGACGGTCGATCGCCTGCACCAGCAGCGCAAGGAAATCGACGCAGTTCAAGAAAAAATGGGCGATTCAATTCTCCTGCTACAGGGCACCGAAGTCGAAATCCACGCCGATGGCAGCCTGGATTATCCGGATGAGGTACTGGCTGAGCTGGATATCGTAACCGCTTCGCTGCATACCAGCCTTCGGCAGCCAAGAGAGGTTATTACCGAACGGTTGCTACGCGTGATGGAAAACCCCCAGGTGGATATGATAGGCCATCCCAGCGGAAGGCTGCTGCCAAACCGTGAAGGCGCTGACCTGGATTGGAATGCGGTGCTGGAGGCGGCCCAAAAGAACAAGATTATCCTGGAGATAAATGCCAACCCATCCAGACTTGATTTAGATGAGGTTTACGCTCGCAAGGCCGGTGAAATGGGCATTTTGCTCAGTATCAATACCGACTCCCATACTACGGACCAGCTAGGTCTGGCTGAATATGGCGTATCAGTTGCCAGACGAGCCTGGTTGGAGCCCAGACAGGTGATCAGTACATGGCCGGTCGAGCAGTTGTTAGCCTGGTTGAAAGCACGGGGCAGCTAAAATTTTTCTACAAAGGAATCATCATGAGTAAATACGCACCAATACTGATCTGTGGTCTGGCCCTACTCATCCTGTTGGCTTGCAACATGCCTTTTATGGGAAGTAGTGTACCGGTAGTGGTGGTTACCCCGCCCATTAACCAGCAGTCCTCGGGGAGTGTTTCCCGTAATGCTGCCGATTCAGTCAACCGGTTGGTTATCAATTTTTTAACGGATGTACAAACCTCTCAGGCTGCATCCTCGGTGGAACCTTACTTAGGAGATGCTTTAAAACAACGACTGTCAAGCGGCCAAACTTTCCTGCAACTCATGAATGTTCAGAGCAACTTCAGTGGATTTGATATCTCGCCGGTTATTCTCAATCAGCAAGGTAACCAGGCCACCCTAAATGCGACCTTAAAATACCCAATCCCGGTGGTACGGCGATTAACTTTGACTCTGCAATCCACCGGCTGGAAAATACAAGCCATCGATCCAATTCAAGTGGGTGATATCTATCCATCAACACCAGAGGGTGTGGTGGAGGCTTTTCTGATCGCTTACCAGGGCAGCCCGGAGTTGATGAAACAATATTTGAGCAGTGGTTTGATAACCCATTTACCTTCAGGCGGTGCAGCCGGGTTGTTGGGTTTCAATGGAACGTTGCAGGGGTATGTCATCCAATCCGGCTCTGGTATGCTGAACCCACCAGGCGCAATTGTAAAAGTTGCGTTACAAGTGGGCGGGAAGAATCTCAATCGCAATTTCACCTTGCTGCAAGATGGTGGAAAATGGGTCATTGATACAATCCAGACTACTTCGCAATAAAATCTGTTAAATGTAAAATCATCTATGGAAATTTAACCTGGTTACTGCCCTATCTAACCCCTACTAATGCGGTAAACATGGTTTTTTTAAGTGATATAATGCGATTTGTTGTAATTTTTATTAACCCGGCCCGGGTATACTATGAATGCCCGGGACGTTTATTTTTGAAATTGTTGGATTAATCGATCACTTCGAACCATCAACGAAAGAATGAGAAATCTTTATGGAAAAGTATCATCAGGAAGTTAACAATCACTTTAGCTTGCCAAGGCGCATTTCCAGGCTTGGAGAATTAGCCTACAATCTGTGGTGGGTCTGGAATAACGAAGGGCAAATGGTTTTTGCGTTGATAGACAAACCCCTATGGGAACGGGTAAACCATAATCCCGTTGCATTTTTATATCAGGTTGAGCGTCCCAGTTTGAACGCGGTCACAAACGACCGCTATTACCTTGAATTCTACGACCGGGTCATGCACAACTTTGACCTGTATATGAAAGCAACGGATACTTGGTTTGATCAAACTTATCCAGAACTGAACAGCCGAAAAATTGCATATTTTTCTTTTGAATTTGGGCTGCATGAATCGCTGCCGGTTTATGCGGGCGGTCTGGGCGTCTTATCAGGCGACCATCTTAAAGAAGCCAGCGACATGGGGCTGCCGTTAGTAGGGATTGGTTTTATATATAACCAGGGTTATTTTGTACAACATATTACAGAGGATGGCTGGCAAGAAACCCGTAATTTAATTTTAAACATGGAGCGCATGCCAATCGTTGCCCTAGTCACGGATGAAAACAAACCGCTGACCATATCCATTGGATTACCCGGTCGTAAAGTGACTGCCCGTATCTGGAAAGTACAGGTAGGGCGTGTTCCACTTTATTTACTGGATACAAATCTCGATGAAAACTCACCAGCCGACCGGCAGTTGACCGCCCGCCTGTATAGTAATGACCTGGATGTAAGGATATCTCAAGAGATACTGTTAGGCATGGGTGGAGCACAGGCACTGCATAAATTGGGCTATCAACCGGATGTCTGGCATATGAACGAAGGCCATTCGGCTTTCCTGGTGTTGGAACGACTGCGCGAGTTGATAAAAAGCGGTTTAAGCTACGAGCAGGCTTCCAATACTATCCGCAAGACCAACGTCTTCACCACTCACACGCCGGTTCCAGCCGGGAATGATCAATTTCCGCTATGGTTGATGGATAAGTATTTCTCACAGGTCTGGACAGAACTAGGATTAACCCGGGATCAATTTATGGATTTGGGGCGATATTCCCAACCCTGGGGCGATAATTTTAGCATGCCGGTACTGGCCCTGCGTTTCTCGGATCAACGCAACGCAGTTTCTGAGTTGCATGGGCAGGTTTCACGTCGTATGTGGAATTTTCTGTGGCCTGACCGCAGGCCGGATGATGTGCCGATAACTCACATCACCAATGCCGTCCACACCGGTTCCTGGCTGGCCCGTCGTATCCGCTTGCTGTTTGAACGATACCTGGGCACCGATTGGTTGAAACACGTCGACGATCCGGATATGTGGGTTCAGGTGGAAAACATCCCTGATAGCGAGCTTTGGACGGTCCGCCGCCACCTCAAACGCAAATTAATAACCTTTGCAAACGAGCGCGCCCGCCAGTTATGGCTGAGTGGGGCTGTCGCCCCAGTCCAGGTGGTCGCCAGCGGCGTACTGCTGGAGCCTTATTCGCTTACGATCGGTTTTGCCCGCCGTTTTGCCACTTATAAACGCGCCAACCTGTTTATGCGGGATTACGACCGTTTGCTTCACATCATCAACAACGCTAAAATGCCGGTCCAATTTGTATTTTCCGGAAAAGCGCATCCGGCTGACGAACCCGGAAAGTTAATCATCCAACAAGTTTACCGGGCCATCAAAGATTCTAAAAGCGGCGGCCGGCTGGTTTTCATCGAAGATTATGATATGAATGTGGCGCGTTATATGGTGCAGGGAGTAGACGTGTGGCTGAATACCCCACGCCGGCCAAACGAGGCCTCCGGAACCTCTGGAATGAAAGCCGCCCTGAATGGCGTGTTGAACTTTTCTGTTTTAGATGGATGGTGGCACGAAGGTTATAACGGGCGGAATGGCTGGGCAATCGGAGATGATACGGATTATGATGATCCCAACCAGCAAGATGAGGCAGATTCAGAAAGTCTGTACGATACCCTGGAGAACGAAATAATCCCACTCTATTACCAGAATCGTTCAGCCGATAATTTGCCGGGAGATTGGATCGGCCGGGTAAAAGAATCGATGCGAACCCTGATACCGCAATTCAGTATGCGGCGGATGCTTAACGAGTATATGAGCCAACTTTATTTACCTGCCATCCAGAGCGAAGCAGAGCAGGACAAAATTATCGAAGAGGAATAGTACATGCAAATATTGCTCTCTCCCCAGGCATGGCTGGCTGCCCTGACCATCTTTTGCCTGCGCATTGGAGACATGTCGGTTGACACCATTCGTGTCCTGTTCGTAGTACGCGGCCGTAAAGGGATTGCATGGATATTAGGATTTATCGAAGCCATCATCTATCTGGTGGCGATTAGCTCAGTTCTGACCCATTTAGATAACCCATTAAATATTGTGGGATACGCAGCTGGATTTGCTACCGGTAACGTCATTGGTATGCTGGTGGATGAACGGATGGCCATTGGGCATTTGCAATTCACCATCATTTCTTCAAACCTGGGGAATTGTATTGCCGAAAAACTACGTGAGAACGGGTTCGGGGTAACCGAAATATCCGGCCGAGGTAAAGACGGCATGGTTACAATGTTGCACTGTGGCGTCATGCGAAAGGATAAAGAACGCGTGGAAGATGTCGTGCGGGAAGCAGACCCGGGTGCATTTGTCAGTGCAGAAGAGATGCGTCCAATACGGCGGGGTTTCTGGCGGGCGTAAGTTTATTTGGCCTTGCGGACTTTGATATGTAAACCTTCGACGTCGATGACTTCGACTCTTTCACCGGTACGAACCGGTGGGGTTTCATCCTCAACCAGCTCCGCACTCCAATTCTCACCACCAATATTAATCTGACCAAGTGGGTTTAAATCGGTCCTTACCGTTGCAATCTGGCCCAGTAATGTTTGCTTACCCATACGAACCGGCAGGCGTTGAGCTCGTAGAGCAAAGGATACAATCGCAAAGAAAAAGGCTGCGATCAATACACCTGTCCCGATTACCAGTGGAACGGAAACGGTTGGAAAACCGGGCAGAGCCGTGGAATTAAACAGGACGAGCGACCCAACAATAAATGATATGGCGCCAACAACGGTCAAGGCCCCGTGAGTGGGAGCTTTGATATCCAGTACAAACAGCACAAAGGCCAGAACGATGAACAGGCCGCCAAACCAATTGACCGGCAGCAGACCAAGCCCATAAATTGCCAGCAGCAGACAGACCGCTCCAACAAATCCTGCAATCCAGCCGGTGGGATTAGAAAGCTCGATCAGGATGGCCTGGATGCCAACTGCCAACAGCACAAACACCAGATTTGGGTCGGTTAAAGCTTGCAGGAGGTTCTCAATTAAACTGTTCGAGACTATGACAATGGAAATATTATTCGTATCTAATACCACCTGGGTATTGTTGGCCAACTTGACCGTGCGTCCGTTGAGCTGTTTGAGCAAATCATTGAGATCGGTTGCTTTGATATCAGCCATCCCGGCTTTCATCGCTTCATCTACTGTATAGGCAGTCGCCTGGTCTATGGCCTGTTCAGCCATTTGGGTGGCCTCAGGATTACGCCCACTGGTCAACGTGCGTACATCCGCTTTAAGCATTTCTTTTACTTTAGTATCCTCGGTCTGTCCAATATCCTGTCCATTAGCACCAACCGGACTGGCTGCCCCAATGGTTGTTTCCGGGGCCATTGCAACCACGTCGCCAGCCAGGGTGATAATCGTTCCGGCACTGCCGGCCATGGCATTGTGGGGTGAAACGTAGACCACCACGGGGATAGAACTGGCACGAATATCTTGCACAATGGTTTCCATCAAATCAATTCCACCGCCGGGTGTGTCCAATTGCAAAATAACGACTTCCGCATGCAAAGTCTGGGCATTTTGCAATCCGCGTTGGATATATTCCACCATGATGGGTGTGAGTGGTCCGGTGGCGGTCATCACGACCGCCACCGGAGAACTATTTTGCCCTTGGGCTTTAACGGAAAAGACCGGGAAACCCAGGACAAGCAAGAATAAACTGAGGTAAAACAAATAGCCAACGCGACGGAGCATATGCCAATCCTTTCCATGATCACAAACCTATAAAAGGTTAGATCATTTTTATTATAGCTCTTTTAAGATGGCTCAGGCTTAGATGAAAAGCTGCAGGCAATGGGTGTGCTTATCAGGGGAGTTAAGATTTCTCCTATCTTTTGTTAACGTTGTTCTTGCAATAAAAAGGTATCGTTAGGATCGTGAAATCATTGGATCAAAAGGAGTTTTATTATGAGCAAGATTATAGGTATTGACCTTGGAACAACAAACAGTGTCGTAGCTGTTATGGAAGGTGGCGATCCGGTGGTGATTACCACAGCAGAAGGTTCTCGGCTGCTGCCATCGGTTGTTGCTTTCAATAAAAACGGTGAACGGTTGGTTGGTATACCTGCCAAACGACAGGCGATCATTAATTCCGAGAACACAGTTTATTCCATCAAACGTTTTATGGGACGACGTTATGACGAAGTTGAGCAGGAACGAAAGATGGTTCCATACCAGGTCGTGAGCGGCCCAGCGGGTGATGCCCGGGTGCAAATCCCGGTTACGAACCACGATTACACCCCGCAGGAAATTTCCGCCATGATCCTGAGTAAACTCAAGACGGACGCGGAAGCTTATCTTGGTGAAAAGGTTACTCAGGCGGTTATTACCGTTCCGGCATATTTCAACGACAGCCAGCGCCAGGCTACCAAAGACGCCGGTAAAATCGCCGGATTGG
>DATFYI010000044.1:0-19474 GCA_035315125.1 Anaerolineaceae bacterium | reverse complement strand
CGCCCGCGAATGAATTGGTTCCGCGCATTTTTGCCAATGCGCTGCGATATTCATTGACGTTGGGTGGGTTGAAAGCGATGATGGCGTTCAGCATCGTCATCGCTCCATTACGATTACCTGCCACCATCAGTGCATCGGCGATGATGTCCAATTGTTCAATTGCCTCAGTGATATTTCCGTTGCGGACGAATACATCTGCCAGTCGTTTATGGATATCCAGCCGCTCAGGGCGGTCTGCAATAATTCCTTGCAAGAATTCAATCGCCTGCTTACGCCTGCCGCTGTTTTCAAGCAACGCCACATAACTATCCGCTTCTGCCAATGCAGCGCTATCCTGGGTCATACGGTAATTTAAGCTGACCAATTGGAAGCGGGCATTCTCGTCTTCGGGCATGATGGTGCGAATCTGTTCATAAACCCGCGCTGCCTGGCGCAGATCCAGACGCTGCATATCGATATCAGCCACCCGGTTTAGAATCTGGAGGATCAAATCCCGGCTAACTTTAGCCTGTTGGGCCAGTTTTATTGCTGAAGCATACGTCTGTCGCGCCATGTCCAGCTCGGCCAGGCGGTAATAAATCTCAGCCAGCTCGATATATTGTTGGATGGCCTCATCGAACCGGCCTTGTGAGTTGAGAGCTTCAATCAGACGGCTGCGTACTACCAGATCCATTGGGACTACCCGGGTGATGCGCGTCAATAAGCGAATGGCCTGGGCCGATTCACCACGCAAGTTGTATAACTCGGCCACCAACAAGAACTTTTCCACCGCATCCTGCACCTGGCCTTGATCCAACAGCAGTTCCCCAATCTGAATATGCAGCGGCAGATAGGTGGGCGCCTGTTGTAAAGCATAGTATGCCTCTTCCATGGCAGAGCGGGGCTTGTTTTCACTGGCATACTTACGTACCTGAGCCAAGATTTCCACTACCTGGCTGCTGCTGGTTTCAGAAAGCATTTCGGCCAGTGGCAACGGCGGGCTACCCGGCGCCTGCGCCGGCAACTGCTGGCGCGCCATACTGAGAAATTCAAGCCAGTCCGAACGCATTAACTGGTTGGCAATATTCAAGCACAGGGACGTCAGAGATTTCGTGTCACTTGTTCTGACCTGCGCATCAATGATCGGTTCGTACAATTGCAACAGCTCATCGACCTGTTCTTCGGGCACCGTTTCAGCATCCGCCAGCCGCATGGCCTGTAAATAAGCCGTGGCAGCCTCCGGGAGGTTCTTTTCATCGAAATAGATTTGGCCCATCAACAAATAGGAGGCCATGGCATAATCGGGATGTTTGACCGATCTTTGCAAATGGCGCAGAGCCTTTTGACCATCCTGTTGGCGATACAGAAAACCAAGCTCGTAGTAGGCTGCGGAATTGTTCAGACCAATTTCTACGGCGCGCTCAAGCTCTTCGCTGGCCTGGGTAAAATTTTCCTGGCGTTGTGAATCAATGGCCTGGCTCAAGTGAAGAGTGATGCGAGTACGATCGGCAGTTTCAGCCGAGAGCCCGCCCGTGCCACGTGATAAAGATCCAATTCCCTTGCGGCTGACAATCCCCGCAGGTGTATTATCATCACCCTGGTCAAACAGGATGGCCGCTAATCTCACCATGGCTTTCTGGCAAGCTTCCGCAATTGGATCAAGCGACTTTTTCAGCACCGGCTCAACCTGATCCGTAGGGTGGGCGTCCGCCACAACAACCGGGACGGTATTGCTGGTGCGTGGTTTACCGGGCTTTGGCAAAGGCTGGTTATTTCGCAACATGATCAAAGCCTGTTGGGCATCTTGATTGTTGGGCGCCATTTGCATGGTGTATTCGGCGATTTGAAGCGCCCTGGCCAGGTCGCCACTGCGCTGCATCAGACTGGCTGTCGCCAGATATTCCTCTATGGCATCGTCCTGGCGACCGATGCGTTCGTAGACCATCGCCAGGCGGGTTCGCGCAACCAGATTTTCCGGTTGATAAGACAGCACCCGGTTCCAATTTTCGATGGCTTTATCCACATCTCTGGTCTTCAAATAGACATCCGCCACCTGCATGGAAGCCTGGATCACTTCCTTGTTGCGTCCCTGGCGTTCGAAAATCTGCGCCATTTTTTCCAAAGGAATCGGATCATTGGGGGAAAATTGGGCGGCGCGTTGGTAGACCTGTAAGGCTTTATCGAACTCCTGGAGCTCAAATAAAGCCAGGCCCAGGCTGGTTAATGCCGTCGGCTGATCGGGAACAGCCTCTAAGGCCTGCCGGTAATAATCTGCGGCTTCACGCCAATGAAGTTCCCAGGCAGCCGTATGGCCCTGGCTCATCGCTTTCTGGAACGTTTCCTGGTTACCTGACATATCCCTCAACTCATGCTTGTGAATGATTTAATGATACATCAAAACGGCAAATCTATGGCTTTTGTAACCCCTTCTTTAGCCGGACTGGCTGCCCTTTGCAGATGTGTAAGTATGGATCGGTTGCAGGTTGCCCCAATTTTCACCCCAACGAGCCTCGGTCAGTAGCGGAATGGATAACGGGTAAGCATTTTCCATGACCGATTGCACCACCCGGGCAGCATCCAATAGTTCATCACGCGGACATTCCAACACGAGCTCATCGTGCACCTGCAAGATTAAACGAGATTGCAGGTTTTCTGCCGCCAAAGCGGCGGGTAAACGGATCATCGCCAGCTTGATGATATCGGCGGCTGTGCCCTGGATGGGTGCATTAATAGCTTCGCGTTCTTCGCGGTTGCGCAGGTTCTGGTTCGATTGGCCGCGCAAATTTGGGAAATATCTGCGCCGGCCTAACAGGGTTTCAACGTAGCCCTGCCGGGCAGCCAGCTTGCGCATGCCATCCAGATAAGATTTTACCCCTGGGAATTTTAAGAAATAGGCTTTAACAAAGTCTTCGCTTTCGGCCAGGGTGAGATCAGTGGTCCGGCTCAGGCCAAATGCGCTCATGCCGTAAATTAAGCCAAAATTGATCGCCTTGGCATGCCGGCGTTGCTCTTTGCTGACCTGATCGAGCGGTTGGTTGTAAATTGCAGCCGCCGTAGCGGCGTGAATATCTTCATTTGCCCGAAACGCCGCCAGCATGGCCTGATCTCCCGACATATCAGCCACAATGCGCAGTTCGATCTGTGAATAATCCACCGATAATAACAACGCCTGCGGCCCTGACACAAACCCCTGCCGCACTCGCCGGCCCAGCTCGGTGCGGGTAGGGATGTTTTGCAGATTGGGATCGGAGGAAGCCAACCGGCCGGTTACCGATCCGGTCTGGCTGAATGAGCTGTGCACGCGGCCTGTTTTCGGATTAATCTCCAGTGGTAAAGCATCCACATAGGTTGATTTGAGTTTAGCCAGTTCACGATATTCCAAGACCATATCCACGACGGGATGCTGGCCGCGCAGGTCTTCCAGCACATCCGCCGAGGTGGAAAAATGTCCGCTGGCGGTGCGTTTGCGCCGGTCGGGGGGCTCCAAATGTAATGTGTCGAATAAAACCTTGGATAGCTGCTGGGTGGAATTCAAATTGAAAGTGTAGCCAACCTCTTTGGAGACGCTTACCTCCAATTCGATCAGACGCTGGCTCAATTCGACGGACATTTGCTGTAAGAAAGGCACATCCAGGGCAATTCCTGCCCGTTCCATCTCCATCAGCACTGGCAGCAATGGCATCTCAATCTCATCAAAAACATGCGTGGCGTTGCGTTCTGCCAGACGAGGCTGTAAAACGGATTTCAGACGCAGGGTAACTTCTGCATCCGCAGCAGCATAGGGTGCAGCCGTTTCGACCGGAACTTCAGCCATGCTGATCTGAGCTTTGCCTTTGCCGATCAGCTCTTCAATATGTGTCATGCCTACATTTAAGTAAGCATCCGCCATATCTTTCAGGCCCAGGCTGTGAGAAGCCGGATCGATCAACCATTCGGCGATCATCGTATCGAAGCTGCAGGGAGTTATGGTCAGGCCATGCTGCGCCAGGACAATGGCATCGTATTTCAGGTTGTGGCCAATCTTAGACTGGCGGGGATTTGTCAGGGCTGGCATTAAGGCTTCCACAATCTGCTGCAGAGGCAACTGCGGCGAACCATCCTGATGGCCAACCGGGATATAAAAACCCTCGCCGGGCTCAATCGCCAGTGAGATCCCAACCAGATCGGCCCGGATGGGATCGGTTGAGGTGGTCTCAGTATCCAGGGCGATCGCCTCAACTTTTTCAAGACGCTGCTGTAGCTGATGGAGAGCTTCTTCGCTATTGACCACATGAACTTTCAAATCAGGCGGCGACGGCTCGCCAATCCGTTTCACCTGCTCTCCGAAGAGCGAGAGTTGCCCGCCGGGCGCTTCTGCCTGATTTGAGCGGGCAACGCTGTTATGCAAACGAGGAATTAAAGAGCGGAACTCTAATTGGCGGAAAAGATCCTCAGCCTGTGGGATATTGATCCGGTCCGTGCGAGCCTGGTCGAGATCGAGGGTAATTTTCAAGTCGGTGCGAATGGTCGCCAGATCGCGGCTCAGATAAGCCATTGCTTTACCGGCTTCCAGACGGCTGCGTACCCGTGTTGGCAGCTCTGTGAGAGAGGCATAAATATCATCCAGAGTCTGGTACTGTGACAGCAAGCTGACCGCCGTCTTCTCGCCGATGCCCTGCACCCCGGGGATATTGTCTGAGGTATCCCCAACCAGCGCCTTGTAATCTACGATCTGGTCGGGGCGCACACCCATGTAAGACACAACTTCTTCAGCCGTAAAATCTTTGGCCTCGGATAATTTGTTACCGGATAAGCTAACAATAATCCGGTTTTCAACCAGTTGCAACAAATCACGATCACCGGTAATGATTTTGACCCCCAGACCTTTTGCGACGGCCTGGTGGGCGACACTGCCTAATACGTCGTCGGCTTCAAATCCCTCCATCTCTAAACGAGGTATTTGAAAAGCATCGACCATCTGACGTATACGCTCGATCTGCGGTCGAAGGTCATCCGGCATTTTAGCGCGAGTGGCTTTATAGGCCGGATACAAGTCATCCCGAAATGTCTTACCCGTATCAAATGCAACGGCCAGATATTCGGGCCGCTCTTGCTCCAATATCCGCAGCAATACGCTGGCAAAACCATAAGTGCCAGCCGTCGGCTCACCGGAATGAGTTTTAAAACGGTCTCCACCAGCCGCCATTAAGGCGTAATAAGTCCGGTATGCAAGAGCATGACCATCAATCAAATCGAGAATAGGGGGCATAAAACCGGCTCCGAATTTATTCCAGAAACAGGATTAGCGCATCAGGGGTTGGCATTGGCGTCTGGACTGGCTTCGCCGGCAGGGCCGGCAGGGCTGGCTTCGCCAGTCGGGCTCGCTGCGCCAACGGAGCCAGGAACATCAGCCGGGCTGGCATTCCCCTGACTACGGCGAGTTCTTTCAATATAGGACTGCAAAAGTTGCGGCGCAGGCGGTTGGTTGCCGCGCCCCATCAGATAACCAGGTGCCCAGAAATCCTCTTCCGGATTATTGATTTGATACTTTTCCGATAAGGAAGAAATCCGAATGGATGTATTCTGACGGATAATCCGCACAAGACCACTTGGAGAAACCGTGGGAGCAACCCGTACGATCCACTGCAGGTACTCGGGCCGCACAGCCAGCCCTTCCAAATTCCAACCGAAAGAGCTGCATAATTCGGGAACCCAGACAGCCAGCTTATCAGCCAACT
The DNA here is from genome assembly GCA_035315125.1 of Anaerolineaceae bacterium. Classification (GTDB taxonomy): domain Bacteria; phylum Chloroflexota; class Anaerolineae; order Anaerolineales; family Anaerolineaceae; genus DATFYI01. Next base: position 13,778 of record DATFYI010000044.1, on the reverse strand, counting down.
GGCCGGTTAATAAATGCTGCGGTGAATTGGGTATTAAAATGCAAATATAGGTTGAATCGGATTTAATGCTGACATCATATTCCGGCATTACAGCCGCTCCGAGCGGCGAAGTAGGAACATCTGCCGCGGCCGACCTGGGATACAGGCGATGACCGTCAGTTTCTTCCCAGGGGAAGCGCGGCTCGGACGTGGATGACTCATCCAGTGTTGAAAGATCAGAAATTTCAGGCACCCACAACGATTCATTTACCGGCGTCTCAATATCCGGATTCGGAGATGGCATATCGGCCAGCAAGTTGGCCAGGCTGATCTGTAAATTCAGGTCGTCCTCAGCGCTAAGGCCTGACTCATCGTCTTCTCCGCTCAAAATTGGATTTTGGAGAGAATTGGGCTGCTCCGGTTCTTCAAACCAATCACGAGCAGGGTTGGACTTTATTTCACTGGATACAGGCTGATCTGCTGCGGGCTGTTGGTCAGGCGCTCCGAAAACCGATTCTGGTTCCTGGATCATAAAAATGCGCGCTAAACGGTTGGTCTGAGCGCGCATCTGGCTGAGTGGAGAGTTGACATCATAGAGCAGCGCCAGAAGAAAGTTCTCCCCAAGACAGGTGGCATAACTGAGGTAATCCGTGTTATCTGTCTCCAGATGAATAAAGTGCGCCATGTCACCCTGGGCTGCGCCATCCCAATAATGGTTTACGGCCGCAGCCATTTCCTGCCAGGCCGGCTGGTTAAACTTGCCGGCATGCGACCAAATTTTGCCAGAGCGCAACACCATAACCGCCTGAGCAGAAATTTCCGGCAGGCAGCCGGCCAATTCTTGATCAACCCGACTGACATCCAGTATCCAGGGAAAAGGCTTAGCCTTTGAAACGGTCCGTTGCGTGTCTTCCAGGTTTTCTTTGGCAGCGGTTATTTCTTCCGGAGGACCCAATAACCGCTCAATCAGCTGGATTAGATCGGGTAAATAGAAGGGGCGGCTGAGATAGCCATCCATAATTAACCCGGATAGGGAAGGATGGTTCGGGTTATTCTCTGGTGGGATAACCACCAAGCGCAACTTTGGCAGCTTTTCCAACAGGGTACGCGCCAGGGATATAAAGGAATCTTGTCCCAGATCCGAATCCAGGATTGCCATGGCAAAGTCGGTATGACTGGCGCTGGACAGCAGCTCTGCGGAATTCTGTACCAGGCGGACGCGGTAATTTCCGCCTTCCTCTAAGCTGATTCTGATCAGCTCACCAAAAGCAATTTGAGGAGTCGCCACCAAAATATAATTGGCCACGATAAAAGTGTATCACGAGGCTCTTTATGTAGCAAGTCGAAGCCCCAGGTGACTACTAATTCATACAAATCAAATAATCTGCAACCATTGAGGATACTAAAACCACGAAAAAGCTATAATTAAGGCATCTTCGCAAGCACGACAGATTATGGCATAATTAGCCCGCCAGTAGGGCTGATGAAGCATCAATCTGACATCATCATCGAGGAATATGCATGGAATTTAATAAAATATGTGTTCTGGGGCTGGGATATATCGGCCTGCCTACTGCCAGCACTTTTGCGACAAACGGATTGAAGGTGGTAGGGGTAGACGTTAATAATAAGATTGTGGATGGATTAAAAAATGGGGAATTATTCATTTACGAGCCCGGTCTACGCACACTGGTACAGGCAGCCATCCATTCCGGTAATTTAATTGCCAGCCAATCTCCGCAGCCGGCTGATGCGTTCATTATTGCAGTTCCAACGCCTTTTTATGACGATAAACGGGCGGATCTCAGCTATGTGATTTCGGCAAGCGAATCGATCGTGCCCCATTTACGCCATGGCAACCTGGTAATCCTGGAATCAACCTCGCCTCCCCGCACCACCATGGATGTGGTGGCTCCGATCCTGGAACGCTCAGGTTTGAAGGCCGGTCAGGATTTCCACCTGGCTTATTCGCCTGAAAGAGTGCTGCCAGGCCAGATTTTGCGAGAGTTAATTGAGAATGCCCGTGTGATCGGTGGGGTGGACCAGGCCTCGGCTGAAGCAGGCCGAGATTTATACGCTACCTTTGTGCGTGGCGATATTATCTTGACAAACGCCACCACGGCCGAGATGGTTAAGCTGATGGAGAATACCTATCGGGACGTCAACATCGCCATTGCCAATGAATTCTCCAGGCTGGCCGATCACTTTGGAATCGATGTATGGGAAGCCATCAACATTGCCAACCGGCATCCGCGCGTGTGCATCCTCAACCCGGGTCCAGGCGTGGGCGGGCACTGCATCAGTGTCGATCCCTGGTTTCTGGTTGAGGCCGCCCCAGACTTGACGCCTCTGACACGCACTTCCCGCCAGGTGAATGATTCTCAGCCAGAATTCGTAGTTCAACTGGTCAAACGCGCCCTGGGAGGCGAACTGGCGGGGGCCCATATTGCGGCGCTGGGATTGTCTTATAAAGCCAATGTAGACGACATCCGTGAAAGCCCGGCGATCGAGGTTGCCCGTCTCCTGAAAATAGAGGGGGCAAATGTGCTGGCCTATGAACCTTTCAAACCCGGGTTGAAATTGCCAGACCTGGAGATCGTAAATACGCTGGCAGAGGCCATCCGAGACGCCGATCTACTCTTACTATTAGTTGCGCATACACCGCTGCGCAGTATTGAGCCGCACGTCATTGCCCAGCTTACACCGGCCCGGCTGGTTGTGGATGCAGTCCACGGCTGGAATTCTGCAGATTGGAAGCCTTTTGGATTTAAATTTTTTACCCTTGGTGTTGCTTAATAAATGATCAGGGTACTCTCGATCTTTGGCACCCGCCCAGAAGCGGTAAAAATGGCGCCCGTTGTTCAGCAACTGGCTGCCTGTACGGATATCGAAGCGTTGGTTTGCGTGACCGCCCAGCACCGCCAAATGCTGGATCAAGTGCTCGATTTGTTTGGCATCCATCCGGATTTTGATCTCAATCTGATGCAGCCCGACCAGAGCCTGGCAGCCCTGACAGCCAGTATATTTAACCAGCTCGACCCGGTTTTGAAAGAAGTCAAACCGGATTGGGTGCTGGTGCAAGGTGACACGACCACCGTGATGGCGGCTGCGCTGCTGGCCTATTACAATCATATGCGCGTAGGACACGTTGAAGCGGGGCTGCGCACCGGGGATAAATGGCAGCCATTTCCGGAAGAAATTAATCGGCGAGTGGCAGGCGTGGTTACTGACCTGCATTTTGCCCCAACCGAGCTCAGCCGCCAGAATTTGCTGGGCGAAGGTGTGCCTGGCTGGCGTATTGTCATGACCGGCAACACCGTCATCGATGCCTTGCAGCAAATTATTCAACGCCCTGCCCCCTTGGAAGTACAGCAAATGCTCGCAAGACTGGACATTCGGCCAGGCGGCCGGCAGTTGGTCTTAATTACTGCCCACCGGCGGGAGAATTTCGGCCGGCCGCTGGATGATATCTGCCTGGGCCTGCGCCGGCTGGCCGAAGCCTACCCACAACGGCTGCAACTGGTTTATCCGGTTCATTTGAACCCGAACGTCCAGGAACCGGTTTATCGCCTTTTGGGGGATGTAGCCAACATCACTTTGTTGCCACCCCTGGATTACCTGCCATTGGTTCATTTGTTACGCCAGGCCACGCTGGTATTGACCGATTCGGGCGGTATACAGGAAGAAGCAACCGGATTGGGGATTCCAACCCTGGTGCTGCGCCAGACCACCGAGCGTCCCGAAGGTGTTTCGGCCGGTGTTCTCAAACTGGTCGGAACCGACCCTGATGTGATCCTGACCGAGTCACGCCATTTGCTGGAAGATGACCAGGCCTACCAGGCCATGGCTCATGCTGAAAATCCATTTGGCGACGGCCATGCTGCCGAAAAAATTATCCGTGCCCTGCTGGCTTATCAAGAGCCTTCATCTTATCAATCCGATGGAGGAAGAAACCCATGAGCGCGCCAGCCAATACGGAAGGCACCATTTGCATTCTGCCCCGCATGAAAGGGGTAGGCGGCCCGGTATCTTTCCAGTCCAGATTGATAGCTGGTCTTCGTAATCGCGGCTTCATAGTGCATCATGACCCTTTTGAAAAGGATTGCTCTGTGATCCTGGTCATCGGCGGTATTTCACGGATGGACCTGCTGTGGAGGGCAAAGCAGGGTGGTGTGCGGATCGTCCAGCGCTTGAATGGGATGAATTGGATGCACCGCAAGCTGCCAACCGGCCGGCGACATTACCTGCGCGCTGAGTGGAACAACTTCGTCCTGGCGAGCATCCGCGGCCATATGGCAGATCACGTGGTTTACCAGAGCCAGTTTGCGCGCACCTGGTGGCACACCGTGCATGGAGCAGATCACACCAGCACCAGTGTCATATACAACGGGGTTGACCTGCAGCTTTTCAATCCAGAAGGCTCCTACCAACGTCCCCAGGATATATTCCGGTTGTTGTTGGTGGAAGGTCACCTGGGGGGCGGTTATGAGCAGGGCTTAAAGACCGCTATCCAGTTTGCACAGCACCTCAACCAGTGTGCCGAAAAACCGGTCGAACTGATGGTGGTTGGTGAAGTGAACTCTAAAGTTCGCGGTCATTGGAACGGTGAATATGGACTTAAAATCGAGTGGAGCGGGGTGGTACCTCGTGAACAAATCCCACAAATAGATCGTTCTGCTCACCTGCTCTTCTCGGTCGATCTGAATGCTGCCTGCCCGAATTCTGTTATCGAAGCTATGGCCTGCGGCTTGCCCGTGATCGGCTTTGCCACAGGTTCTTTGCCAGAGTTAATTCAGGGAGATTCAGGCCGGGTGGTGCCTTACGGCAGTAATTATTGGAATGTGGAACCGCCGGATATTAATGCGCTCATCGGAGCAGCCAACGAAATGCTGTCGGACCAGCCGCGCTACCGCCGAGCTGCCCGGGCGCGCGCCGAAGCCGCCTTCGATCTAAATAAAATGGTCGATGCTTACTTAAAAGCGATGTTTGATTAATATCCGGGTCGGCTGGCCTTAAAACTCGCGCAGCAGCACGCTTTCAGGACCGCGATTGATTTCCCAGGGATATACAATATAAGCATCCGTAATTGCCGCATAATAATCCGGGCGCACGGTTCCAAACAGGTTGCGGTATGGGTTGAAATGCATCACACAGGTATAAGCTACTCCGGCGCTGCTGGTTATGCGGTTTTTTACGGCAGTGATGGTTCGTCCTGAACCCCAAACGTCATCCACCACCAACAATCTGCGGCCGCGCAGCAGATCAACTTCAGGAAACTGGATAAACTGTGGCCATACCAGCAGGCGAGATTTCTCAGATTTTTCGCCTTTGTTTTCTTCCCCCTCGGTCTCAGCCGGAAAATCTACCGCGGCGGTCAGGATCGTGCCCAATTTGAGCGCTTCCGCCAGCATTCCGCCGGGGATCAAGCCACCGCGTGTGATCATAACCATCGCATCAAACTCGACTTCAAACTGGGGGATCAAGTGATCGATTAACTTATCGACATCACTCCAGGTGAGCACTTCTTTCCGCATCAACACCCATCCTTATACAAATGGTTAGTAGAATGTTTATCAATTATAGCAGGTTCTGGAAAACGTAAGAATATTTATCATGAATACACAGGGATAAAAAGGATAAAAGGGATATAAAATAAAACCCTAAAGATGCTGGAGATCTTTAGGGTTTTGAGAAGTTGCTTGTACGGAATACTTATGCCGGCGTGACATCCACCGGCGCTGCCGGGTTAGACGGGCTAACTGGGCTCGCCGGGGTTAGTGGCGTCTTCTGGCTGCGGAATGTCAGCCAAATGGCGCCCAATCCGATAATGATAACCACGAAAGCAATCAGAAAACCCAGCACGGGGATAGAGCTCAGGAATACGTAAACTGCCACACCAAGCAGCATACTCCAAACCGGCACGTGCGTGGCCTGGGGAAATAAACTATTAACTATCCAGGAACCAACCAGGTAAGCCACGATCAACTTGCTGCCATAAGTCACCAACAGGGTAAAAATCGCCAAAGCCAGACCCAGGGCGGAGCCAGTCACCCCGAAGAATGTCCAACCTAAACCGCCCAGGGTAAAAATACCCAGCAAGATACTGATCACCAGGATAGCGATAAAGACGATAAATGCCCCGGCATAACCAACCACCAGTGTTACAAAGCCGTATCCGGCCGACTCACCTACCTTCGTGCGAGCCATAGCGACCGTGCGTTCAAAGATCGACGGCAGCAGCCAGAGCGCCAGTGCGCCCAGGATCAGCAGCGAAATCAGCTCGCGCACTTGGCTGATGAGCCAACCCAAAATCGGACTTCGCTGCTGCAGTGGTCGATTTTGCGGCGATTGATTCTGCTGAGGGACAGGTGTTTGATAAACAATGCCACCTGCCGGAACAGCCTGAACGGCAGAATTCTGGTTGACGGAGCTGGTGTAAATGAGCTTACCACCGATTTGAGCATCTTTTGAAATACGCAAGCCGCTAGGAATCGCCGGGGGCAACTGCTGTTGCGGCATAAACATGGGCGTGTAATTCTGCTGCTCGGGGGCGGAAATATCCAGAATCGCATTCCGGCCAATACTGCCGTTGATTTCAGCCGCACCGCCCGCCAGGTGGACGTCCTGTCCAATCTGACCATTCAAAATAACCTGATAGCCACCAAAGAAGAGGTCTTTTCCGATGGTCGTTTCTTTTTGGGTATCCAGATTATAGCCGCCATAATAAATATTCCGGCCCACACTGGCGCCGGGCGCCAGGCTCAGCGAGCCGCTGCCCGAAGCAATACTGCCCGTAATCTTACCCATGACTTCGATGGTAGAGCCAGCCGCAAACAGGTTGCCATCGATCACGGCGCTCTGAGAGATAACGATGGTTTTACCGGCCAGAATTGCATCTCCGTTCACCGTGCCGTCGATAGTGACCGTATTGCCGCCGGCCAAGAGCATGCCATTAACGGTGCCATCCATCGTAACCGTATTGCCACCCAGCAGCAAATCATCGTTAATCGTTTCACCCTTGGCGACCGTTCCGCTGCCATTGATATCGGCAGCCTGGGCTGACCCGACGGATGTCAGCACCAAACCAAACGCCAGGGATAAAACGAGACCGGCACGCAGCCAGAGAGAGAAGCTTTTATTTTTCATCATTATTTCCTTTCGCAGTTCATTATTCCTATAGTCCATATACGCAAAACAAATCGCCAGGTTGCATTTAGGGTACAATAGAGCACACTTGTTGAAAGGATCGATTCTGTCCCTTGTTTGAGATTATTTTCCTCGGTACATCCGCTTCGGCACCCTCCATACGCCGCAGCCTGCCTGCACAGGTGATCAAGCACGACGAATACCGTTTTCTGGTCGATTGCGGTGAAGGCACCCAACGCCAGATTTTGCAAAGCGGCATTGGCTTTAAACGCTTAAACCGCATTCTCATCACACACGGCCACCTGGATCACATCCTGGGGCTGGCCGGGCTGCTGTCCACTTTTTTGCGCTGGGAAACGATCGACGAGCTGGAAATCTACGGCGGCAGATCTGCCCTGGAACGCATCCACGAACTGCTGTATGGGGTCGTCTTACGGGGCACCACGGCGCCTATGCCCATTCAATTAATACCAATCAGCTCGGGCGTCTTTTTCGAGGCGGGCGATTTAACCATCAGCGCTTTCCCCGTCTTCCATCGCGGCTCCGATTCGATTGGATATTTATTCGAGGAAAAAGGCCGGCGGCCTTTCCTGCCAGAAAAAGCCGAGGCGCTCGGTATCCCTTCCGGGCCCTGGCGGCGCGACCTGGTGGACGGAAAGACGGTTACTCTGCCGGATGGACGTGTGATCGAGCCCGAGACGGTGCTGGGGGATTTCAAACCGGGTACTCGCCTGGTGCACATCGGGGATGTCGGCGAGGTCGACAGCCTGGTCGAAGTCTGCCGGCACGCCGACGGGCTTGTGATCGAAGCGACCTACCTGGAGCAGGAAGCGGACATGGCGCGCTCGTTTTCTCATCTCACTGCCCGCCAGGCGGCTGACCTGGCTGTACGAGCCGGGGTGCGCCGTTTGTTTTTGACGCATATCTCACGCCGCTATCGCGAAAAGGATGTGCAACTGGAAGCGCAGTCCGTCTTCCCGAATGCCGTGGTGGCGCGTGATTTCGACGTTTTCCAGATAAAAAACGACAACACCTGAGCCAGGGTTTTGATCTTATTGGGCCGGGTTCATCTCACGGCCAACAAATAAGATTGTGCCGCTTTTCTGGTCGTAAATAAAGAAGATAAACGGCCGGTCCACCTTTACTACGGGTGGATTGAATACAGCCGAAGTGGTCATGGCCACACCCGTGGCGGCGGCTGCTTCAGTGCCTTTTTCGTCGACCATCACATATGACTTATGAATCACCTGGCTGATCGACAAATCCTTTTTTCCATCCATGCCGGAAAAATCGGCTGAGCTGGGGTTGAATGCATCGGTCATGCCCATGCTGGCCAGGGTATCGGACAGGCTGAAACTCGATTCAATTTTAAATTTCGGCATTGTTAAATCTACTTCTGCTCCGTTGAGATCCTTGAAAATCTGGTCAACTTTGACAGCATCCAAACCTGCTTCAAATGTATTGAACCGGCCCTGATCTGGCAAAACCACCACCATCTCGACGTTTTCGCCTAAATAAGGCAGCCCGACCGCTTGAAAGCCGTCCCCTTTTTCGTAGGAACTGGCAGTATGGCCGGAAACCATCAAAGGCACAGTTACCTGCGTGCCATCCAGCAAATTAAATGGTCCATTTTGTGTGCTGGACTCTTCAAAAGGGCTGAACCAGGAGGCCTTAAAGTAAATAGCGTTGGCTAAAACCAGGCGGGTGTTGTTATCAATGGTGCCTTGCGGGAATAAATTCTGGATCTTGTCTTTAGTCTGCTGGCTGACCCAGTCGTTGATGGTCTTGCGAGCCGGTTCCGGCGCTGTGCTGAAATCAACCAGCCGCAGGCCGGCGCCATAATTTTGAGACAGCAAATCGAGATAGGCCGGTAAAAAACTAAAGCCTTTTTGACCCCAGATTGAATTGGCAACATTGAGCTGAAAACCCTGCCCGCTGCTGGCAGGCGTGGTGGGCTGCTGGTTTGAGCTGGCCTGACCCAGGTTTTCGAGATATTGGTCCAGGCCGTTGAATGCCGGATGCAGCTTATCGGGTGGCAGCGTAAAGTGCAGGGTTGAGGCCATCTGGCTGGCGGTATCCCCTTGAGCGCCGGCGTAGGTCATGGCCAGGGCCAGTGAAATGCTGTAGGGCGAAAAGAACAGATTGCCGCTTTGGGAACGTAGCTTCTGGTATAGATCGGCTGAAAAGGCGCGGTTACCTGCCGAAAGTGCATCCTGGTCGCTTTGCGGGACGCCTGGATTAGATATGCGAGCCAAATTTGACACGGCGATGTCCTTACCTTGCACCAGGCTGGCGCCCGGAGTGGAAGTGCCTGCACAGCCCTGCACCAGCAGGACGAAAATCAGCAAAACCCAGACCGGTTTTTGAAGCAAGCTATGAAAAGCCATGGTATCCTCCTCCAATATAACAAAAAAAACCGACTGGAGATTAGACGTTCCTGCGGTTAAGTTGGTTCCCCGCATCACAAAATCTGTGTATATTTCTACCCTGATCAATAGGAACGTGTGAAATTTAGTTCACACCCTGGGTGCACTCGATGGAGTGTCCGTCCGATTCGTATTTAATTTTTAATGAAATGGCGATGAAGCAATTCCAATTAAGTTTTTATTAATTGACATCTAATAAAATTAGTGGTAATATCTTGACAACAACTTTATAGCCCCTTGCGGCGCTCTTATCCAGAGAGGTGGAGGGACCGGCCCGATGAAACCTCGGCAACCTGACCTGAACGGCGGGGCAAGTGCAACCGTTCAAGACAAGGTGCCAATTCCGTCAGATGGATATTCTGGGAGATAGGAGGCAGCTATTCTCTGTATGCCCCCTCATGATTACCGGAAGGGGCATTATTTATTCCAGAGGAGGTTTGGTATGACAACAAGTTTCATGAATTCTGCTCACTACCTGTTCACGTCCGAATCGGTGACCGAGGGCCACCCGGATAAACTATGTGACCAGGTCAGCGACGCGGTGGTGGATGCCTGCCTGGAGCAGGATGACCGGTCGCGCGTTGCCTGTGAGACGGCCACCAAAACCGGTTTTGTGATGGTATTGGGTGAGATCACCACCAATGCCTTCGTTAACTTTGACCAGTTGGTGCGCAAAGTAGTTAATGGCATCGGCTACGATGACAGCAGCAAGGGCTTTGATGGCAATACCTGCGGGGTACAATCCGCTATTTCCAGCCAATCCAGCGACATTGCCATGGGCGTTGACCAGTCCCTGGAAGCCAAAGAAGGTGAGATGTCCAACGAGCAGATCGAAAAAATCGGCGCTGGCGATCAGGGCATGATGTTCGGTTACGCCTGCAACGAGACCCCGGTATTGATGCCCATGCCGATCCACACCGCCCATAACCTGGCCCGCCGCCTGAGCGTTGTCCGCAAAAACGGTACGCTGCCCTGGCTGCGCCCGGATGGCAAGACCCAGGTGACCGTCGAATATCGTTACGGAAAACCGGTACGCTTCGACACGATTGTAGTCAGCACGCAGCATGCCCCGGAAATCTCGCAAAAAGATATCCGCGAGGCGGTCATCGAACACGTGATAAAGCCAACCCTGCCGGCTGAGATGGTCGACAGCAAGTTAAAAGTCTTCGTCAACCCGACCGGCCGGTTTGTGATCGGCGGCCCGATGGGCGACGCGGGTGTGACCGGGCGCAAGATCATCGTGGATACCTACGGCGGTATGGGTCGCCACGGCGGCGGCGCTTTCAGCGGCAAAGACCCCACCAAAGTGGACCGCTCCGCCACCTATGCGGCGCGCTGGGTTGCTAAAAACGTGGTAGCTGCCGGGCTGGCCGATCGCTGCGAGGTGCAGGTGGCCTACGCTATCGGCGTGGCCCATCCTTTGAGCATCAACGTCGAGACCTTTGGCACGGGTGTGATTTCTGATGATGAGATTGCTGCGCTGATTAGCAAGGTTTTCGACCTGCGCCCAGGCGCCATCCTGCGCGACCTGGATCTGCGCAAGCCGATTTACCAACAGGTGGCTTCCTACGGCCACTTTGGCCGCGACGATCTCGACCTGAGCTGGGAAAAGACCAATAAAGCCGAGGAGTTGCGTCAGGCCGCCGGGGTATCGGCTTCGGTCTCGTAACAATTTGAATTTTTTCTGACCGTTTTACTTACTTTACTAAAAAACAGCCCGGATTTGTAATCCCGAGCTGTTTTTTGGCATTTATCTAGCCTGGCGGGGTGCCGGTCGGGGAAATAACGTTGACCTGAATAGTCCAGGAGCAGATCACTTTCTTGGCGGATATGATTGCCCAGGTGGCCGCATAGTTGCCGGGAGCGGTTGGAGCCAGCATGGGCACTACCAGGCTGATCGAACTACTGCGCATCAAGGTTTGGGGCAGATCATAGGCATCTTTTTGCTGCTGCAGGTGTGTACCGTTCAGATAGCGATAATCGACATCTGACGCAACCAGTGAATTCCAGCCGATATTTTCGATGGTCCAGGTGGCGTAAAACTCAGCACCCGGGTTGAAATTGCTGCCGTTGGGTGGAAGCTGGTCCGTCAAAACACAATCATAGGGTCTGGGTGTACCGGGCGCCCGGGGCGTGAAGGAAGGCACCGCGGTCAGAGTCGGGGTCAGTGAAGGCATCACGGAGTGCCCATAAGCTGCCTGGCCAGGCTGCGAGGTGGTAGAAGATCGTCCATTGCTAGCCTGCGCCGGCGATAGTGGGGTAAACGTCCAGGTAGGCGGCAATTGTCTCAGGGTGGGCGTGGCCGAAGGGATGACAACGGTGGCCGTTAAGCCTGGCGCCCGAAATGGATTGAGTGCGCTGTCGGGGTGACTATAAATCTGGATGACCATAACAGCCATCAGGCAGGTTGCCAGCAAAACCAGTACGGTGAGAATATTCCAGGTAGTATTTTTCATGGGCTTACGTTGCAATCCTCCCCGAATTTCCTGCAAATGAAGTGCAATCGCAGCGCGGATGTCTGGTTTTATTGCAGAGGATTTGCCGGCAGGATGAATGTTTCACGAATCATGGCGGGCCGCCGTTGCCGCAGGCGGTAAATGAGCAGACTGGTAATAATCGCAAATGTCTTTGAGCGGGCAGACCGGGCAGTTTGGCCGGCGAGCCTGGCAGATTTCCCGCCCCAGCCGGATCAAATTGAGATGGACCGGGCCATAAGTCTCAGGGGAGAATAGAGCGGCCAGGTAGGTGTGAGCCTGCTCGACCGTCATCCTGGCCGGCCGCAAACCCAGCCGGCCGCTGACCCGGTAAATATGCGTATCAACCGGAAAAGCGGACATACCCAATGAAAACTGCATTACGATCGAGGCCGTCTTGGGTCCCACCCCCTTAAACCTGAGCAGCCAGCTACGGGTCTCTTCGGGCGGCAAATCCCGCAGGAAGAGCAGGTCAAGCGAGCCGCGCTCGGCCGTAATTTCCCGTAATACCTGCTGTATACGCGGGCCTTTCTGGTTGGCCAGACCGGCAATGCGGATGGCATCAATCACCTGAGCGGTCTCGGCATCACGCACCGTTTCCCAGCCTAGAAAACGGGCCTTCAAGCTTTGAAAAGCCAGATCACGATTGTGGTCATTGGTGTTTTGAGACAGAATGGTGGATACCAGCTCGTCCAGTGGCTGCAAAGGTTGACGCCAATCCGGGCGCCCATAAAACGCTTCCAAACGCTGCGCCACCTGGCGCGCCTTCTCGATCAGCTCAGGTGCGGCCACTGGACGGGTTTCGTTCGAAGTCATGGATATTATTTTACACGTCTTCTGGAATTGAGTTTTAAAAACAGGTACGCAACTCGCCCACGGTCAATTTACGCCAGTTGTACAACAAGTGGGAATCAAAATCAACCAAGAGTGCCAATTGCTGCGGTGAGAGCGCCCCCAACCGGCGCAGAATCTCGACCGCCACGGCATGACCGGCACGGCCGCCGTCCGCATCACCATCCGAAACCTTAAAAGCGATACCGATGGCCTTGTTGGTTGCAGCGCTGGCTCCAGGCGCCACGGCGATGCCCTGGTAGCCCTCCGCCCCACCTTTCGAGACAATTTTACCGTTTCCGACCTGCATCAATACCGTATCAAAACGACCGGGCCCGCCCACCATGTCGCCGTGTGCGCACATCGAGCGTGTGATTAACTGGCAGGCGTCGGCGCGCTTGGCAGATAGCTGGCCCGGATCGAACAGGCGGGCATAGCCCAGGGCAGTATTGTAAAGCGGTACGGCGAAATTGGGCGCCGAACAGCCATCAATCCCGACCACCACCTCTTCACTCTTCAGACCGCACATTTCCGCAAAGGTTTTCAGGATGGTTTGCTGGATGGGATGTTGGGAGTTGATGTAATCTTCCAACGGCAAATCACGCATACGGGCATGGGCCAGCATACCGGTGTGTTTGCCGGAACAATTATGACGGTTGGGCGTAGGCTCCTCCCCGCGCTGCCAGAGCAGCCGCACGGTGGCCGGATCCATGGGAGGATGGCAGCCGCACAGCAGATTGCTTTCGGTAACACCAACCTTTTGCTGGATGCCCTGCACCACTTTTACGTGTTCATCTGTCCCAGAATGCGAAGCGCAGATCAAAGCTACTTCACGCTCGCTCAGTCCAAACGCATCCGCGCCGCCCATTTCAATGAAGGGCAAAGCCTGAAAAGGCTTGGCAGACGAGCGCAAAAACGTAAC
>DATFYI010000043.1:0-9500 GCA_035315125.1 Anaerolineaceae bacterium | reverse complement strand
CAAATTGGCGCGCATATCCGGTCTGCAAGCCGATCTGTTTCTCAGTACGGGGATCGCAGCCGTTGTGCAGTGTGAGTTCCAAAATCTTTGGCAAATTGAAATAACCGGTCAGCGTGTAATTTTCTTTGCCAAAGGCGCCCGCCTCCACGCAGCCGCTGGTGCCGGCCAGGCGCGCGTCCTCTAAAGATTTACCCTGCCGTACCAGCTCCTGGATGATGGTATCCGTGTTGAATATGCTGGGCTGGCCAAAGCCGGTGCGGATAATTTTAGCGGCGCGCTTGATAAAACGATCCGGGTTTTTTTTGCTGACCTGGATCGAAGCGCTGGGCTGGATCAGGCGCATTTCTTCCACCACATCCAGCAGCAAATAGCTGACGTCGTTGACCCCATCCGAGCCATCGGGACGCACGCCACCCAGGTTAATCTGGGCAAAGTCCTGGTAAGTGCCGCTTTCGGCGGCGGTCACACCCACCTTGGGCGGAGCAGGCTGGTTGTTAAATTTAATCCAGAAGCACTCCAGCAGCTCTTCGGCCTGATCGGCCGTCAGCGAACCATCTGCCAGGCCCTGCACATAAAATGGGTAGAGATGCTGGTCGAGCCGCCCGGGGTCAAATGAATCCCAGGTGTTCAGCTCGCTGGTGACCCCCAGGTGGACAAACCAGTAATATTGCAGCGCTTCCCAAAAGCTGCGCGGGGCGTGCGCCGGGATATGCCGGCAGATTTCGGCGATTTTGTGCAGCTCAGCTTTGCGAACCGGATTGGGCTCGCTCTTTGCCATCTCCTGCGCTTTTTCGGCATGGCGCTCGGCGAAGCGGATCAAGGCATCCGCACAGATCAGCATGGCCTTTAATTCTTCCTGGCGAGCGTATGCCTGCGGGTCATTCAGAAAATCTAAGCCAGCCAGGGCCGCCCGGATATCCTTTTTGATATCCAGCATGCCTTTGTGATAGATCTTGTCACCCAACACAGTGTGACCGGGTGAGCGCTGTTCCATGAACTCGGTAAAAACTCCGGCTTCATAGGCAGCCAGCCACTCTGTAGACATTTCTTTGAAGATCAATTCCCGCATGGATCTACCCTGCCAGAATGGGATAATCTCTTTAGCGTAGGCTTCTTTGACCTGGGAATCAACGGAGAATGGGATCTTCGAGCGGGTATCCAGAATTTCCAGGTCGGACAGGCTGTGACAGCACAGCTCCGGATAGGTGGGGGCCACCTGCGGTGCAGGTCCTTTTTCACCGACGATCAATTCACCGTCGTTGATGCAGATGGTTTTATGTTCCAGCAGATATTGGAAGGATTTGGCCCTCCTGACCGGCGTCGATTCCAGGGCGCTGGCCTGGCGGTAAAATTCTGTGATCAGTTCAGCTCGTTCGGACGAGAGCGACGGTTTTGTGTTCAGGCTTTGCTGACGCAATTTTTCAACCCGCGCAGTTAGTCCCAGCATTTTAGCCTCCAATTTTTACTTGCAGCCCATAGCTTTGTAATTGATCCTGGATAGCCAGCATGCGCTCTTCGGATGGCGGGAGCACATCTGCCAGGCGGTAAGACAGGTTCAGGCGAGTATATTTTCCCAGGGCAGCCAGGTGGTACGGCAAAATATCCACCCGCCGCACAGCCGGCAACGATCCGGCCAGATCGGCGATTTGATCCAAATTCTGGCGGGTGTCGGTGATGCCCGGTATGATCGGCACCCGCAGATAAATCAGGGCGCCTTTCTTAGAGAGCTTTCGTAAGTTTGAGAGAATCAATTCGTTCGAAACACCGCAATATTTGCGGTGCTCCTGCGCATCCATCAGTTTGATATCGTAAAGAAACAAGTCCGTGTAATCACTAACCGGCTCAAGAAAGGACCAGTCGGCATAACCGCTTGTGTCTAAGGCGGTGTGCAGGTCGATGGCCTTGCAGGCCCGCAGCGCATCCAATAAGAAATGCGGCTGCATCAAGGGCTCGCCACCCGTAAAAGTGACGCCCCCACCCGATTCATCGAAAAACGGCACGTCCCGTTGGATCTCGCGGATCACCTGCTCGACCGACATGCGCTTACCTACCATCTCTCTGGCATCGGCCGGACATACGGCCACGCAGGCCTCACACTGGTTGCACAGCTCCATCTCCGTAAAATAACCCTGCTCGGACGGCTGAATGGCGCCCGGCGCACAAACCGGCAGACAGGTGCCGCAGCGGATACAACGATTTTCGCGCAGTATCAGCTCGCTGGCAAAATGCTGGCTTTCCGGGTTGTGACACCACCAACAAGATAGAGGACAACCTTTAAGAAAAACCGCCGTGCGGATGCCCGGGCCATCATGCACCGAGAACCGCCGGAGGTCAAAAATCATGCCTGAGACATCGTAGGGCAATCCATTCTCCTGGCAAATCATTAAACCGTAACCACCGCTATTTCTATTAAATTATAATCGATTTATTTACGGCTCGGGGCGATTGCACTTTATGCGTACAGCAATGCATTTCAGGATATAAAAACGCTGGCCATCCTTAAGAAAATGTGTCGCTGCGAGGCACGAAGCAGCCTCCTCGTTTGACTGAGAGGGAGATTGCTTCGCAAAGCACCTGCGACAATGACACAGCACCCCTCATGTCGCTGCGAGGCACGAAGTAGCCTCCACCTATGACCGAGAGGGAGATTGCTTCGTAGAGCAACTGCGGCAATGACATTTTCACTTTGATATTCCAATTGCGATTACCCTGGCTTTGCCGGAATATCACTTGCGTCCACCTCAAGATAACCCTATAATGGATCATAATATGACCTCATTTACGCCTTCCCAACCCGTGCGGGTGACCGTTTTGAAAGTTTTTGTGCCTGTGCTGGCCCTGATCGTTTTAGCCGGCTGGCTGATTTACACGCCCGCCGGTCTGTTAGGCAAAGCGGACGCCATCGCCTACGCCATCTGTCACCGCATTGCTTCACACTCTTTCGCGATAGGCGATCGGCAAATGCCCCTGTGTGCGCGCTGTACGGGCATGTACCTGGGAACGTTGCTGGGTTTTCTATTCCAATATAACCATGAAAAACGCGGCGGCATGCCGGTTTTGAAAATTATGATCCTGCTGGGGGTCGCCCTGGTGATATTTGGCATCGATGGGGTAAATTCCTATCTGACTTTAATCCCAAATGCGCCCTCGCTGTACACGCCTGAAAACTGGCTGCGTTTGCTGACCGGCTCCGCCCTGGGGATCGGCATTGCCGCCGTTCTGCTGCCCGTCTTTAACCAGACTGTCTGGGCCGACTGGCAAGATAAGCCCATCCTGCATTCCTGGAAGCAAGTCGGCGCGCTGGTGCTGTTGGCCGCCATTCTGGATCTAACCGTCCTTTCGGGTAACCCCATCTTGCTTTACCCGCTGGCTTTATTGGGATCAGCCACGGTCATCGTTATCCTGGGTATGATCTATACCATCATCTGGCTGATGCTGTTTAAGCAGGAAAACAAATACCACCATCTGAAAGAAGCCTGGTTGCCGCTGGTGGCCGGCTTTACTACTGCTTTAATCCAGATTTCTATTATGGATTGGGGCAGATACACATTGACAGGCACCTGGAAAGGGTTTTTCTCTAGTTAGCTGCAAGATTTTGGAGGAAGCTTATGGATGTCCTTTTAGGCATTTTCACTGCATTCGGTCTTTCGGCCAGCGCCGGTTTAAACGCCTACATTCCGCTTCTGGTGGTGGCGCTGCTGGCAAAATTTACTAACCTGATCCAGCTTAACCCACCTTATGATACGCTGACAAGCTGGTGGATCATCGGGCTGCTGGTGGTGTTATCGATCATTGAATTCTTTGCAGACAAGATGCCGGTGGTAAACCACATCAACGATATTATCCAGACGGTGATCCGCCCGGCTGCCGGAGCGATTGTGTTTGCAGCCAGCGCCCGAGTGTTTGGCAATGTTCACCCGGTACTGGCCCTGGCCATGGGATTGCTCATAGCGGGCGGCGTGCATACCATCAAAGCTGTGGCCGTGCGCCCGGCAGTTACGGCAGCGACGGCTGGGGCCGGAAATGTGCCCGTCAGCCTGGCGGAAGATCTCACTTCAACGGTGATATCCATCTTATCCGTGGTAGTTCCGGTAGTAATCGCCTGCTTATTGGTACTGGTGACGGCCTGGATTATCTGGCGTCTGGTACGCCGGTCGCACAGGCTTGCAAATGCCTGACTTCAACCTTCATAACTTCCTATAATTTCAGAAAGGATCTCTCATGTCCGACGAACCTCAATTCTCAGTACCGCCTCCGCCAGAAGAACCCAAATGGCAACCCGCGACGCCGCCAGAACCGCCTGGTCCAGAAGTTCTCCCGCCAGAACCCCTCGAACCAACGGTTTCATTGGGATCAATCCAGCGCAGTTTTGCACCGGCCGAGCCGGCAGGACCCTCTTCTACGCCGCCACCCCAACAGTCCGCCGTCCCAGCCGAGCCCTCTTTAACACAACCGTCCGAACAACCTGCCGTTCCAGCCGCGCCGGAAGAGCCGGCAGCGGCCTCTTCTACGCTGCCTGAACAGCCCGCCGTAGCAGCCGCGCCAGAAGAGATGGCAGCGGCCTCTTCTACGCCGCCCGAACAGCCCGCCGTTCCAGCCGCGCCAGAAGAGCCGGCCGAGCCCTTTTTCACACCGCCGCCCAAACCGACCGCCGTTCCAACCCCAACACAACCCTTCTTCACACCGCCGCCTGAAACTACTCCCGTTTCCCCCGCTCAACAGGAGCCATTTTTCGCACAGCCGGCTGCACAGACCCCCGTTCCACCCGTTCAACCGCAGCCCGCTGCGACCCCGCCGCCTGAACAGACCCCCGTACCACCCGCTCAACCGCAGCCTTTTGTGACCCCGCCACCTCCGCCCCCCATGCCGGCGGCCCCCTATTCATCAGCCACCCCACCGCCCAAGAAGAGTAGCAATACCTGGCTGATTGTCGTAATCGTAATCGTAGTTTTATGCTGCCTGTGCATCGTTCTGTTATTAGTGCTATACCCGACATTTAAAGATCAATTTCAAAACTTGATTAATAGTTCCAGTTTTATATTTCCCAGCCTGTTGTGAGCATAGCTTAACGCCAGGCTAACAGCCCGGCATGGATCGAAATACAAAAGAGACGGTCATCGAATCCGTCTCTTTTGTATTCTATGGTCTTGCTCCTGATTATTCTTTCGTATACGGTACGCCGTCGGCGGCCGGGGCGCGACTGCCACCCACCACACCGGCCAGCACAATCATGGTGGCGATGTAAGGTATCATCAACAAGATCGAAGAAGGTACGTTGATACCCAGGATGGCCAGCTTAGATGCCAGGCTATCGGCAAAACCGAACAGCAAGCCGGCCCCAAATGCGCCGACCGGGGTATAGTTGCCAAAGATCATTGCCGCCAGGCCGATAAAGCCACGCCCGCCCGTCATCAAACTATCAAAACGGCCGACCGATCCAATGGTAAAATAAGCGCCGGCAAAACCAGCCATTGCGCCGCTCAATAAAACCGCCATATAACGTGTCTGGATCACATTAACACCCAGGGTATCCGCCGCCTTGGGATGCTCACCAACCGCCCGCATGCGCAGCCCCCAGACCGTATTCAACAGGGCGACCTGTACCACGATCAATATCAGGAACATGATATAAACCAGGATGTTGTTGTAAAACAGGATCGTCCCAATTACAGGTATATTGACCAGGCCGGGGATGGGGATCGGTTTGAAAACCCCCGGGTCATTTAAATTTTGATAGACCTGCAGAAATTTGGTAGAGATGTAAGAAGTCAGGCCGGTGGCAAAGATATTGATAATGGTTCCGGAAACGATCTGGTTGACTTTATAGTGGATGGAAAGGTAGCCATGGATCCAGGCCAGCAAAATACCGCTGATCAGCCCCGCCACCATACCAATCCACAAGCTGTGGGAAATACTGGCAAAGAAGGATGCACTACAGGCCCCCATCAGCATCATGCCCTCAATAGCGATATTGACTACACCCCCCGACTCGCTCAACACACCGGATAAAGCCGCCAGGACCAATGGAACTGCATCCGAGAGCGTATCGTACAACAGGCCGGCCAGGTTGAGGGATTGGCCGGCGGCCGCCCAGGTCAGGAAAGCAAACACAAAAAAGGTCACCACAATCGCCAAAACAAAGTTGGTGTAACGCTTGAAACCACGCGCCAGTTGAATCCCGCCCAGAATGGCGCAGATAATCGAAATAACCAACAGAGTGACCTGGGTCTCGAGACGCCATTCAGGCAAAATGACGCCTTTATTGATGGCGTTCAAACCAAAGCTGGTGATGACACCCGCTTTTACAGAGCGCTCAAGGAAAAACCAGGTGATGAATGCCAAAACCAGGAAGATAATGCCCATCACCCGCTGCCGGGTGGGGGATACTTTAATGACTTCTCGATGATATACGGTCGTCGTCGCAGCCATGGGCTAATCACCTCCCGTGCTTTGGGATACTAATTCTTCTTCTGTGGAGGGGGTCGGCAACCGGTAAATCGTGCGGATGATGGCCGGGGCCGCCACAAATGCCAGGATGAAGCCCTGCAAGACCGAGATGATGTCAATTGGGATGCCTGCCACCACCTGCATATTCGTAGCGCCATTTGTCAAAGTACCAAAAAGCAAAGAAGCCAGCACCACGCCCAGCGGATGGCTGCCGCCTAACAACGCCAGGGCAATACTGTTAAAGCCATATCCGGAAGAGAACGATAAGGCCAGGTTGTGGTTGACCCCCAAAACTTCGTTTGCACCGGCCAGGCCTGCCAGAGCGCCCGAAAGGGTCATGGCCAGGATGATATTGCGGCTGATATTCATACCGGCATATTTGGCTGCAAAAAGGTTTGCGCCAACGGTACGCAGCTCAAAACCCCAGGTTGTTTTAAACAGGTACCAATAAACCAGGTAGGCGAACGCTAAAGCAATAAAAAACCCGAGGTGAAAACGGCTGGGAGGAGGAAAAAAGACGGGCAACATGGCGCTGGGTTGAATGGTTGGGCTGATGGGGTCGTAACCGGGCCGTTTCATTGGACCGTTCAGCATCCACTCACTGAAATGGAAGGCCACATAGTTCATCATAATAGTATTGATGACTTCATGAGCGCCGGTCTTGGCCTTCAACCAACCCGGGATAAAGCCCCAAACAGCGCCGCCTAATGCTCCGGCCAGAAGCGCCAGCGGTATGTGGATGATGGCCGGTAGGCCCTTAATGGAATAGCCGGCATAAACCGAAAAAATAGCGCCCATGTAGAGCTGGCCTTCAGCGCCAATATTGAATACGCCGGCGCGAAAACCAAGCGCCACCGCCAGACCGGCAAAAATGTAAGGGGTAGTGGCAACCAGGCTTTCCATGATCGGATTAAAGGCATTGATCAGGTCTTTTTGGTTGCCGCTATGTAAGGCTGCAATGATTTGAGCCGGGTTGCCAATCGCGCCATCCCATAAGGCCGAATAAGCGACGGCTATTGTGTTCCAGGACACCCGCAGACCATCCAGGAAAGATTTTCCAAAAGCAGTATAGACCTCTACGGTTGTCAGTAGAATAAAGATGGCGCCCAGAACCAACCCGGTGAAAACCGCCAGAACCGGGATTAAGATAGTCTGGCCAAGAGCCCGATTTTTTGGCTTGGGGCCGCGACCGGTCGCCTCTTCCAGAAATATCTGGCCAACGTTTTTTTTGTTGTTTTTGATCGGTTTATCTTCCAAAGGTACACCCCTGACTTAAAAAGTGACAGCGGCTTTTCGTACAGCTTTTGGAGGCTCCAGGGTTTCCGGCTTGATCCCTGCCATCAACAGCCCGAGATATTCCTTGGTGGCCTGTTCGTCCGGAACAACTGCCACGATCTTACCGCGATACATGACACCGATGCGGTCAGAAAGCTCAAGGATTTCGTCTAATTCAGTAGATACCAACAAAACAGCCTTATTATCGGCGCGTTTGGCGAGAATTTGTTTGTGGATATATTCGATGGATCCTACATCCAGGCCGCGGGTAGGCTGTGAGGCGATCAGTAACTGGATCGGGCGAGATAACTCGCGGGCGATAATGACTTTCTGCTGGTTGCCGCCGGAGAGCGAGCCAGCACTGACCATGGCGCTGGGTGTGCGGATATCATATTGCTTGATCAGGGTATCGGCTTCTTTATCGGTTACCTTTTCCTGAATATTCACACCTTTGGCGTTGGGCGGCAGATAATAAGTATTTAAGATCAGATTGTCTTCAATCGGAAACGAAAGCACCAGGCCGTCGCGCTGGCGATCTTCAGGTATGTGGGCCGTACCCAATTCAGTAATCTGGCGCGGATTTGCTTTGGTGACATCGTGTCCCAGGATGTGGATGCTGCCGGATATCGGTTGTCGCAAGCCCGTGATCGCTTCCACCAGCTCGGTTTGACCATTGCCCTGCACCCCGGCAATACCAAAGATCTCTCCGGCGTAGACTTCCAAAGAAACGCCATTGACCGATACCTCTCGCAGGTCATCGGTAACCACCAAATCTTTTACTGCCAGGATGACGTCGCCAATTTGGGGTGGAGTTTTTTCCAGCTCAAGCTGGACTTCGTGGCCTACCATCATGGCAGCCAGTTTTCCCTGGTCCGCATCCTGGGGTCGCGTTGAGCCTACCACCGCGCCGCGCCGCAGCACGGTAATCTGGTCGGATACATCCAGCACTTCTTTCAGCTTATGGGTAATAAAGATGATCGATTTACCCTGCGCGGTCAGCGAGTGCATGATCTTAAACAGCTCGTCCACTTCTTGAGGCGTCAGCACGGCGGTCGGTTCATCAAATATCAGAATGTCAGCCTTGCGGTAAAGCAATTTGATAATCTCAACGCGCTGCTGCACGCCAACCGGCAGGTCTTTGACATAGGCATCCGGATCGACTTCCAGACCATAATTTTGAGAGAGCTCTCGGATACTCTCAGCCACCTTTTTACGATCCAGAAAACCATCGTGGGTAACTTCTTCTCCCAGCATGACATTTTCAGTTACGGTAAAAACAGGGATCAGCATAAAATGCTGGTGCACCATACCAATCCCGGCGTGGATGGCGTCACTGGGGGAATGAACGGTGATCTTCTGACCGCTGACGTAAATTTCTCCCTCATCCGGCTGGTATAGACCGTACAGGATATTCATCAGGGTGGTTTTTCCGGCCCCATTTTCACCCAGCAGAGCGTGGATCTCTTTTTCCTCAAGCGTCAAATCAACATGATCATTCGCCAAAACACCCGGAAACCGTTTTGTAATTCCGCGTAATTCGAGAATTGGAGCCATGGCAATCCCTGTGCTATCGGTTTTTTTTATTTTACCATAATGGTAGGATAAGAGGCTGGTGTTGAAAACCAGCCTCTTATATTTATCAAACGCTTATCTTGTTAATCCTGGTTGGAAGACAGCTTATTGGGCAACCGGTGCAACGCTCACTTTGCCTGAAATGATATCAGCCTTCAGTTGGGTCAGCTCGGTCTTGAGGGCATCCGGAACCTTCGAATCGAGGG
>DATFYI010000042.1:0-21520 GCA_035315125.1 Anaerolineaceae bacterium | reverse complement strand
CGCACCAATGATCGCCACCGATTCGGGCCGGTGCGTTTGCAGGATGGCTTCCAGATAGGTGACCACTTTCTCGCCATCTGCTTTTACGCCCGGGATCATACTGGTCTGCGCGCCCATGGCCAGCACGATGTTTTTGGCCTTGATTTCCTGGCTCTGGCCGTCCTTATCCGTCACTTGCACGGTGTCTTTGGATTTCAAACGCGCCGTGCCCATGATCACATCGATTTTGTTCTTCTTCATCAAGAAGCCCACGCCGCGCACCAGTCGTTCCGAAACCTGCCGGCTGCGCGCCACGGCCGCGCTGTAATCCAATTTCAGGTTTTCAAACGAAAAACCGAACTCCTTGCCGCGTTCGCGCAGGGTATGTGCCAGCTCGGCGTTTTTTAGCAGGGCTTTGGATGGGATGCAGCCCACGTTCAGGCATACCCCGCCCAGCCATTGTTTGTCGATAATTGCAGTCTTTTGCCCTAACTGGGCTGCCCGGATGGCGGAAACGTATCCGCCCGGTCCGGCGCCAATCACTACTACATCGTATTCAGCCATGAGAAATCCTCTTGTTTAGATATAGATTTAACTTTTCAATAGTTCTTAATGCCTTGCGAATATGAATTGTATATATAAATAATCACCGTGTATTATAATCCCCAGTTTTCCGGCTGTTCAATCACATTTGTCAGGAAATTATCCCCACACGCTTGCTTTAGGAGGTGGTGGGCGAAATCCGGCGACAGATTCCATTTTGTACATTTCGTTATGGCATCCTCTTTGGCCTCTGTAGCTATCCTCGATCCCTATATATGAATTGGATTTGGACCTTCAATCTGAACGATTTCATAAATTCACAGAATTATTCAGGAATGCTATAAAATTATTTTCGCGAGCATTTTATAAAAAGGTGTCTTTGAGATCTTCAGAATATAAAAAAATATGTCGAAAATCACATTGGTAGTATACTTTTTAATAACATTTCAGTAATGGACCATTAGATAAATCGATAATAGGGGATTTAAAGATGTCCGCTGAATTCGTTGACGCATTGATCGGTTATGAATATTTCTTGCAAAACCGGGGGAAAGTTACTCGGATTCAGATAAATGATTATCTGATAAAGAATCAACACAGGGAAATCCAACAAAGGACTTACATACACTATAAGAAGTTAATCGAGAATGGGTTCCGTAGCTATATCCCGATCAATAAGTTTGATGTCTTTCAGTCACTGGGCAAGATTCAAATGGCAGCGGACAGAAGAAGATACAGTAGGGATGCAACAGAATTACCTGTTAAGATTTCTCGAAATGGCATCTCATGGGTAGATGGAACTATTGTTGATAGATCATTAGTCGGGTTTGGAATTGTTACAAGGGTTATATTCCCCTTAAGTAAAAATTCACAAATATGGGTAAGGTTAGAGAATTATGAAGATATACCAGCAATAATAGTATGGAGACAACATCAAGAAGACTCGACCAAGCTTGGAGTTCGAGCATTAGAGTTTATTGGTAAATACAAAATCGCTGATAGTATACATGAGTCAGCTAGACTAAGTGGTGTGTTTTTTATTTCACGTTCAATAGAGGGAAATATTAGATGGGAGAACCTTTATAGAGTTCTAAGTAAATCCGATGAGTTCCTTAATGCTATTGCTGATCTGATCTATTCAGTTAGTGATCTTGTCAGTTCGGATATCCGGTTAGCTAGTCCAATTTTAGAATCAATCAATTTCGGCTCTCCTGGCGAAGTCCAAATCAAAGTGGATTTTGGAATAGCCGAATTAGCCAAGCTGTTTATCGAAAAACTTCAATATTGGAGTTTGGATAAAAGGAAATATTTAGCTGAAGTTAGGAAGACAGAGATTGAGAATAAGAAAGCGACCCTGGAAAATAAGAAATTAGCTTTTGAGAATAGCAATTTAAGGATCGATTTATTAAGAAACGCTATAAACCTTAGTAAGGAAACTCAAGATAAAACTTTAGCCCCATTGTTATTAGGAGAAGTCAAAAAGCAGTTAAGCAGTATTTTTAACATAAAGCAACTTCCTTCTGACGCATTTGAAACTGATAGTCTGGAATTAGCAATCTTGATGAAAAGGGTTCTTCCTGCTGGGGCGGAACTAACAGGAGGAGACGATCCAGATTTCATTGTCGGTGCATCAACCGAAGGGAGTCCATTAAATAATTCTTGAGTGTCAGATCAAGTCCTGGCTAGTATACATTAGAAGTGTGTTAATGTTTATATCCGTTTACCTTCTCTTTTTCTCGAGAAGCTCCGTAAAACGATGTTCGGCTAATTGTAAATATTTCTCGTTTATATCGTATCCAATAAAATATCTTTCATCTGCCGCTGCTGCAATACAAGTAGTGCCGCTTCCAACGAAAGGGTCTAGCACAATATCGCCTTTGAAAGAATAAAGTTGAATTAGTCGATGAGGTAATTCTTCTGGGAAAGGCGCAGGATGGCCTACTTTCCTTGCAGACGTAGCTGGGAATGTCCAAACACTCTTAGTCAACCCTAAAAAATCTTCTCTTGAAATCGTATTTTCTTTATCTTCTCTATTTCTCTGAAAAGTTTCTTTTGAAAAAACCAGTATATACTCATGGACATCACGGAGAGAAGGATTAGAAGCAGATTGCCAACTTCCCCAAGCAGTTGATGCACTCGCGCTAGCGCCTTTATTCCATACAATTTCTCCCCGCATCAGGAAACCAATTTTTATCATTTGGTCAATAATATAACTATGCATCGGAATATATGGTCGTCTACCAAGCCCAGCTAAATTTATACAAGCTCTACCGCCTGGAGTTAATACTCTATAGGTTTCTTTCCATACCCGTTTTAGCATTTTAAGATATTCTTTTATGTTAAGATCATCGTCATATTCCTTACTTGCATTATAAGGTGGGGATGTAACCATAAGATGGATACTCTTGTCAGGAAGTTCTTCCATCTTCTCACTAGATTTACAGTAAAATTTATTAAGCCGTTCGCGTGGAATCGGATTTTCGAAATAATCAATATCGGTATCCCCTATATTAATCCCCTCATAGAGGCGGCTCGAATAGAATTGAGAAGAATCATGGTTTTCACGACCAGGGGTTCCGAAAGGGCTGGTTTTTGTGCCAATTCGTTTTCGTTTGTTGTTTGTCATAAAAACATTTCTTCTATTTTCAAGAAAATTGAATTGAAACTTCTTAATGATAGCATTTGATTGAACTTAATGGGTCTCTTATTTTTCGTTTTACTGTAAGGTTTGTAATTGTTTTTGCAATAAATGAAGTTCCTTCTCTTTTTTGGAGAGTATTGGAGTGAGGGAGGATAGGTCTTTACTCCGTCGTGACGATTTTCCCGCAGCGGTCAAACAGGCCGGCTTCATGCCCGGCGTTGGCTGCCAGAGCCAGGGTTACCATCAGCGCTGGTAGAAATTCCAGGATCGGTCGGATTTCCTCCGGCGCGGGCGGCAGGTGAAACACCGAGCTCTCTCCATCACTCTTGACCAGTCTGGCCTGGCCGCCGAACCCGTTGATATCATCCACCAGGCGCTGGTTGGCCTGGGCGGTCTTGTCATCCCCGGCGAAAACCACCACGTAAGTCTCCGGCGCCAGCATTTCGAGCGGCCCGTGCCGGAAAGCCGCGCTGCCCATGCCTTCGGATTGGAAATGAGCGGCTTCTTTCGTTATCAGCCCGGCCATACCAGCGGCTGCCAGCGCGTCACCACGCCCGGTGAAATATAGGGTGCGCACCCCTTGTAACTGCTGCTGTAAATCCCGCACGTATTCCTTCCAATTCAGTAAATAGGCGTAAACCGCCGGGGCTGCCAGATCCAGCTTGCGTTTGATCTGTTCCGAGCTCTGCCTCTGGATTAAACCGCCCAGCCAGGCCAGCGCCAGCAGCGCCGTCACGTAGGTTTTACAGGAGGTGGAGAACTCACTGCCGGCCCGCGTCAGCAGGATCGCATCGGCCTGGAGCGCCAGCGGGCTGTTAGCAGTATTACAAACGCCGATAAGCGGGGCTTTTCCTTCATTCAACTTCAACAAATGAACGATTTCAGCACTGCTGCCCGATTGGGAATTGACCACCAGCAGCGTATCCGCTGCTAAAAACTCGGATTGGTAATACAACAGCTCGGAAGTCTCCAGCATAAAAGAGGTCAGTCCGTGCCTGACCAGTTGGATATTCAGCGGATAAAGCGCCTGGTAGGATGCGCCCATGCCGGTCAGGATGACCCGCTTGAATTCGCCTTTATCCAGGCGTTTCAGCAGACCGTCCAATTGTGGCGTTATCTGCAGTCCGTTCAGGCTGGCTTCCAGAACTTTGGGTTGGTCAAGGATGTCCTTGATAAAATTTCCTTCGATAATCGTGTTGTTTGCTGCCATGAAACTGCTCCTAAAAAGTTAATTTTTTGATTTAACAAAAACGGTGCATCCAGGCCCGCGCCGCCCCAATTAATCCGCTGTGGGGGCCAAGGGCTGCCAGCCGGATGCTGGTTCTTTCAAAAGGCACCAGCGTGCAGTTTTGCCGGATTATGCCGCAGGCCCGTTCTGAAAAGAGGTTCCAGCTCTGCATCACGCTGCCGCCCAGGGCAATTACCTGCGGGCTGAACAGGTTGATCAGGTTGGCCAGGCCTGTGCCGAGCATATCCCCTTCATGTTCGACCGCCTGCCGGGCCAGCGCATCGCCTTGGCCGGCCAGCGCGCAGATGGTTTTGGCGTCCATATTTTCAATTCCTGGATAACCCGCCGGGGCGTTGGCTTTAAACCAGGCAGCCATGCCCGGGCCGCTGGCCAATATTTCCCAGCAACCTCTACCACCGCAGTAACAGGGCGGGCCGGATAGGTCGATGACGTGATGGCCGATCTCGGGGTGGCTGCCGCCCACACCCCGGTACAAATTGCCGTCGAAAACCAGCCCGCCGCCGATACCGGTTCCGATTGTCACCAGGATAAAGCGATTGGCGCCCTGGCCGGCGCCCCAGGCTGCTTCCCCCAAAGCGGCGGCATCTGCGTCGTTTTCAAGCGCTACGTTTACACCAAAGCGCTGCTGCAAATCATTGACGATATTGGCTTCCTGCCAATCCAGTATAAATTCAACCTTTCCAATGGTCCCAAGCATGGGATAGACCGGTCCGGTGCAGCCGATCCCGATCCCTTCCAGCACGTTTCCAACTTCGGCCGTCGCCATTTCTTTTAAATAACGGCAAATCCCGTCCAGGCTGGCCTGCCAGGCGCCGGTAGCGAACTGGCGCTGGGCCAGCAAACGCCCCTGCCGGTCCACCAGACCCACTGCTATTTTCGTTCCGCCGATGTCAACTGCTCCAATCATTCCAACCAGGTTTCCTTGAATGTGTTTTTATACTTTGCAACCGGAATCAATGGATTCACTGTCTTTTTCGCAAGCATGATTATAATAGAATAGTGCAGGCAATTCTGTTCTTTTTTTGATACGAACCCTCTCCCTGCGGGATCGCGCAGCATAACGAAGGCAAGGGCAGGGTGAGGGCCTTTTGCATGGCCCACGATGAGCGAACGGTTTTTCTTTTTTGGGAGTATTTTCAATGAGTCGAGATGAACATAAAAAAAGATTGACAGGTCCGTACCGTAATATCCAGGGGGCGATCTGGCTGATCGGTCTGGCGATCATTGCCTGGCAGAACTGGTGGTGGCCGGGTATTCTGGTGTTGGTCGCAATCAGTCTGATATTCGAAGCGGTTTTGATGCAACTCGCCCCGCACGCCGTCGAAGAAGACAGACCGTTGGCGCCTCAACCAGCAGCCTCAACGCTGGCCTCTCCTGCCGCACCTGTGCAGGAGCATCGCGCCGAGTTGCTGCCGTTAACCTGCCCGAAATGCGGTGGGCCATTGCGCGGCCATGAGGTGAAATGGACTGGCCCTCAATCCGCCGACTGCCCCTATTGTGGGGCGAATTTGCCGATGAATCCAATAAGCTCTAGCTAGCTAGATTCGTTTTTAATTAGTTTTTGTGTGTTTACCGGATAGCGCGGTATAATTTAACAGCATCATTTTAATCTGGAGTTAATCATGGTTGAGCGAGCTATCCGAGTTTTGATTGCCAAACCCGGCCTGGATGGTCATGACCGTGGCGCAAAGATTATCGCACGCGCCTTGCGGGATGCCGGTATGGAGGTGATCTACACCGGTCTGCGCCAGACTCCGGAAATGATCGCTGAAGCCGCTTTACAAGAAGATGTGGACGTTGTTGGCCTTTCCATTCTCTCCGGTGCTCATATGGGCCTGGTGCCCCGTGTGATGGATCTGCTGCGCGCCAATGGCCAGCAAGATGTGCATGTCTTTGTGGGCGGCATTATCCCTGAAACCGACGTGGTTGCACTAAAAAAGCTGGGCGTGCGGGCAGTTTATGGCCCCGGCACGATCACCGGCGCTGTCGTTGAGGATATCCGCCAGGCAGTCACAGGCACGCCGGTCCCCTTTAAAGAATAACAGGCAGGTTGGTCATGGATGTGGTTGAGGCAATCCTGGCTGGTGAGCGTTTGCCGCTGGCACGCTTACTCACCCAGGTAGAGAATGATACCCCGGTAGGGCGCCAAGGACTGGATGGACTTTTCCCATTCACCGGCCGGGCGCATCTGGTGGGTGTGACCGGCGCGCCGGGCACCGGCAAATCTTCTCTGGTCAACCAGTTGGCCAATATTTTACGCCATCCCCAAAACGGCGCAACGCCTCTCAAAGTGGCAGTGGTCGCCATCGATCCCTCCAGCCCATTTACGGGTGGGGCGCTGTTGGGCGACCGCCTGCGCATGCGTGATTTGGCCGGCGACCCGGGCGTTTTTATCCGCTCGATGGCTTCGCGCGGCGCGCTGGGTGGCCTGGCCCGCGCCACGGCGGACGTGGTGCTGGTGCTGGATGCGGCCGGTTACGAAATGATCTTGATTGAAACGGTTGGCGCCGGTCAATCGGAGGTGGATATTGCTCGCCTGGCCCATACCACCATTGTGGTAGAAGCCCCCGGCATGGGCGACGATATCCAGGCCATTAAGGCCGGTATATTGGAAATAGCCGATATTCTGGTAGTCAACAAAGCCGACCGCCCCGGCGTGGAGAATACAGAACGGGCACTGCGAGCCATGCTCGATCTGGCTGGCCCGTCCGAGGGCAGTGATCCGGCCAAAGGCGACGATGCCGAAGGCGCGGCCTGGTCTACCCCGGTTTTACGCACCATCGGACCTCAGGCACAGGGCATTGAAGAAGTGGTGCAGGCCATTTTCGAGCACGGCGATTATCTGCGCCGGAGCGGAAAATGGCGTGATCTTGAACGGGCCCGTTTGAAAAACGAGCTGGATAACCTGCTCCAATCTACACTGCTCCAGCAGTGGAACTCACGCCTTCCAAACGGGTTATATGAATCGACCCTGGCGCGTTTGTGCGAACGCCAGATCTCGCCGTTTCAGGCAGTAGATGATTTGTTGGATAATAAGTTGCAACCCGCATCATAATACGGCATAATCATAGCAATGCAATTATTATTTTTAGGAGATTGAAGAACATGGAACGTACGCCCATCGGAAGCCTGCGCCAGGCAATTGGTCAAACCGTCAAGATCCAGGGTTTTTTGCAAACCTTGCGCGATCAAAAGAAAATGCAATTTTTGATCTTGCGAGATTTGACCGGTTCTGCACAGGTAGTTTTTGAGAAGAAAAATGATCCTGCCCTGGCCGAAAAAATCTCCTCTCTCACCAGCGAGAGCAACCTGACCATCACCGGCCTGGTTCTGGATAATCCAATCGTCAAATTGGGCGGCCTTGAAGTCCAATTGGCGGATGTGCGCCTGGATAATCTGGCTGCCTCACCTCTGCCGTTTGATCCTTTCGCAGAAACTTTACCCATCCTGGATTTTCGCCTGGACTGGCGTTTTCTGGATTTGCGCAGAGCTTCAAATGTGCTCATTTTCAAGGTGCAGACCACCATGGAAATGGCCATGCGTGAGTACTGGCTGAAGCATAACTTCATCGAAATTAATTCCCCTAAACTGGAAGGCGCCCCGAGCGAAGGCGGCGCCGAGCTATTTGAATTGCCTTACTTTGACCGCAAGGCCTATCTGGCGCAGTCACCGCAGCATTACAAACAAATGGCCATGGCAGCCGGTTTTGAGCGCGTTTTTGAAATCGGGCCGGCCTTCCGCGCCGATCCTTCCTTCACTTCACGCCACATGACCGAATTTACCAGCGTGGATATGGAGATGTCGTGGATCGAGAGCCATGAAGATGTGATGGCTTTCCAGGAACGCTGGCTGCAATACGTTTACCAGCAGGTGAAAGACAAACATGCTGAAGAAATCAAGGCCTTGTTTGGACACGATATCGAAGTCCCGACCGTGCCCTTCCCGCGCCTGACCATGTCAGAGGCCTATCGCATCTTAAAGGAAAAGCAGTATGCCCTGCCTCCTGAAAAGAAAGGCGACATCGACCCGGGCGGGGAACGGCTGTTGGGCCAATATATCAAAGAGACCTACAACCACGACTTTGTCTTCTTAACCGATTGGCCGGTCACTGTGCGCCCGTTCTATCACATGCGCCACCCTGACAATCCGAATTTGACCCGCAGCTTTGACCTGATCGCCAATGGGCTTGAAGTTACCACCGGCGCCCAGCGCGAACACCGCTACGATGTGTTGGTACAGCAGGCGCAGGAAAAGGGGCTGCGTCTGGAACCGATGCAATTCTACCTGGATTTCTTCCGTTATGGCTGCCCACCGCACGGCGGTTTGGGTCTTGGCTTGAGCCGTGTTTTGATGGTATTGATCGGTTTGAACAATATTCGTGAGGCAGTCTTCTTGTTCCGTGGGCCCACCCGTTTGATCCCATAAGGAAAGCCGGCATGATTTTTGGCAAAAGGATCCGATTGAGAAGTGCAGAGCGTGAAGACATCCCGCGCTTTGTTGCCTGGCTGAACGATCCCGAGGTCTATGTTCATCTGAGCCCGAGAGAAACCCTATCCGGGGCGGAAGAAGAACAGTGGTTTGAGAAGATGCTCGCGCTGCCCGCCGAAGAACACATTTTGGTCATTGAGATCGCAATTGCCGAGGATTGGCAGCCAATCGGCAACATGTCTTTGCTGAGGATCGATTGGCGGGAGCGCAGCGCCGAGATCGGAATTTTCATCGGCGAAAAGCGTTTTTGGAACCGGGGTTACGGTCGGGAAGCCATCCAGCTAATGGTAAGGCACGCTTTCTGCGATTTGAACTTGAACCGTATTTTCTTGCGGGTCGACGAAAACAATCCCCGTGCCATCCGTGCCTACGAGCACGCCGGGTTTATCCATGAAGGAAAAATGCGCCAGGCCCGTTTCCAGGATAATGGCTATATCGATGTATTATTAATGAGCATCCTGCATTCGGAATGGCAAGAAAATGTAGATTAGCTAGCGGAAGGTAAAGACTATGCCAGTATCTTATCAACGCCATGAACGTATGATGTACGGGGATGTGAAACTCTACACCGGTACATCTTGCCCGGAATTAGCCGCCCGGATAGCCAATTATTTAAGTGTTCCCTTGTGCGGCCGTGATCTGGTAGTTTATCCAAACGATAATTTGTTTGTTAAACTGCATACCAGCGTGCGGGGCCAGGACTGCTTTGTCATCCAGACCACCTCGGCCCCGGTGCACCGCAACTTGATGGAGTTGTTGATTATCTTGCAAACTCTGCGGCTCGACTCTGCTTCGCGGGTCACTGCGGTTGTGCCTTACCTGTGCTATGCCCGTTCCGATAAGAAGGATCAGCCGCGTATTCCGATTACCGCCCGCCTGGTAGCCGATATGATCGAAATTGCCGGCGCAGACCGTTACGTTACGCTGGATCTGCACGCCGGTCAGATCCAGGGTTTCTTCTCCATTGCCGGGGATGTGCTCACCGCTTTTTACATCTTGATCGATTACCTGAAATCACTCGAGAATAAAATGTACAACCCGGTTGTAGTCACCGCCGATCTCGGATTTGCCAAGAAAGCCCGCAACTTTGCCGCTGAAATGAATACGCCGCTGGCTTTTACCGAGAAGCGCCGTTCTCAACTCGAGACAAAGGTGCAGGCTTTGACCTTGATTGGCGATGTCAACGATCGTGACGTGATCATTGTCGATGATGAGGTAGATACCGGCGGTTCGATGGTCCAGACAGTCAACCTGGTCAAAGAACGCGGCGCCAGGGACGTTTATATGGTCTTTGTGCATCCGATCTTATCGCTGAATGCGGCAGAGCGTCTGGGAGCTTTACCGGTGAAGGAATATGTCACCACCGATACTGTGCCGATCAGTCCTGAAAAGTGCGCCCATTTTGGCGACCGCTTGACCGTGCTATCGGTTGCCAGCCTGTTAGGCGAAGTGATCCTGCGCGCCAATGAGGGCCGCAGCGTTGGAGAAATGTTCAATGAGTAGACATGCCTGAGCTGCCAGAAGTAGAAACCATCAGCGCTGCTCTCCGGCAGGGGGGCCGTAATGCTCCCGCCCTGACCGGCCGGACGATCCTGTCTGCCCGTCTGTTATGGGAGCGCAGCCTGTGCGAACCGGCGCCAGCTGAATTTTTGGCTCGCATCGCCGGCCAGGCGTTTCAGGATATCACCCGGCGCGGCAAATTTATCGTGGCTCAGCTCAGCCGCGACACGCTGCTGGTGCACCTGCGTATGAGCGGCGATCTACGTGTGGAGCAGGCTAGCGACGCTCAAGGCCAACCGCAGCCGCTGCTGGAGCATGACCGGCTTGTTCTTTTGTGCGACAACAATCTCCGTCTGGCATTTAATGATACGCGTAAATTTGGCCGGATATGGCTTACATCCGACCCGCAAACCGTCCTGGGCGAGCTGGGTCCGGAGCCGCTCTCAGCGGATTTTACCGCCCGGGAGTTTTATGCACGCCTGCAAAAAAAACACCGCCAGCTCAAACCGCTGCTGCTCGATCAGAGCTTTCTGGCTGGTTTGGGAAATATCTACACTGATGAAGCGCTGCATCTGGCCGGTATTCACCCTTGCCAGATCTCAGATCAGCTCTCGATGGATCAGGCTGAGCGCCTTTGGCAGGCCATCCGCACAGTGCTCCAATCCGGGATAAGCCATAATGGCGCCAGCTTTGATTGGGTTTATCGCGGGGGTAATTTTCAAAACACGTTTCGCGTTTACGGTCGGGCCGGAAAGCCGTGCCCGGTTTGTGGTCACCCGATTGAGCGCCGGTTAGTCGGCCAGCGGGGTACGCATTTTTGCCCCGTTTGCCAACCGGCGGATTTTGTCGTTTCAGGTGAGGTGTAATTATGCCAGCTCTAGGAAGCCAGTTACTGCTTGCAGCTTTATTTGTCTCCGTCGGCTTTGTTGGCGGAGCGCTGGTTTGTTTATGGTTGGTCGACCGCCAAAAACAAACATCCGAAACCGAGCATAAGCCCGTCTCAAAAAAAGCTGCAAACGAAGCCAATCAGAATTCGCGCGAAATTCTGCGTTTTTCGCGCGACCGCATGAATGGGAATTTATTAGTCGAGATGGGAGGAAAGACCTATACCAGCACGAAAACACTTTCCCCCATCCAGCGCCAGGAATTGGTAAAACTGCTGCCTGAGTGGGCCGCCTGGATGCGCAGTGAAGGCGAATTGATCACCCAGCCGCTGCCCAGGGTCACCCCCATCGAATCGGATGGCACCGCGCAACCGCCCGAAGCCTTGCCTGCCGCAGCTCGTCTCACTCCCGCGCCCGGACAGCCCGCCCAACCCGTTCAGGCCAGTTCCCGCCCAGGCGGGAGCGGGCCGCTGCCTTCGCTGGTACTGGTAGATGCAGCCGCAATCCAGGATGTAAAACCACTACCCGCCAAAAGCATCGTCATGCAGATTAATGACATCTTGCAGGAAAAACTGCCGGGCACCCCGCTGGATGGCAAGGGTATCCGTTTATCAGAAGACCTGCGTCATGGCGTCATTGTTTGGATCGGCCAGGATCAATTTCCGGGCATCGATGCCGTACCGGATCCGCAAATCCAGGCCGCCATTCGTTCTGCTGTCAGCGAATGGGAACAACAGACTGAAAAGAACCGGATTAAATAGGCTAGAGCACCGCTTCGACCCGCTCGATATCCGGGAAGAACTGCCGTACCGTGCCCTCTACCCAGCCGTGTAAGGTCACCGGGGATAACGGGCAGCCCAGGCAGGCGCCACCCAGGTGCACTTTGAGAGTTTTTCCATCAAACGAGATCAGCTCGACCGATCCGCCGTGGTAATGACTGATGTAGGCGTCCAGTTGCTCGATTAATCCCTTCATTTGTTCCGATTTTGAAAACGACAGGCCATTATCCGCCATGGGTTTGAACCTTCCTGTTGCAATCTTTATTCAGATCGATCCCCTGCTGGAGGATTGCATAAATCTTGGCATGGGTGCTGTCCAGACGTTCTGCAATTGCGCCAGCCAGCCGGTCCAGCAGAATCATGCCGGTATCCGGGTGCTCAGAACACAATCGATGCAATTGGGTATAGCTGACCCGGTAAGCCTGGCTTTCTTCAATGGCAATTGCGGCTGAAGTGTAGCTTTCCCTCCCCAGTGCTGCCGACCAGCCAAAAACTCCACCCGGCCGGATGTGCGCTACCACCATCGGCGGGCCATCGTACGGTTTGAATTGTACATCCACTGCGCCACAAGTCAATGCGTACAGAAAATCCGCTGTTTGGCCTTGCAAGAAAATCACCTTATTTTCCGGAAAGTGGCAAAATTCCCAGGTCGAATTCAGCAGCTTAATCTGTTGGAAATCGAGACCTTTAAATAAATCCAGTGAAGATAAATCCAGTCGGAACATTGTAACTATGTTAACGACAGGCGGGCTTCCTTTGTAGTGGCAAACATCCTAAAAGCGTTGAACGTTCATCATCCGAAAAGCAGTCGAAACGAGCTGCGTAATAGCCAAAATAGTGCAATTCAACACCAGAAATGTAACCTAAATGCGGCTATAACATCTAAATATTGAAAATCGAGGATTAATCACGAAGATCAATCACGAATAAGACGAATAAGTTGAATGGCACGAATAAACCTTAATGATATTAAAATAAGAACATTATGGAGAAACTATTAATATGGAAATGAGCATCGATTTTCCGGGCGGAAAGCGTGTGGACGCCCATTTTGACGGCTTTACCGTACAGACCGACCAGCCCAAACCCGGCGGGGATAACTCAGCCCCCAGTCCTTTCCAGCTCTTCCTGGCCTCGCTGGGCACCTGCGCCGGAATATATGTGCTGGGTTTTTGCCGGCAGCGCAACCTGTCCACCGATGGCATCCGCCTGGTCCAGCGCATGACCACCAACCCGGCCAACGGAATGGTCGCCAGCATCGAGATTGAGATCCAGGTGCCGCCTACTTTCCCTGCCAATTATTACGACGCCCTGGTGCGTTCGGCCGAGCAGTGTAAGGTCAAAAAAACCATCGACAACCCGCCCAGCTTTGTCGTGCGCACCCAGGTGATAGCCTGAGGTTTGCTCTCTATTGCAGGGCCACCCGGGCGAATTTCTGGATGGCCTGGATATGCTCCTGGGGAGTTTTTAGCCCGCTGTTCATGCTGTTAAACGAAAGATGTGTGGCGCCCTCGGCCCGCCAGTCGCGCAGGTCCCTTTCCCAGCTTTTCGGATCGCCGGCGCCGTAAGAAAGGCGCGGCTCCAGGCCGAAATCGCTACGCGAGCGCCCGGCTTCTGCAAGGAAGCGGTCGAGCAGGGCCAGGTCGGGTTTGGCCTGGGCGGCGCTGCGGTGCTGCATCATCCAGCCGTCCGCATATCGGGCGATGCGCCGGATGGCAGACTCGACGCTGCCGCCGAACCAGATTGGGATGGGCCGTTGCACCGGCAGCGGGTTGAGACCCGCATCCGGGATGGTGTGCCACTTGCCTTTGAAGTCGACCAACGGATCGACCCACAAGCGGCGCAGCACTTGCACCTGTTCCTCGATACGCTTGCCGCGGTTGTGAAAGTTTTCGTTCAGGGCAATATACTCGACCTCGTTCCAGCCCAACCCCACGCCCAGGCGCAGCCGGCCGCCGCTCAACACGTCCAGCGAGGCGGCCTGTTTGGCGACCAGGGCAGTCTGGCGCTGCGGCAGGATCAG
Organism: Anaerolineaceae bacterium; assembly: GCA_035315125.1. Classification (GTDB taxonomy): domain Bacteria; phylum Chloroflexota; class Anaerolineae; order Anaerolineales; family Anaerolineaceae; genus DATFYI01. Next base: position 7,434 of record DATFYI010000042.1, on the reverse strand, counting down.
GATGCCGGTCGCCAGCTCCAACTTTTGGGTGACGCCGGCCAGGTAGCTGAACAACACAAATACTTCGTGGAAAGGGGTCAGGTGGGTATAAGGGCCGCTCCAGCCGCCGGGACGGTCCGGGTTGGCGCCCAACACGTGGTCGTAGGCCAGCACGTGGGTGAAACCCAGGCCTTCGGCGGTCTGGGCGTAATCGCGAATGACAGCCGGGTCGCTGCCGATCTCAGTTTGGGGAAATACAACGCCAATTCTCATAGATCACCTCATCCTAACTATACCAATAGATGCGCAGGCTGAGAAGCCCCGCATTGGCAGTAATTTTTGATACAATCTGCTGGCTTGTGTTGGTTTGTGCGTCCTGATCCTGCCCTTTCAACCGTCATTTCTATAGCGCACGATTTGGGTATCAGGAAGGGATATGGCTATGTTTGCTCAACGCAGTTCTTATCTCGACTTCTTTTTGATCGTTTTCGCCTCGGTTTCCTGGGGCACGGTGGGCGTTGCCAACCGTTTTCTATACGGCCTGGGCGGCACCAATGCCCTGTCGCTGACCTTCTTGCGGCTGGCGATTGCCACTCCGGTCTTCTCGTTAGCCAGCGGGATCATCGTGGGACGGCGCTTCTTTTCGATCAAGCGCCGCGACCTGGGGCTGATGATGCTGATGGGCTGCCTGATCGGGCTTTCGCAGGCCTGTTACATCGCCGCCATTGCCTGGCTGGGCGTCAGCATTGCAACCCTGATTGCCATTTGCGCCTCGCCGGTGATCGTGGCGCTGCTCTCGGCCCTGATCAGCCACCAGCGCCTGACCCTGATGACCTTCATCGCCCTGGCGGCGGCCATCGGCGGGACGGCCCTGCTGGTGGCGTTCCAGTCGCAGCCGGTGCAAGGCGGAAGCGTCTCGCTGTACGGGGCCTGGCTGGCGTTTCTGGCGGCCGCCGGTTACGCCGGGTTTGTGTTTTGCGGGCGGCTGCTGACCGGCAGCTACCATCCCCTGCAAATCAGCACCATCTCGTTTGCAACCGGGGCGCTGCTTTTACTGGTATGTGCTTCTTCCACCCGCCTGGCGCTGGCTTATCCGGCGACCGGCTGGCTGATATTGCTCTACCTGGGCTGCATCCCCACCGCCCTGGGCTATGGATTGTTTCAGGTGGGCATACGCTCGCTCTCGGCCACGCTGGCCAGCATCGTGACGATGTGCGAGCCGCTCACGGCGGCCGTGCTGGCCTGGCTGATGTTCCGCGAAGAGCTGAACGCCTACGGGCTGCTGGGGGCGGGCCTGTTGCTGGCGGCCATGGCGCTCATCCTGCTGGTGCCGAAGCGCTATTTCGAGTAAAGGGCGAGCAAACTTTATCCCCAGTTTTCACACGACTGCTTGCCAGGAAACTAATCATATGTCTTCGCCAGCCGCCCATGCATTTTTGGGCGGCGTGGCGATCCCCAACTCGGCCAGGAGATTGCTTCAGCGGCATGGGAAGATCATCCATGCCTCTTCGCAAAGACAAATTTCTTCTATTGTGAAAGCCCTGAAGTGATAATGTGAAGCCCTTCGCAAGCATTTAGCGCCATGATATAATTTTCATAGTTTTCTGCCGGGCCCGTAGCTCAGCGGCAGAGCGCGCGGCTCATAACCGCTTGGTCGCAGGTCCGAATCCTGCCGGGCCCATTGTAAGCACTTTCTTCAAGGTGCAATTAAAAAGTTTTGCGACCCAGAAAAAGATTAGGAGGGTAAAATGGCAAAATCCATCCAGTATTTTTTAGAGATTAATGAGCCGGGTAGTGTAGAGAATGTATTGATTGACTTCGAAGCTACAAACCCTTTCTTGCAATTCCACAAAGGTGATTTAATCAACGCTGCGGTCTACGAGAATGAACCGGTTCCCCGCAAATATCTGGGATTAATGCGGGTGGTGAACGTTGAACATGCCATCTGGGAAGTGACTACCCACATTGTTGATAAAATAGTGGTATATACCGAGGCCGTAGACAATACCCCGGAAAATAAATTACAACCGTAGGGGGGGATTTGCGCCGGTTGGGTTAGGCGAAGGATTGCCGGCCCAAGACCATATTACTACAAAGCGAAACCCAACATATTGCTGCCGGGCCTACACTAAAGGCAAGCGATCGAGTCATAAAACTCTCCCCAATATGTAGGTTCGAATCCTGCCAGGCCCACTTTTAATACTTACTAAGATGCAATTAATATTTGTGGGGAGAAATGATCATGGCCGGACACTCTTTAAGCCATGAATATTCTGCTTCTCTTTACAATATTTCTTATCCACTATCTTAGATCTACTCCGTTTATGGCCTTTCAAAAAAATATTAAGAACACCAACTTGCCTGGTAGTATGTCAAACCTGAAATTCAAAGCTGGCTTGGAATAAAACCTGCCCTTCCTGATTTCAGGAAGGGCAGGATCAAATCAGATTCAAACCAGTTTGCGACTATGCTTCGTTCAGGAAAGAGAAAACAGGCGTCCCCACTATACCTGATTTCTCCATTGCTGCCTTCAGTTCTGGAGAATGGGCGAATTTTTGAGCGTTTGCCAGTGAATCCCACTTATTAATAGCGGTTACCTTGTTTGGGTCGCTCGCGTCGCGGTAAACCTGGGATGAAAGTCCGCCGTTGGAGGTACGTAAATCTAGACCTAAATCAAACGCTTTTTTCCACGCTGCAAAATCTTTTGTTTGAGCTTGCATTAACAAACTTGCCATTATGATTTTCTCCTAATGTCGATTGTTGCTGAAAAGAATTAGTCAGCAATGATAGGTAATAATTGGATAATATATACCTATATAATCAGCATTGTACCACTCTATAGCTATTCAATTATGAGTATGGCATGAGTATATGCTCATGTGTTAAATACCTGAAAATGTCATTTGGCATCCAAGCCGCCTGGTGCCGTTCGTCTGTTAAGGTTCCAGGCCTGGATGGCAAGTTGCGGATGAAGAGTACAGCTCGAATTATAGAGCATTAGCTTCAGCAATACTGATCATGACTCCTTAACGGCCACGGATAAAATCTTGTTTTTTAAACCTGTTAGATGTAAGATAGAAAAAAGTAAAAATAACTAAATTAATCGGTTTGTAAAGTATAGTTGGGGAAATTTCAAATGGTTAGGGAAACTCTGGTAAACCTTCCTGGATAAAAAAGGATGATGTCCTATGGAAGATTGGATCCAATGGGGGATTACAACAGCTGTCGGAATAATTGGAATTTTTATCGGCCGAGAATGGCAAAAACGTGATAAAACGGCTGCTAAAGATAAAGAAACTCTTACAATGATCCAAAACATTCTGCCAAGTGCAGGTTCTATTGAATATATTCGTTCTTTTGATTTTGGTAATATCTTTGATGTCGATCGATTAAACGATTTAAATCAATTTATCCGTGCTTCAGAACAGCCAGAATTTACCTTTATTGATAAAGAACTAGAGCGATTAAGACAAGCATTAATCACAATTGTTAAAAAGTTTTACTACGAACTTGGAAATGAAAGTTTCCCTATCAAAAAATACACATCTGAACGACTTAATGAAATTCGAAGGCCTGAAGAGGTCGGCGATAATGAATTCGATAAACAACAAAAATACTTCAATGACCTTTCCCTTCACGTATGTGAAAACTATGATAAATTGGTAATATTGGCCAAAAGAAAATTGTAGCGCGCCTGGAATTATGCCGTTATCCGCATGGTCGCAGGTCCGAATCCTGCCGGGTATGTCACTGAAATAAGCAATTATTGCGGTTTTGGGGCAGCAGGGAAAGTCGTCGCTTTTTAGGGTTGTGCGGGAATTGACGTTATTAAACTGATGTACAAGATTCGTGGATTAGATATAAATTATTTAGAGATAAACAGGCAAATTAGGGTGGAAAAGTCGATAATGACTCTTTGTGATAACTCAGAAACCGCCTCAATTAGAAGGGAAGATGTGAAAATTATGCTATGTTCAAATATCGAAGCAGATGAAATATTCCTCGAAAATTATTGGCTAAAAAGGAAGCGGAGATCACGTAGAATTAGTTATTCTGTATGTTATCACGGAAAGCAAGTTGCCTGGATACAATGTGCTGATCCCTTTGGAACAAAACTCGCGAAACCTATTGATCAATTTAGCATCAATGATGCAATCGAATTATGCAGAGGATATTTTATTGATTGCGCACCGGACAATATTGAATCATGTGCAATAGCAAAAGTACTTAGAAACATCCCGAATGATTGGTTTAATTTATTTGGCGTTATTAAGAAAATTGCTATCATCTATCAAGATCTTGATGCAGGTCAAAAAGCTATTGTGTATAAGGCTTTGGGTTTCAAGAATTTTGGGAATTGTACACGATCGCGACATTATTTACACCCTGCACGTGGGGATAGCAATGGACATAAAATACTTTGGGCAAGGGCATTAAGACCTGTGACAGGACAGCATTATAAAGTAAACTTGTAGTTATGGGAAATGTACCAACTAAATCGTTGAATAGTTGCAAGATGAAGTAAGACTAGAGCTGCAATAGCTTCTTTTTGGGGAAAGTTGGGGAAAAAAGAGCTGGAGGTCATTTCAGTCGCTAGCAAGTAAGAGCAGATCTGACGAAAGATTATTTCTTTGAGAAGCGAAAGAGAAGGTGAAGATTTTTATCAATCAAGGATTCGAATAAGTAGGTGCAAAATAATGGGTTAGATTGTATAATTTAGACAAATACGAGTAATTATTGTATTTAGAACAAAAGTTCTTTATGGGTTATAATTAATGATAACCTAACGCGCAGGAGGTATCAAATAAGAAAATGAGCAATTTATATATATCCTTTTTTGGTGATGGTCCACTTTGGGACAATACAGTTTTAATATCTGCGTATCCACAAGAAATATCTTATTTCCGCCCCTTTCGCTATCGTGATAGTTGGATTCAAGACACACTTTTAAAGAAAATAAAAACAGCCGAAGGTAGAAAAACTTTAAACGACAATCCAGTAATAATCTGCATGAGATTCATAGATCCAAATTTTAAGTGGTTATTATTGCCAATTCGAAAAGCAAAATTAACATTTATTGATTATTCTCCTGATAACAATTCGATCTATTTTCGCCTTGGCTCGTATTTTAACTTTACAGGAATTCAAGAATTGAAATCTGCCTGTTTAGAAATACCTCCTGCTGAGCAATCTTTTGTTTCTAACAGTCTGTTTTTTGAATCTAATATACAATTTTCAGATTCTTCCTTTTATAGCCAAGAAAATAATGAAGGAATTTGGGCGAAGTACTGCGATTTTATTGCTAGAGATTATTCTCTTCCAATAAATAAGGATGCTAGAAATGCTCTTTTCTTACATTTTGAGGTTCCAGAAAATAAAAAAACCGCACCAATAAATAGCATTTATTCATCGCATAATAGGGGCTCAGTATTTGGCCCTGTATTATCAGAAGGTGATGTATACGACCTTATCATTTCACATCGAGTACCTGCTTTAATATCTAATAATGTATCGATAAAACCAGTTACTATAGATTTTAATTGTCCTACATCAAACTTAGAGATAAGTCCTTCTAGTGAAGAACTAACGGGAAATTATCAAAAACACATCATTACGATTTCTGCAAAGAAACCGACAGGAGCTTGGGAAGAAATTATCGTTGGACCTCAAAAGGAAGCAGAAGCTCAAGATGGATCGAAAATAAACACAGTTAAGTTGCCAATCCCATTGAAAATCAAAATTTCTTTGTGGTATCGTATTAAGACGGTATATATTTGGTTGATAATTCTCTGGATCGCACTTTTCATAACTGTAGTATTTGATAAGTTGCTTGGAATTGATGCTAACAAATCAAATATTTATTTAATTTTGGGTATAGCTTTAACTACTTTGCTTTCATCGATAGCGATTTTCGTTCTACAACAGAGAAATGTTTCTGTAAAATAGATTAAATAACATGAATTCGGGTTAGGCTGGCAGGCACTCAAGTTTGCCAAATCCTAGAGATGGTTTAATTATTGGGGTTTTAGGGCGGCAGGGAAAGTTGCCGCTTTTTAGGACTGTGCGGGAAGATGTTGGGTCACGGGCAGGATGGGGGAAGATGATGCTTAAGCTGAACGGCGGGGCGAATCGGAAAAGTCCTTGACCGAACCTATAAAACTGAAAAAACGCCCAAAATCATGTCTCAACCCGTTATTTCCATTTAAATCGGGCTGGGAAAATCATTTCCTATGTCTGAGTTTGTGAAAAAGATCGCAAAAAATGATTCAAAACGGAGAAAATTGTGCTAAAGTTAAGGAAATTCTGCCACAATCATCATCCATCTGGAGCGAAAATGTCGGCAAAATTATATTGACATGGAATCCGGGAATAATGTTTTTAAATAAAGAATAGGAAAGAAGGGAGAACGACCAACTAAGTTTAAAAAGCTTTCACATTGTTTTGTTCAATCGAACATAAGAAATTAAATGAACCTTACGCGGGTTTATCTGGGAGACGAAACCATGTATGCAGGAATAGTATTTGTTCAGTTTCTACCAGGCAAGATGGACGAGGCTATCCGTATTTATCGAGATGATGTCGTGCCGGCCGCTAAGCAGCAGAACGGATATATAGCCCACTATCTATTGACGGACCGTAAAAACAACAAAGCCATCTCGATAGCCCTATGGGAAACAGAAGCTGATATGACGGCGACCAAGACCAGCGGACATTATCAACAGCAGCTTGCCAAATTCAAGGATATCTTTGCCGCGCCGTCCATGCGGGAGGATTACGAGGTCAGCGTTCAAGCATAAGCTTTACCCCAAAAAATGCACCTGTCTAGGAATTGAATTTGTAACCGCCAGGTAAGCTAACCAGGTTTATCTGACCATTCAGAAAGTATCCTGGATCAAACAAACCGCTTGTTCAATACCCTTCTCAAACCCGATCTGAGCGCCAATGTTGGCCGCGGCCGCTCGAAAATTGCTGTTTTGGTCCAGCTTCTTCAACGCGGCGGACAGTTTGGGGTAATACTTTCTACCTATATATTACGGATTAGACTTATCAAAAACGTCTCAACCGGATATAACCTTGTTTTTGCCAAGTAGAAATGCGTTTCATCCTGGCAGGTTGTGATTTTACCTTGAAACCATCCGTGGATTTCCCCTTAAATATATTAGGGTGATACAACACATTAAATACCTATCGAGACTTGATATAAATTAATTTGATCTAAACATAAATTAATAGCCATAGAGGAATTGAGACATTATCCGCTTGGTCGCAGGTGCGAATCCTGCCGGGTCTATCACTGAGATAAGCAATTGTTGAGGTTTTGGGGCAGCAGGGGAAGTGGCCACTTTTTAGGTTTATGTGGGAAGATGTTGCGTCACGGGCAGGATGAGGGAAGATGATCCTTATGGGAACGGCGGGGCGAATCGGAAGAGCCCTTGATCCAACCCACAAGACTAT
>DATFYI010000041.1:0-8713 GCA_035315125.1 Anaerolineaceae bacterium | reverse complement strand
TTTTTATGCGTCGGGGGGCGATTACCAGACCGGGCTATTAGCGGCAATCAACATCGGCGACGATGCAGATACCAATGGAGCGATTACTGGGGCATTGTGCGGGGCATTCTGCGGGGCAGGAAAAATTAATCCGGCCTGGATTGAAAAGCTGAATCAAACGAACTCAATAGATTTCCTGGCAATTGCAAATCAGCTATTGGATTGTAACCAATAGCCGGGTTATTACTGGAAGCAAAAAAATCGGAGCCTATGCCAACTTGTGGTCTCCCAGAAAATGGCTTTATGTGTACACAAATTTGTATTTTCGCATATAACGGTAATATATTTATATCTGTTAAATCTCTGGCGTACAAAGAATATCAAGATAGGACTTGTCAACTTTATCTTGTAACGGTATAATGATGGAGCTATAAAAAGTAATGTTTGGATGATTTCTTGAGGTGTTCTATGCCTGTTTACACCTATCGCTGTGAAAATTGCGGTGTGCAATTCGATAAGACTCAAAAATTTACCGATAGTCCCCTGACGCGTTGTCCCGAGTGTGGAAAGAAGACCCTGCGCAAAGTATATTCTCCGGTTGGGATCGTATTTAAAGGTTCAGGATTTTATTCTACCGATAATCGCTCCCCCTCTGGCTCCAGCCGTCCAAATAATGGGCATTCGGAAGAGAAAGACAAATCAGCATCCTCCGAGACGAAATCGACCGATTCTTCAACGTCAACCTCAACAGCGACCGCTACAACTGAAAATTCTGATAAGGCTGAGCGGGCTGAAAGGGCCGAAAAGGCTGAGAAAGCTGACAAAGCTGAGAAAGCTGCAAAGGCCGAGAAAAAAGATTGAACTAACCCACCCCTGATAATTCTGGACGGGCGACCCTGGGGCGGGGGCGTCCTCATTAGCCCGGTGACCCCGGGCTTTTTATATGCCGGTCTGTAATCAGGCGGGCGCTGTTCGACAACTTCTCAAAATCCACCAAACCGGTTAGAATTAGTCTTAGCAGAGGTCAAAGAAATGCCCGATCATAATTCATCCAAGCACGCTCAGCCAACCCGCGAACAGCGCAAAATGCACACGCAGCAGATCATTTTTGCGATTCTGGCTGCGGTGATTATTTTTTCTTGGGTTGCGTCGCTATTAATAAAACCATAAATCCAGGACAATCCCTTTTTCTATCCAGGCGGTATTTTTTTTGATACAGCTTATAGATCATAAGACTGTTAATAGTGGTTTCTATTAATTCGACCATCAATATGCTGAGTAATTCCTGATTTGTAAATTATTTAACTGCGCACCTGGAATTTCGTGTGGCTCGTGGTTGATTTTCTTTAGGCGGTTGAGCAAGGATCATGCACATTAATAGACAAGTTTTATCCGTGGTAGAATACAAGCCATGAAACGTTGGCAATTTTGGGTTGGCATACTAATCAGTGCCGTATTTTTATATTTTTCTCTGCGCGGCTTACAGCTAAATGCGTTTTGGCAAACCATTCAAACAGCTCAGTATCTGTGGATACTGCCCGGTATCGCCGTCTATTTCTTGGGAGTCTGGGTGCGCAGTTGGCGCTGGCATTACCTGCTGCGCCCGTTAAAGAAAATCCCAACCAAAACCATGTTCCCTATCGTGACCATCGGTTATATGGGCAATAACATTTACCCGGCCCGCGCCGGCGAGGTGCTGCGTGCAGTAGTGCTCAACAATCGTGAGGGCGTGCCCATCTCGGCTTCCCTGGCCACCATTATCGTTGAACGTATATTTGATGCAGTGGTTATGTTGGGTTTCGTCTTCCTGAACCTGCCGGAATTATCACATCTGACCCATAACTCAGGTTTTGTCGGTAATATACAACAGGTGGCAATTTGGGGCTCAATTGCCTTTATCGGCGCATTGCTGGTCTTTTTATTGGCGGCCATGTTCCCTAAAGTAACCGAGCGGGTGGTGAACTTCTGCATTGATAAAATCTTACCGCTGCGCTGGCGTGAGAAAAGCCACGGGCTGGCCATCCGTTTTCTGAGCGGTCTGGAGTCGCTGCGCTCGCCGCAAGATGCACTGATGGTCTTTTTTACATCGGTGTTGATCTGGCTGCTGGAAACGGGTAAATACTGGTTTGTGATGCACGCCTTCCAATTCCAGGTCAGTTTCTTTGCCTTGATGCTGATGAACGGTATTGTTAACCTGGCCACCACCATTCCCTCGGCGCCGGGTTACCTGGGCACTTTTGATGCACCGGGTATTGCCGTATTGACTGCCTATGGCGTATCGCGCAGCATTGCCACCGGTTACACGCTGGTTTTACACGTGGCGCTGTGGCTGCCCATCACCGTTTTGGGCGCCTATTATTATTTTCGGCAGCCGCTGCGGTGGGGAAAAGAGATGCAAACCCTGCGGGCAGAAGGAACATAACATGCGTATTGCCATCATAGGCGCAGGTGTGGGGGGCATGGCTGCTGCCTACGACCTGCAACGCGCCGGTCACCAGGTCACCCTGTATGAAGCAGCCAATGCGGTGGGCGGTTTAGCAGCCGGGTTTAAAGACCCGCATTGGGATTGGTCTGTCGAACAGTATTACCACCACTGGTTCACCAGTGATAAGGATATCCTCGGCCTGATCAAAGAATTAGGCCTATCGCAGAAAGTAGTTTTTCCCCACCCCAAAACGGTATCGTATTTCAACGGTAAATTTTACCCGCTCGATTCGCCGCTGGCCGCTCTCACTTTTCCAGGTTTCAACTTTTTTGATATGGCGCGTTTTGGACTGGTGACTGCCTATCTGCGTTACTTGGCAGCCTGGCAGCCCCTGGAGAAATTTACTGCCGATGAATGGATCCAGCGCTATTACGGCAAAAATCTCTATGACGTCTTATTCCAGCCCATGTTGGAAGGGAAATTTGGTCCCCATCAAAAAGAAGTCAACATGGCCTGGTTTTGGGCAAGATTTAAGACCCGCACGACTGTATTAGGAACCTACCAGGGTGGTTTCCAGGCTTTTGCCAATGACTTTGCCGACTTATTGCAGAAAGAAGGCGTAGTCATCCATCTATCCAGCCCTGTGCAGGAGATCATTCCCTGCTCGGATGGCAGTTTAGAGCTGCACATGGACGGGCAGAGCTTACCCTTCGATCGTTGCCTGGTGACCCTGTCTCCGGCTCTGCTGGCGCGCATGGCGCCCAGCCTGCCTACCAGCTACCTGGCAGGGCTGCTGAATCTAAAAAGCATGGGAGCAGTGGTTATGATCCTGGCCCTGCGACATCAGCTCTCTAAAGAGGGTTATTACTGGTACACCTTGCCAAAATCAGCCGGATTTCCATTTTTGGCGCTGGTCGAGCATACCAATTTCTTAAAACCGGAATATTTTGGCGGCGACCATATCGTTTATTGCGGCGACTATCTGGACCCCGAGCACGAATATTTTCGCTTGAGCAAAGAAGAATTGCTGGAGCGTTTTCTGCCTGCCTTAACCCGTTTCAACCCGGATTTCCGAGCGGATTGGGTGCGCGAAAGCTGGCTATTCAAGACCAGCTATGCCCAACCGATCCCGTTGGTAAACCACTCCCACAATGTGCCTGACCTGCGCACACCGCTGGCGGGGCTGTATTTTGCCAGTATGAGCCAGGTTTATCCCTGGGATCGCGGCACGAATTTTGCGGTGCAGATCGCCCGGCGCGCCGCCCAGCGAATTTTAGAGGCAAAATAAGCCGGTTTTTTAAATTTCTGTTTTTTTGTCAATTCGCGGCATTTGAAACGCCAGATTCAGCATCTTACCAACCCGAACATCAGCAGAGTCCGCCAGATTAATTTTTTGAGATTGACGGTTTTTTTGCCAGGGGTTTTGGATTCTTAATTAGATACGCCACATATGGGGGTTGGACAATATCAATACACCAGAAATCAGTTTTTTTTGTAATTTACACATTTTGCTGAGTCAAGATTAACCCAAAGATTCTTTAAGGTTTGATGACTTAAAAAACTACTTTTTTTTAACCAATCGTAGGTTTCCCGACTTGCTTGACTCTTTTGTTTCTGCTAGAATTCTTTTACATACATCACAGCACACACATCGCTGAAGCTCCTTCATCATCATCGGTATTTTGGAATAATTATTATTATTAGTGGATTCGCTACCCACTGAAACTCAGTGGGCTCGTCATCCCTATTGCTGCTACTCAGGGGGAAACCATAACTTCGAATAGGAGGATGTTTCATATGAATACGCAACAAATTTGGCAAGCAACGATGGGCCAGCTGCAGATGGAAATGTCAAAGGCCGCTTTTGACACCTGGATCAGCAACGCAGAATTAGTATCCTATGATCGTGACATTTATACAATCGGTGTGCAAAACGCTTACGCACGCGATTGGTTAGAAAGCCGCCTTACCAGTACAGTCAGTCGTTTATTAACCGGTCTGACCGGACAGCCGCAATCGGTCAGATTTGTGGTCTCCCAAAATGAGGATGAGGCCAGCGATAGCGATTGCGCGATTGAGGAAGAAAAATCATCCAACCCGGCCATTCTGCCAAACAACACCATCAACAGCCGTTATTCTTTTGATAATTTTGTGGTTGGCGCCAGCAATCGCCTGGCTCACGCGGCCTGTATGGCCGTCTCCGAAAAACCGGCCCAGGCCTATAATCCGCTCTTCCTGTATGGCGGGGTAGGATTGGGCAAAACTCATCTGCTGCACGCCATCGGAAACGGCGCCCACCAGCGTGGTTTACAGGTGCTGTATGTTTCATCGGAAGAATTTACCAACGATATGGTCAATGCCATTCGGACGCACAGCACAAATGCATTTCGCGAGCGTTACCGGCGCATCGACGTGCTGTTGATCGATGATATCCAGTTCATTGCCGGCAAGGAAGGCACCCAGGAAGAGTTCTTCCATACCTTCAATACCTTACACGGCCAGGACAAACAAATCGTCATTTCATCGGATCGCTCGCCCAAGGCCATGGTCACCCTGGAAGAACGGCTGCGCTCTCGCTTTGAATGGGGCCTGACTGTGGATATCCAACCTCCGGATTTTGAGACGCGCGTGGCCATTCTGCGCTCAAAAGCCGAGCGCGCCGGCCGCCAGGTGGCAGGCGACATTCTGGAAGATATTGCCCACAAGATACAATCGAATATTCGTGAATTGGAAGGCGCCCTGACCCGTGTGCTGGCTTTTGCCGATTTCAGCGGGCAGCCTCTCAGTCTGCAACTGGTCAGCATCGCTCTGGCAGATTTACTCCCTCAACGGAATCTGGTAGAGCCGCGCCAGATTGTCGACGCCGTGGCCAGCGCATTTGGAATATCCGCCGAACGCTTGATGAGCCGTGATCGCACCCATGAAATTGCCCTGCCTCGCCAGGTAGCCATGTATTTACTGCGCGAAGAAGCCAACGCCTCATTACCCCAGATAGGACAGGCCTTGGGCGGGCGCGACCATACTACGGTCATGTATGCCTGTGAAAAAATCGCGGATTTGATTGAAAGCGATGATCATCTGCGCCGCCAACTGATCAAGATCCGCGAAAACCTGTACGGCCTCAGCCGGGTTTCAGCCTGAAGGGCTCAGGTTACTGAATTCCCCACAGCCTGACCGTGCCATCCGCCGAGCCTGAGGCCAGTAACAGGCCATCGCCTGAAAAAGCCAGGGCGGTTACAGCAGCGCTATGACCGGTCAGCTTTGTTACATCCTGTCCGCTGGCTGCATTCAAAATATGAATCATGCCGCCCGCGCTGCCGGTTGCCAAGAAAACACCGTCAGATGAAAATGCAACACTCAAAGCCGTATCGCCGTTGCTGGGAACCGAAAACTTTTGCTCCCAGGCATCGGTGCCCCAAACGGTGACGTTGTTTTTTGTGTCAACCGCCAGCAAGGTGGCATCCGGCGAAAATGCCAGGCTGTTAACAGATCCAAGACCGGCCAGGCGCCAGGCTTCGCTCCAATCAGCAGTATTCCAGACAATTATCTTGCCATCCTGCGTGCCGGCTGCTAAAAACGAGGAATCTGGTGAATATTGCAGGCTGTTAATCGGCCCCGGGTTAGCTACCGGACTGGGCAGTACGCTCATTTGGTCCAGATTAAACAGATTGAGAGCGCCGTTACTGCTGGCAAAAGCAATTGTGCTGCCATCCGGTGATAAATCCAGGTGGGTAATCTTCACATCCTGAGCCAGCCCGGTATTGAGCGGCACCGCCTCCGAGCCGTTTACCGGCAGCAGACTGATGGCATTGCCATAAGCCACAACGATCTGCTCGCCGCCGGGGGAAAATGTGATTGAGCTGGTAGGAACGCTGAATTGCTGGCTGATAACCAGACCCAGGCTGCTCATATCATGGACGAGCGCAAAATTACCCGTGGTAAGCGCTAACATGCTGCTGTCCGATGAAAAAGCCAGTTCATGTACAGCGCCTTCACTGATCTTCCACACTTCAGCCAACTGGCCCACATTGCTGGTAGTAATGGTGTCATCGGGCATGGTAAAACCAGGCAGCGCTGTCGCTGGCGGGGTTGAGTGCTGTGAGGTAGCAGATGGCATGACGCAGACCAAACCGCAGGTACCGGCGCAATCCCCCTGCGAACAGGTCAGCACCTGTCCAGGCTGGCAGGCCGGGGGTGTGCAAAGGATGAAAGGCGTCGCCGTCACAAACTCCGGAGTGACCGTCGCGCAAGTCGTTCCGCAACCGCCAGGACAATATCCATTGGAACAGGTATACACCTGGCCTGCCTGGCAGGCCGGAGGAGTGCACTCGAGCAGGGGTGTTTTCACCCGGCGGGCAGCCGGCGGTGTAGTGGTCGGATTGGCTCCAAAACCTGATGAACAGGCCGTTACACTGCTTGCTATAAATGTTAAAACTGCCAGAATAGATATTATTTTACAGGTTCTAATCACAGCTTATGACCACCATATAAATATTCTGCATCGTAATCGGTCCGCTGACAGATTTCATCTGCATGACAGGATTAAAGACGAAATACCCTACCATCATACCGGCCGGCACGTGCAGCGTAGCCGGAGTTTTTGAAACCATAAACCAACCCTGCTGATAAGTCCAATTTTCAGTCAGGCCGCCAAATAACTGGGACGCCTGGTCGGCGCTCTTTGGACAGGGGTAGGTGGCCGAATCGGCCACCGTGCCCGGTATAATCACAGGTGGGGGAGAATTAACCAGCGTCATTTCGTCCGGCATGAGGGTCTTCATCGGATCAGGTAGATTTGGCAAGTTAGAAAGAGAGCTCTGGCTGGTAGCCGCCGGAGAGTTTTCGGTTTGGGCTGAATTCTGAAAAACCGAGATGGGCAGCCTGCTGACATAGAATATTGCCACACAACAAAAAACTACAACGAGCGAAACAATAGCCGCAATAATCAGGTTGCGGGTCTGGCGACTGTGCTTTTTTCGATCCTGGTGGCTTACCTCTGCCAGAATGGCATCCAGGTCGGCGGGATTTAATCCCTGCGTGCGACCCAGAATGGTGCGTATTTGAGGGACGCTGTTTCCCAACGCATATAGATCTCTGGCCTGGGCGACAAGTCGTGCATCCGCAGCTGGCGCTGAAATATTCGCCTGCGGTACAAACGGAGCGGAGGCTGGTTGATTTTCGTTTGCCGTTGCGGTGGGCAAGCTATCTGGGGTTAACGCCGGCGTTTTGACCGGTGATTCAGGCTGTGGATTGAGTATTTCAACCTGCGCCTGCACCTCAGCCATTGTGACCCAACGTCCGGCCAAGGCCGACTGCAAACCGGCCGGCAGGGCATTAAAGCGTATGCGCGCTCCACCTTGCTCGATTTCGAATTCAGCGCCGCAATGCGGACATTGCAGCTGATCGGGCCTTTGCAAAGGATGTATAACATTCAATGGATTGGCCGCACAAATCGGGCAGCGGGCGCTCGTACCCCATTCAACAGGGATAATAATTCTGGCAGATGGTAGTGTCATGCGGTTTTTTCAAAGGGTTGCAATGGAGGGTTTGACAGTGATAAGTCTATACCCGATGGCCTGGATTTACAAGCAGCATCGGCATTAAAATACATCATACCGGGTAGATTGGGTTGAATGCGGTCATCAGACCGTTGAGCCAGGAAGATAAATTGAATTATCCGATAATTTAGGATATAATTATCATAATAATAGTCTGAATTTTATCGAATGGGCTCGCCCATTTTTGTTATCAAATTTCAGGCGGTATGATTCTGAAAACACTGGGATGAGGATATGGCGATCGATCGTTTTGGAAGGAACCTGCACTACCTGCGCATCAGCCTGACCGACCGTTGTAATTTACGCTGCGTGTACTGTATGCCAGAGCATGTCTCTTTTCGGCCGCTGGCCGAAATGATGCAGGACGAGGAGCTATTTTTGCTGGTACGGTTGTTTGCCACACTCGGCTTCGATAAGATTCGACTGACCGGCGGTGAACCGACCGTGCGTGCGCATATTGTGGATGTGGTGCGAGAGGTTGCCGCAATAGCCGGCATTCGCTCTTTGAGTATGACCACCAACGGCCTTTTGCTGAGTAAATTGGCCCGGCCCTTAAAAGAAGCCGGTTTGCAGCGCGTTAATGTAAGCGTGGATACATTAAACCCCGCCAGGTTCAAAGAATTGACCCGCTGGGGAGCTTTGGATAAAGTTTGGGACGGCATTCTGGAGGCTGAAACGGCCGGCCTGACGCCCATTAAGATCAACAGCGTGGTTGTGCGCGGCATGAATGATTGCGACGTGGTCGAGATGG
>DATFYI010000040.1:0-6345 GCA_035315125.1 Anaerolineaceae bacterium | reverse complement strand
TAACCGCGCTTGTCCTGAATAAGCTGCTGCGTTTTACTGTATTCGATGTTCGTAGTGAAAGGCCGCCCATCACGGAGGAGGATGGCATCACCTTTCGACTAAAAGAGCAAAACGGTATAACCATTTTACATCTCTTGCAAGGTGATTTCTCCACTATGCCGGAGGGAGCCAAATACCGCGATATGAGCACGCAGGTTTGGCAACGGGTTCTGCCAAAAGTAAAAATGTTAGCTGAATCTGCGTAAGCATCCACTGTATTTTCCGATATTTCGTGTATCTCGTGCCGAAGGTTCGTGGTTGATCTTCTTCGAATCGCTAAGTAGTTACTAAAGGTCTTTTAATCAAAAAGATTGGATGGCCTGTTATAATAACAGGAAGTGGGTGAGATAGGGTGTAACCCCCATTCACATCTCCTGCGGGCTCAGCCGCAGTCATCCCGGCAGAATCCCCCCTCATTCAAGCAATGGTTTACCTTCTATATGACCTGTAATATGCTCGTAGCATAACCCGCGGGTCATTCAGATTCTCATCAGAAAGTACCAGGAGGAATGAAATATGACAGAACCACTGGATGCAATTATGGCGATTCATAATGCCTTCCGGCACGACATGAGCATAATCGATGCTGCCGCGCTCGACGCTGCCCGCGGCAAGCCGGGGTTTGGTCCGACCGTTGAGCGTTACCGATTCTTCAACGAAATCCTGGTCTGGCATGCCCACGGCGAGGAGCTGGCCATCTTTCCAGCGGTTGAAGCCGTGGCGCCACTGGTAGCTGAGGCCTATGAGAGGGATCACCGCGGCCTGGATGCCGCCTTTGACGCTATGAACGCGGCATTTTCTGCCAATGACCCTTTGCAGACAGCGCGTGCTTCTGCCGCATTCAAGTTCCATCTCGACCTTCATCTTGGCAAGGAAGATGCTCACCTCTACCGCATCATGCGAGAGCGGGTACCAATGCCCGAGCAGGCCAAGGCGGTGGGTATCATGTCCAGCACTGTGCCGCAGGAACGTTTCCCGGAGGTGATCGTCTGGATGTTTCCCTTGATGGGCAACGACGACCGCGAGAACATGACCCGCATCTGGCAAATGGTGATGCCTGCGCCAGTCTTCACGGGGGTCAAGCAGCTCATTCATGCGGCCATCGGTGATGAATGGGCCGAGCTGGTCCGTCGCATCCCTAGCCTGGCTTAAGCTGTTTTATCACCCCGTCACAATCTCATCAATCTTTTGCAATTCTTCCGGGCTGAATTGCAGGTGGTCCAGGGTCGCTACACAATCCTCGATCTGATGTACTCGGCTGGCGCCGATTAAGACCGAGGTGACCTCCTTGCGGCGCAGCACCCAGGCCAGCGCCATCTGAGCCATCGTCTGGCCGCGTTCCTTTGCCAGCTTGTTCAGCCGGCGCACCTTGGCGACGGACTGCTCGGTCACGTCTTCTGGTTGGAGAGCGGTGTCGGGTTTGCCGGCCCGGCTGTCGGGTGGGATGCCCTTCAAATAGCGGTCGGTCAGTAGACCCTGGGCCAGAGGTGAAAAGGCGATAC
Organism: Anaerolineaceae bacterium; assembly: GCA_035315125.1. Classification (GTDB taxonomy): domain Bacteria; phylum Chloroflexota; class Anaerolineae; order Anaerolineales; family Anaerolineaceae; genus DATFYI01. The sequence continues at coordinate 4,804 of DATFYI010000040.1, read as the reverse complement.
TGCCGATGCCTTCCTGCTCCAGCACGTCCAGCAGGCCATCCTCCACCCAGCGATTGAACATATTATATTTGGGTTGGTGAATAAGGCAGGGCGTGCCCAACTCGCGCAGGATCTGCACAGCCCGGCGAGTTTCTTCGGGCTGGTAGGATGAAATCCCTACGTACAGGGCCCGCCCGCTGCGGACAATATAATCCAATGCGCCCATGGTTTCTTCCAGGGGAGTTTCGGGGTCTGGGCGGTGGTGGTAGAAAATATCCACATAATCTAGCCCCATACGCTTCAAGCTCTGGTCCAGGCTGGCCACCAGATATTTGCGCGAGCCATAATCACCGTAAGGCCCGGGCCACATATCCCAACCGGCCTTGGAGGAAATAACCAACTCGTCGCGGTAAGGCCGCAGGTCTTTGCGCAGGATGACACCAAAGGTCTCCTCGGCCGAACCGTAGGGCGGTCCATAGTTATTGGCAGCATCAAAATGGGTAATACCCAGGTCAAAGGCGCGCTGGCACATTGCCCGTGCATTTTCGAGCGTGTCTATCCCACCGAAATTGTGCCATAATCCTAACGATACGGCCGGCAATTTAAGTCCACTGCGCCCGCAGCGGTTGTAGATCATCCGGTCATATCGGTTGTCTGAGGCGACATAGACCATAAAATCCTCCTGATCAGTCTGTATCTGATAAATTTTTACAGTCTTGATTATTATAACAGCCAGATCAAAGGTCTAGTATTCATTTGATGTTAATCTAAATCGAGTATCATAACGACTGAGTTTCCATCTAGAAAAAGGGCACGGGGTTTTCTCTCCAGTATAAATTCTGGATTTCACCCTCGTGCCCTTGCGAAGAATGAATTTTTGAAATTCTTCGGAAATGTTAATACAATATCTATATAAATAGCCTATAATGTCTTATAATTAAAGATAATAGTAATGGTTGGTTACGTCGAACAAGGAGCAGAAAAATGAATATCTTAACTTTAGCAGTGGGCTTGATTGGAGTGGCAGTTACCATCTTTGTTTTCCGGGAACTGTCGAAATTCCAGGATAAGCCCGAGCCAATCCCGGTACGGATTGATGAGCCAGAACGGAAGCAACGCCGTCCTCAATAAAGACTTGCATCGATAAAAAGATAACTCAAGTTTTAAATCCATAACGGAATTAAAGGCCCCCAGCATTTGGGGCCTTTTTGATTAACTTGGATATGGTACCATTAGTAAATAAGTTATAGCTTTCAATTTCCTGTGAGGATAAAATGTCCGATTCGATTGGACGACAATTTATGCGGCAAACCCGCAAAATGGAACAACCTGCCAGCGCACAGGATCTTGGACTGTCGCAACCGCCGTTGGAGCTGCCTTTCCCGACTGACGCCAGACAGATCTCACTACCGCATATCGAGCAGATCCAAATCCCCGCCATCAATCTTCTGGCAGCCCTGGAAGCGCGCCGTACCCGCCGCAGATACAGCACTCAACCGCTCAGTCTGGCGGAGCTCTCATTTTTGCTATGGTGCACACAGGGGGTAAAGAAGGTCAGTTCGCGCCCGGCCACGCTGCGCACCGTCCCATCTGCCGGAGCCCGGCACGCTTTCGAGACTTACCTGATGATCAATCGGGTAGATGGTCTTACCCCAGGTTTGTACCGTTACCTGGCCATCGAGCACAGCCTGATCGAATTGGACTTTTCGCCTGATCTGGGCGAACAGATCATCCATGCCTGCCTGGAGCAGAAACAGGTGCGTAACGCCGCCGTGACTTTTCTATGGATTGCCGTATTAGAGCGCATGACCTGGCGTTACGGCGAACGTGGCTACCGTTATCTGCACCTGGATGCCGGACACGTTTGCCAGAACCTGTACCTGTCGGCTGAGGCGGTCGACTGCGGGGTGTGCGCCATCGGGGCTTTTGACGAAGAGCAGCTCAACCGCCTGCTTGGGTTGGATGGCGAGCAGCTATTTGCCATCTATCTGGCTTCTTTAGGCAAAAAGGAGCGGGCTAACCCGGATTAGAGCGACGATGGACGATCATCAATCTCAACTTGTCCACGAGGCACGCCAGCAAGCGCTTGAAATCATGCACGCCTGCGCCACACCACAGGGTTTTCGTGCCTCGGCTGAGCGGATCGGCTATCCCCAAATCTGGGGCCGGGACAGTATCATGACTTTTGTGGGCGCTGTTGCCAGTGGGGATGCTGACTTGCTGGCCGCCGGCCGGGCTTCGTTGCAAACCCTGGGCGAATTTCAATCGCCGCTTGGCTTGATCCCACTCAATGTCAACCCGGACAGCGGTTTTATCAGCTCCGAAAACGCTGGGGCGGTCGATTCAAACCTGTATTTTATCCTGGGTCATTATCTGCAATATCAGATCAGCCAGGACACCGTTTTTTTGCGTGATTCCTGGCTGCGCATCGAGCGGGCCATGACCTGGTTGGAGTACCAGGATATGAATGAGTGTGGGCTATTGGAGATCCCCGAAGCCGGCAACTGGATGGACCTGCTGGCCATTCGCTATAACACGCTCTACGATAACGTCCTGTTCTATGCGGCGGCTCTGGCTTACGAAGAACTTTGCAGCCACCTGCCTGCCGATATTGCCAGAGCGCGAGGACAGCCTCATACCAGCGCAGCCAGTATTCACGAGCGCATCAACCTTCTGATGTGGGTGGACCGCTGTTGGGTGGCGTCCCATTTTGCCGAGCAATTGGAAAAGTTGAAAGCCATCCGTCTGGAATGGTTCATGCTCTATCACAATATCGGCACGATTTCCAGCCGGCCGTTTTACCTGCCCTGGGTGGCCTTCCGCGAGTACGGCGATTGGTGCGACAGCCTGGGCAATCTGTTGGCTATCCTGACCGGCGTGGCCGATGGGCATCATGCCGAACACATCTTGCGATATATGTACCAGGTGGGCATGGCTGAACCCTATCCCACCAAAGCCATCTACCCGCCCATCTATCCTGGCGAATCGGATTGGCGCGAATATTACCGCAGCCGCAACCTGAACCTGCCAAACCAATACCACAACGGCGGGGTCTGGCCGTTTATCGGCGGGCTGCATGTGGCGGCGCTGGTGCGGCGCAAATGGAACAGTGAGGCTGAGCGTCTTCTGGTGCGTCTGGCGCAGGCCGATCAGCAAGGCATCCAGCTGAAATGGGAATTTAATGAATGGATGCACGGACAGACCGGCCATCCGATGGGCTATGCCCGCCAGGCCTGGTCGGCCGCAATGTTTCTATTGGCTGAAAATGCCCTGAAGACGGGCAAGTTACCGCTGTTTGATGATCTGCTGGCGGCCAAACCTGCCTCGGCTGTGGCGGAAGAACAGGATGAGATCATCTTGCACCCGGGCGGCGGGCCGGAATGATCCCCATAATTTGGCATTTCTCCCCCGTTTTCGTGTTTATAAAAGCGGTTTTTTCTTCCATGTTTTCATGGTTTTGAAATCCGTATTTTCCCCTCCCCCGTTTTTATGCTTTTGAAAATCGGGGATTAAAGGGGTTTCTGCCTTTCCGGCAATATGCGGGCCGACTAGACCGCCCCCGGGGTACTCGAAATGTTCGATTTCAACCCGAGCAAAGCCGGCCCGGGATATGGTTTCCCAGGTTTCCCGGTTGGGATGGCAGCCGCCACCCACCAGACTCCAGACCGGTTGCAGCAGGTTTTGGAAGGTACGCAGGCGTGTGCCCTTTTCTGCCGCCACGTGCTCGATAAAGACAAAGCGCCCGCCTGGTTTAAGCACCCGCAGAATCTCCTGTAATGAAGCATCCGGATCAGGCACCGAACACAGTACCAGCGTGCTGACCACCGCATCCATGCTGGAGTCCTCGGCCGGCAGGCGGATACCACGAGCATCCCCGGGGTCGACGCGGTAACGATCGGCGGACAAGCCTAACTGTTGGATGGCTTTCAGCAGGTAAGCATGCATGAAGGGGTTTGGCTCGACACCCAGCCAATGAACGCCCGCAGCGTAAAACGGCAAATTGGGTCCGGCGCCGGGGCCGATCTCCAGAATATCTCCCTGCAGGCTGCCGATCAGCGTTTGTTTGCGTCGCGAAACAGCCTGTTCATAGTCCGGGCTGCGCTGGCTCAGCATCCAGGCCATCAGGCGCTGCCGCAGGCCGGCGCGCCGTTTGAGCTGTGAAAGCGTGTCAGAATTCATAATTTAGATTATGTGACCACGAACCTTCGGCACGAAATACACGAAAAGAAGTAATCGAGGAAATAAGTTAATAAGAAGATCAATAAACATTTCTTTCAACGATTGCGTGTGGATAAAGCCTAAATCAATAGATGATTTCACCTGAGAGAATTCTATATCCAAACAATTGTATACCTTTCCTCTATAAACAAAATCTTCTCCTTAGGTTATTGATTTTTTTTGTGTATTTCGTGTGGTTCGAGGTTGATAGTTTTTGCTTCTCATCAATTTAACCCGTTATAATTCGAAACAAAGGATCGCTCATGCACATTCAACGCCAGTGGACTATCGAGCTCGACGAAAAAGAAATCATCTCCCATATGTCTGGTTCGTTTGAAAAGTTGTTGGAGCGAGCGGCGCTCAGGGAGGATTGGGAATCGGCTAAGGCAGAAGCGCTGCGACTGATCCAGCCGGCTGCCATTTGGGACGCCTTCCCGATCCAGGAATTCAAGCACGACCGGCTGGTGCTGGCTAATGGCGCCAAAATAATCGGTGGGCCGGTTACGGCTGTACTGGGTGGGGCGAGCGAGCTGGTCGTGGCAGTCTGCACGGTGGGCGATGCCATCAGCCGGGCTATCCGCGAGCAGCAGCAGGGCGGGGAGCATAT
>DATFYI010000039.1:0-8788 GCA_035315125.1 Anaerolineaceae bacterium | reverse complement strand
AACTTTAGAAGATTATATCAGGCTTCCATTGCGTTAGATTTTACGCTTTTGATAGGTCACGGGGTTTTCGATTTTGCGTGTTTGGCTCAGAATTAACCGGGATTAATACATGAAATTTACTACCCGGCAAGCTCATTTCATTATGAAAGGGGCTTTCTGCCCAAACACGCCCGCCGTGTGCTTCGACAATGCCCCGACAAATGGTTAAACCAAGCCCTGGACCGGCTCCCTTGAACTTGATATCTCCACTGCTGTGAAGCCTTACATCTCCAACCCGGTAAAATTTTTCAAAGATCTTTTCAAGCTCATCCGGGGCTATGCCTATTCCGGTGTCTGATACGGTGATCTGTATATATTGTTGTCCGATTCCTATAGTGCCATATTTACATTGACCCGTAATCCGGATAGTTCCCCCATCTGGCGTATATTTGATCGCATTTTGAATCAAGTTTGAAAAAACCTGTGTAAGACGCTTGCTATCCGCATAGATCATTGGCAAGCTCTCCAGCTCATCCGCCAGGATCAGATTTTGTTTCCTGATCTCAAATGCCTCACTCCATCTTTCGATCGCCGAGTTTAAGATTGATTTGATGCTGCAGGACGCCATCTCCAACTCCAAAGCACTCAGATCCAGTTTGGACACATCCAACATGCTATTAACGATCTCCTCCAAACGCCTGGTAGCCCTTCTGGTTCCATCAATAACCACTTTACCTTCCTCAGCCTGAACGCCGCCGCTGGACAACATATCATCCAATATATCGTTGTAACCGATGATTTGTGTCATAGGAGTTCTCAACTCATGAGACGCTATGATGATAAAGTCAGATTTGGCCTGATCCAGACTGGCTAGTTGTCGGTTAGCGCCTCTTAACTCTCGGTTCAGACGTTCATTTTCCAGATTGCGCAACTTCAAGTCTTCATACAGACGGGCATTTTCAAGCGCAACAGCGGTCTGCTCTGCCAATGTTTCCAACATTAAATACTCTTGTTCAAAATACCGATCGCCGGATTTCTTTGAGCCCAATCCCAACATCCCTATCCAACGATCCTGAATTGATATCGGCACATAGAGATCTAAGTTCAGGGTTTTTAAAGCCGATAGCTCTTCTTTAGTTGTGTTTTTGAATCGTGGCAGCAGATCGATATCATATTGGGCCAAAGGATTGTGTTCACGACTTAGATATCCTGCCACCGGACTGTTTTGCAACAGGACGATCGAGATGGGTTCTTGCTCCGTCTCAGCCGGCTTCTCTTCGATCAAAATAAAATGATCCTCATCCTGATCGACCAAAAAAAGTCTGGCTTGATGAATATTGAGACCCTCCTGAATTGTTTTGGATATTACTTCCGTCAGATGCCCCAAATCAATAATATTTGATATTTTTTTACTGTATTCACTTATCAACCAGCTTGGATCATGAACATTATCCAATAAGCTGCTGGAAACCAACCGTTGAATCAGCCTGATAAAAGGGTTTAACAGGAATGTTAATATCGCCGCGATCAGCAGAATCTGGATTAATATCCCTAAATTGAATTGTGAAAAATTGAAATAGGATTGGATCAAGTAGAAGAAAGCGAAATAAATTCCTATTGAAAGAACGATTGAAATCAAAATTGACAGCCATGACCTGGCAATCTGTCTGATATCTGGAAGATCATGGCGTATATAAGTAGTTCCCATCATCATCGTGCCAAACATTACTACGGTCTCACCCAATGGAATGGGGAATTTAACAAGGACAGACAAAATTACGCCTGCCATACAGACCAGGATACTCGCAAGCCAGAATAAATAGCGGTTTCGGTGAAGTGGGTTGATGGTTTGTTGGGAAATAATCAACGTATCTCGAATAGATCGGATGCTGAACCCGATCCAGCCTATGACCAGTAAAGCGATACCGATACTTGTAAAAGGAATTTCAAATGACCTCAGTTGGATGCGATCTGGCTGGATATGACTGAAATTCTCACATAAAAAAATAGCTCCGGCAAACCCCAAAAAAGTTATCCCCCACCAAAAACCTTTGAGCGACTTTGAATTCAGGAATAAAGTGCTGATCTCAAATATAAAAATTGAGATCAAAAAGCCAATATAAAGTGGTAGTCTGGATTGAGTACCGGCAGAAACAAAATCTACAAGGTTCAACTCGAGCAAAAGCCGGATTACCGTCACGATAAACAGAAATATCGTGAATATCAAGAAAATAACAAATCCATTGTCTTTTCTATGGCCTTCCCTGAGACTCAAAATGATTAAGACAGCATAAAAAAAAGCGATTAATCCGAAGAATATACTGCTTAGGTAAGACGTCATGAAAGAATTCGCCCGAAAAGAAATCAATGATTACTGGTTTGTGTTCTATCTACTATTTTACACAACATCAAAAAAACCATGACCAAAACAGTAGCTAGATTTATTGCAATTTCGGTGATTTAGCAAGCGAATATCTACTTTTTTGTAATGGGGTTCTTATGTTTGACATTTAAACACATTCACGAAATCAAAATCATTTAGAATTACACAATTTATTCCCGGTAGATTATTCACCAATTGACTTAAAAACATATTTGGAAAAGCCGTTATGACGTAAGCCTCACCGCTAGCATTAGGGACGAGCCCTGCTAGTGTATCGTCAATGGCTTTAAATTTTATATTATTATTTCCAATATACAACCTGGTCGCGATTACATCACCCTCATAAACCAAATAAACCGGAATTGAACGATCGTAACCATTGGAAGCAAAATGGGACAAAACTTTTGATGGCGAGTAATGCTCGAGAAAATAATTATAGAGCAGGTCTTGAGATTTATTTCCCGTAATAATATCAGTGAAGATGTGTTGATCGACTTGCTTTTCAGCCCAAAATGCGCTGCCATAATTCAAAACTAGCAATGCTGCCATAACCCAGTTGCTGTAAGTGCCAGGAATTTTCCACGAAAAAATGAACTTATCCAGGCATAACACCACCAGTAAAACCATGATAAAAGATAAGTTTACAAAAGTCCGTCCGAAAGGCTTATCGCCTCTGATTGAACTTATTAAAAAAGGCACGATTAACAATGTCAGACAAAAAAGGACATGATAAAGAAACTTTTTACTCCCCTGGCTTTGCAAGCCAGCCACTAAGCCGATTATTACAAATGGAATAAGCCACCATTTCCCGTAGATAAAATACAAGAATGTTTGTGGCATCAATTGGGTAATCGTTGTAAAACGAAATAATCCATGGCTTTTGACATAGGGATTGTTTATGACTTCACCCAATACCGGTAAATAGAGTATGACTGCCAACAAAATCGAAGCGCAAATCAGGTAGATAATACGCATTGGAAAATCTAGCACAGCTAATCTTATCGAAGCTAACCAGGAGTTTGAGGTGCGCTTATACTTTTCAAATCGGATGATTTGATATCCAAAATAAAAAAACATCACGCTGAGAATAAAGTATAAATTGGAAGGGATGGTATAAAGCGCCAGCGCAGTAGCAAACACAATCATTAATCCGTTTTTCCAATCTGACTTTTCCTCAAACCTCAAGAGGTGATAAACCAATAGGATGGATAATGTAGTGCTAAGACAATATCCTCTGATCTGAAGTGAAAAATTAATAAAAGGTATTGTGGTGGCTAAAAGTACAACCGCCAGTATGCTGCTTAAAAAATTCAATAGAATCTTTCCAACCTTGTAAAAATAATAAATACCGATCAGGCAGTAGAACAGCATCAAAATCCTGATCACGGAGGGGGAATTTATAACAGGAGTTATCTTTGAGATATTTAAGCTCTTCAGATAAAGGTTGAGGAGCAGGTTAAAAAAAATGTGATTGTTCGGTGTATTGTAGTAACTGACTGTCTTTATTAAAGGGGCAAAGACATAAACCCGTAGCGTGTAGATCTCATCGTACCATAGGTCTAAATTAATATTTTTAATGCTCCAAATGAGAAAAGGAATACAACTTGTTATGAGGAAGCTGAGTTGAAAAAGCTGTTTTTTTCTCATGTATCTAATGGATGGATCTCTAAGTTCTGGGACACACACTTGCGGGTGTTCTGGCCAATCTTGATGATGATAAAATCCTCTGGTGGAGCTGTAAGGTGCAAAGCACCCCCCACGGGTGTTCTGGCCAATCTTGATAATGATAAATTCCTCTGGTGGATCTATAAGGTGCAAAGCACCCCCCACGGGTGTTCTGGCCAATCTTGATGATGATAAAATCCCCTGGTGGATCTGTAAGCCGCATTCTGTCCAATGAAAGGGTATATTCAACGGGTCGGAGACCCGCCGAATACGACTTCCATCTCGGTGACCATCTCTCTCGGGCGCGCGTTACCGTGCGTCTCTAGCAACCTACCCGGAACTTTTGGTCTCCGGTTTCCCGGACGCCCAGGCGGCGAGCAGCCTCCTGCCCAGTTGGGTTTTGCTCCTGCTTGGTCTTGCTCCCGGCGGGGGTTACCTGGCCGTGGTATTACTACCAACGCCGGTGGTCTCTTACACCGCCTTTTCACCATTGCCATCAAAGATGGTAGTTTGTTTCTGTGGCCCGATCCAGTAGGTTATCCCATTTCTAGGCCTCCCCACCCCGGGTGTTACCCGGCGCCGTGCTCTTTGGAGTGCGGACTTTCCTCGATCCTGCACATGGCAAAACCGCGATCACCCGACCCACCAGAGGGTAATTTGATGATAACCGTAAGCCCGCCCTGCGTCAACAGTCAATATTTTTTTGAATAATCTTCCGAAAGAAGATACTATCTGGTATAATTGTTTCCATTGACTGGTCCTATTTGCGGCGAAAACTGCGGATATGGAGACCTGCTAGATTATATTAAGCCATTCAAGGAGAGGCAGACGTCATGGGACTAAAAAAAGATGAAAAAACAAAATTGATCCAGGATTATCGCATCCACGAGGAGGATACCGGATCGCCGGAAGTTCAGATTGCTCTGATGACCAAACGGATAAATCAATTAACCGAACACCTGCGCAGCAATAAACACGATGAAAGCTCCAGGCGAGGATTGCTCAAACTGGTTGGACACAGACGTCGTTTGCTGGCGTACTTACGAAGTAAGGATTTTGGGCGGTATTCAGCTATCAATGAGCGATTAAGCCTCCGCCAAAAAAGTTAAAGGGTTGCCTCACAAGTAGATGGAGCGGAACTTCCCATCTACTTGTTTTTTTGAGGTACATAAAGTTTTATTTTATCAAGCCTTAACCAGCCGGTTGGGAATTGACAGGAGTTGAGGAAATAGGTCCTCAGCCGCTTTCAGTCCCTGACCGGGGGGGTTAAGAGAAAAAGGACAATTTTAATATGCCACCCGTTGTAAAACATTACACGGCCATTGTCGGCGACCGTCCAGTGACTATTGAAACTGGCAAGTTGGCCGGCCAGGCTGGCGGCGCAGTTACCGTGCGTTTGGAAGATTCAATCGTCTTCGCCGCCGCCACTATGGGGAATGAACCAAAACAGGGTCAGGATTTTTTCCCACTCACAGTTGAATATGAAGAGCGCATGTACGCTGGAGGGCGCATACCGGGTTCCTTCTTCCGCCGCGAGGGAAGACCCAGCGAGGATGCAATTTTAATCGCTCGCCTGACCGATCGCCCAATCCGGCCACTCTTTTCGCAGTTTATGCGCAATGAGGTTCAAGTCATTCTTTTCAGTGTTTCGGCTGACCCAGATAATCCGCTGGACATCCTGGCCATCAACGCTGCCTCGGCAGCCCTGATGGTCTCCGACATCCCGTGGGATGGACCGGTGGGAGCAGTCCGCATCGGCATGATCAATAACGAATTCATTGTCAATCCTACCTACAAACAGATTGAAGAATCAGCACTGGATTTGCGCATTGCCGGTACACGCGATGCAATTCTGATGGTGGAGTGCGGCGCCAGCGAAATTCCCGAAGACGTTATGGTCAAGGCGCTTGTGTTTGGCCACCAGGCTCTCCAGCCTATGATCGATGCACAATTGCAAATGGCAGAAGAGGTCGGCAAACCCAAGCGGACTGTACCGCTCTTCCCGATAAACATGGGTATGGTCGAGAAACTTGCTAATGAGCTTACCCCAAAAATCGAGAGCGTACTGGATGCCCCTCATACTAAAGCAGAGATGAACGATGGGATCGATCAATTGAAAGAGGAAACCGTCAGCAGCGTCTCGGCTGAGGATGAAACACTGGCCGAAGACGCCAAGGGCGCTTTTGAAGAGATTTTCCGCCGCGTAATCCGCAGCCGGATATTGGATCGCGGCCTGCGCCCTGATGGTCGCGCCCTGACCGAAATTCGCCCAATCTGGTGCGAGGTTGGCATCAGCCCCAGGGCGCACGGTTCAGGCCTGTTTACACGTGGCGAGACACAGGTTTTAACTTTGGCAACTTTGGGCACGCCCAAAGAGGCCCAGGAAATGGACACCCTTACGCCGAACGATACGAAACGCTATATCCACCATTATAATTTTCCACCCTATTCTACCGGTGAGACAAAAATGTTACGTGGAAGCTCGCGTCGAGATATCGGCCATGGAGCCCTGGCCGAACGGGCACTCGTCCCGGTTATCCCTCCTGAAAATGAATTTCCTTACACGCTGCGTCTCGTCTCCGAAGTGCTCTCTTCTAACGGCTCATCTTCGATGGCCTCAGTCTGTGGCTCAACCCTGGCGCTGATGGACACAGGTGTGCCGATCAAAGCCCCAGTATCAGGCGTAGCCATGGGTTTGATTAAAGAAGGTGAAAAATACGTAGTTTTGACTGATATCCAGGGTGCCGAAGACCACCTCGGCGATATGGATTTTAAAGTTGCAGGCACGGATGCCGGCATCACCGCCTTGCAAATGGACATTAAGATCCGGGGAATCACCTCAGAAATTATGTCAAAAGCTCTGGCGCAAGCCCATGTGGCTCGCCGCTTTATTTTGGATAAAATCCTCGAAACAATCCCGGCGCCTCGCCCTGAGTTAAAACCGCATGCGCCACGCATTACCATCATCAAGGTACCGGTAGAAAAAATCGGAGCTATCATTGGCCCTGGTGGAAAGATGATCCGGGCGATCCAGGAAGAAACCCATACAAAGATCGATATCAATGATGATGGCACCGTATTTATTGCCGCAACCGAAGGAACAAGTGAAGCTGAGGCTCGTGAACGGATCGAAGCGCTTACCGAGTCCCCCCAGATCGGTCACATCTATACAGGAAAAGTCGTCCGTCTGGCGGATTTCGGCGCATTCGTCGAAATTCTGCCAAACGTTGACGGCATGGTGCACATCTCTCAGCTTGACAGCGAGCGCGTTGAGAAAGTAGAAGATGTTGTCCAGCTCGGCGATGAAATTAGCGTGATGGTCACAGCCATCGATGAAAATGGCAAAATCCGGCTATCCCGCCAGGCGGTTCTGGAAGGTTGGACCCCAGAAGAAGCACTGGAACACGATCGCAAAGGTCGCGGCGGTAGTGGAGGCGGTGGAGGAGGCAGTCGCTTCTCCAATTCACGTCCCTCGGGTGGCAGGCCAGGTGGTGGGGGCGGCGGTAGGTCCGGTTCAGGTGACCGGCATGGTGGGGATTCTCACCACAATCCGCGTCGCTAGACCTTCTTCATTATTCATACAAAACAGCGGAACGCAGTATTGCGCCCGCTGTTTTTGATTTTATTAATCCTGAGTTGGCAGGTAAGGCATTGGCGGTCCCTCAATACCCAGGCGTTCAGCCAGAGCTGCCCGCATGGCTCTGCGATCATCCCAGGCATATTCAATTTCACCAAAGCACATGGACTGCTCGTGGCCTTTACCGCAGGCCACTACCACATCCCCCGGCTCAGCCATCTGGATAGCCAATCGGATCGCCTCACCCCGGTCAGACACTCGCCAGAAAGTTTGACCTTCTAGCGCGCCTTGCGAACGGGCAGAATCGCTCATCTCAGCCAGGATTGCATCCAGGCTTTCCGTGCGTGGGTCTTCAGCAGTCAGAATGGTTACATCGGCAAGCTGGGCCGATATCTCAGCCATCATGCGGCGTTTTTGCCGGTCTCGCAAACCGGCAGAACCAAATACAACCAACACTCGCCCTGTCGTCATTTTAAGTGCGGTCTCCAAGGTCACTCGCAGGGCATTGGGAGTATGGGCAAAATCCACAATCGCCAGGAAATCCTGGCCGAGCTCGATTCGCTCCATGCGCCCCGGAACACCTCGTAAAGCCGCTATACCGGCCTCAATGGCATTGGCAGGCGTTTCCAAACCAATTGCAGTGGCTGAAATAGCAGCCAGACAGTTTGATACATTGTAGTAGCCAACCAGACCGCTATTGATCCTCAAATTTAAACCAGATCCGCGTACGTTAAAATGCAGCCCGGTCGCATCCTGATGAATATCTTCAGCCCAAACGTCTGCCTCGGGATATAGCCCATAAGAGACCTGCCGGACAGTCGTTAGCTTATTTAGATAATCGTAAGACTGGTCATCTTTGTTCAAAACTGCCAGGCGCGGGTTACCTTGACGCTTTTCATTTGTTTGTGCCAGGCCGGTTAATAAACGCGCTTTGGCTGCTCGATAGGCTTCATAGCTGCCATGATAATCCAGGTGCTCATGCGTTATATTGGTCACGATGCCAATATCAAATTCGCATCCGGTTACCCGCTGTTGAGCCAACCCATGTGATGTTGATTCGATCACCACATGAGTCAATCCTGCATCCACCATGCGAGCAAGATAGCGTTGTACATCCGGCGCCTCAGGAGTGGTCACGTGAAAGCCGGTATCCAAGATCTCATCGCCAATGACTGCATTGAGAG
>DATFYI010000038.1:0-3474 GCA_035315125.1 Anaerolineaceae bacterium | reverse complement strand
TAACGTCGGGCGCACGATATTTATAGCCGCCCTGGTCAGTGGTGGTATCGCCGGTCTGGCCGGAGCAGGGGAAGTCGCCGGTATTCAATACCATTTAATCGAAACACTATCCAATAATATGGGTTATACCGGCATCATCATCGCCACGCTGGGAGCTCTCAATCCGTTTGGGGCAGGTATCGCAGCTTTGTTCATCGGTTTGATCGACAATGGCGCCCAACAGGTCAGTTCAGCTCTGGGTGTGCCTTCCTACCTGGGTGATGTGGTAACGTCTGCGCTGCTTTTGGTTACATTAGGTATGTTCATCCTGCAGAATTTCCGGATTAAGAGGGCTTAATGGATACATTTCTGGTTGGCTTAATCGCCGCTACATTTAGGATGGCTTCACCATTAATATTTGGGACACTGGGCGAGCTCTTTTCTGAGAAAGCAGGCGTGTTAAACCTGGGTATTGAAGGGACCATGTTTTTTGGAGCATTTGTTGGTTTTGCGGCTGCGTATGAGAGTGGTTCCCTCCTGCTTGGTATCCTTGCCGCCATCATAGCCGGTATCCTGGCCGGCCTTTTAATGGCCTTGATGACGGTCCGTTTGGGCGTCAACCAGCATGTCTCCGGCCTGGGCACCACGCTTCTGCTGACCGGCCTATCTTTGTTCAGCTTCCGTTTAATCTTTGGAGAGCGTAGCGTTCTTCCATCCATCACCCCCTTTGCAGAGCTGAACCCCTTTGGCAATATCCCGGTGCTTGGCCCGATTTTTTCACAATATTCGCTGACTTATATCGCCATTTTGTTAGTTCCGGCTGTTTGGTGGGTGATCAACCGTACGCGTTTTGGCCTGCAAATTCGGGCAGTCGGTGAAAACCCGGAAGCTGCCGATGCGGCTGGTTTGAACGTTTATTTCATCCGGACGGCTGCATTGATGATTGCCGGGGCGTTTATGGCGGTTGGCGGTGCTTTCCTTTCATTGGCTCAACTGGGTTCTTTTACTTTCGGCATCGTCAACGGCCGCGGTTGGGTATGTATTGCCTTGATTATCTTTGCCAATTGGGAAGCGGTTAAGGTTTTGTGGGGCGCTCTCATCTTTGGCGGCGTCAACGCCCTGCAACTGCGTTTGCAGGCCACCGGCGTCGATTTGCCTTACGAATTATTTCTGGCTCTGCCATACGTGGTAACCATTTTAGCTCTGGTTCTGGCCGGCAGAAATGTCTCCGGCCCGGCCGCTATCCTTAAACCTTACCGACGTGAATAATCTGCAGGATAATTGTCGTAGAGGTATTCTGCGAGGAATCAGTTTAGAAAGGAGATATACAAATGAAACTCATCGATTTGACAATCCCATTGGGTATTGCCACCCCGCCCTGGCCTACTTATGAGCCGCTGCAAATTAAGTACTTCAAACGATTGGCTCCAAACGGCGCCAACGGGCAGCTTCTGACCCACTCGAACCATCTGGGCACCCATTTGGATGGAGAAATTCATTTCTATACGGCCGGTAAGGATATATCCGAACTGGACATGGATTACCTGGTGCATGAAGCCGCCGTGGTTGATCTGAGCGATTGTGTGGCCGATTACGATGTTTACAACAGCAAGATGATCGAAGAACGGGTTGAGGTTAAAGAAGGCGACATCCTGGTAATCCACACCGGCTATCATCATTTCGGTTGGGATATGCCGACCGCCGATGAGATCCGTTACATGGTGAAGCATCCCGGACCCGATCGTGAATTTGCCGAATGGGCTAAAAAGAAGAAACTACGCTGGATCGCGGTAGATTGCGGCAGCGCCGATCATCCCATGAACACGATCATTCGTGATTGGATGCCACGCCAGGCCAAAGAAGCGGATAAACTCTTCAAGAAAAAATACGGTATGCCCCTGGCAGAATTTTTCGATGAAGGCAAATATCAATTGATGCACATCGAGATGTTCCCTTATTCGATCATCCACGCCGAGTGCCTGGGCGGCGAGATCGATCTACTGCTGAACCGGCGCGTACAAGTTGGCTTTTTCCCCTGGCGCTTTGTGGGCGGCGAATCGTGCATTGGCCGGGCGGTCGCCTTCGTTGGTGATAAAGAATATGAAGATTTGATGGATAAAAAGGCTGCCATGCCAAAGACCAAATACGGCGACGCCTACGATCCAAACCACGTGGAGCGCCTGAATAAGATCAGCATGCAAAATATGTCAGCGTGATGCATCCGGTCTTCTGGGCCACCTGTAAAAACAGAGTTATGGTTTGTGGGAAGATCGGGTTTAATCAACCAATCTATTTTATAAAACCGAAAGGAGTTAATTGCCGTGAGACTTGAACCACCCGAAAAAGTATCTGAGGAACAATTAACCATCGATGTACGCGAAATCGAGCCTTTGCTGCAAGGACCGGCCATGGCCATCAAACCCTGGCCCGGAGCTCAGGTGAAGTTGAAGGACGGGCGCTTGCTTTACATCCGCCAGGCAAAAATTGAAGAAGCTCCGATGATGATGGATTACATGAAAAAAGTCATGGAAAGCGATCACGACTTTTATGACATTGTAGGAGCGCGTGTATATGCCGAAATTTTGGGCTGGTACCGCAAGCGCCTCAAAGACCCCTATACCCTGGTTGGTTTGATCGATGGCCTGTGGGCCGGTTTTGCCAACGGTCGCTTGATGAACGAAGACATCAACATCAGTTTGCACACCATGGCTCTGGTGCGTGGTGGGCGCATCGGCGCGATCATGTACTACACCAAGGCCTATTATGCCTTTGAAATGCTCGGCAACAAGGAATGGTGGGCCACCTACGAAAGCTACAATGGTTGGATGCGCTGGGGTCTCGGCATGGCTCAGCCCAGCTACCCGTGGCCGGAATATCAGCATGAGTTGGGCGGCGCCCGTGTTTATTATGTCACCAAGAAATATTGGGACTCAACTGTAAAGAATTACGTGCGCCAGATGACCGGCACCGAGCTCGATTTCAATGTGCCCGATGAGGTGCGCAAGGCTAACGAAGTGATGCATCCCCCAGAAGAAGTTCTGGTTTAATTCAAACCAGACTGGGGCGGGCAGCTTAATGGCTGCTGATACATTTGCTGGCAAATCTCCCTTTCGAAAGAAGGGGAGATTTTTTAGTAACCGGCATCCGGCTTCATTCGTGTGGCCAGGGCGATGCCTGCCAGCGTGTCCGCACCTGAGGAATTGCCATAACTCAATAGCGCCTGCACGCAGGCTTGCAGTGGAACATCGCCATAAGCAATCGCATTGACAACCCCGATCAGTCGTTCGTCGGCCTGTCCGGCCGCGGCGCATTCGATCAGATTGGCACTCAGTGCGGTTGTTTTCTGATAAGCAGCCTGGCTGAGTACCAGACCCAACTCAGCTAAGTTATCGCCCCAGCGTGCTGAGGCTAATAGCAAACCGGTTATAAAATCATCTCCGGAGGGCGTCAGGCCGCGTCCATATCCGATCAGACCGTTCAAACAGTCAAGGATTT
>DATFYI010000037.1:0-4128 GCA_035315125.1 Anaerolineaceae bacterium | reverse complement strand
GTTCTCATCATAAATCTGATAATCATTGGGGTAAAACTGCTTCCGAGTATGGTCGGTAATGGCTATACTGCCTGGATTGACCAGCAAGGTATGATCAGTGCAGTTCTGTATGTATGCCGGCACAGGCTGGCTGTATGGAATGAGGGGCAGATTCATCACGTTAACCGACACGGTTACATATTGCGGTAAGGCTGTCACCCAGCCAAACGTTCCAGGTTGGCCCGGGATAGCCACATAGATCCAGGAGCCATCCGTGTTACGCCCATATACCGTTGTACTGGCATTCTTCAATAACCCACCGGTAGAATTATAAGCCAGACCCGGACCGCGCCGGATATTGGCGGCGGATCCACTGGCAATGACCATGTACTGATTAGGAGTCAGGCTTGCGGGCATGGGTGTGTTGGTTGCAGTCATCGTCTCAGTCAGGGTAGGGCTGGCTGATGGGGTTACAGTATTTGTTGGACTCGGCGTAGCAGTTGGGCTGGGTACCTGTGTTTGTGAGAGGACAGCAATGGTTTCAGCAACCGGGTTAGTTGGGCTGTTGGCTGAAGCTGGCAAAGAGCTGGCTGCAGTTGGAAAATTGCACGAAGATAATATGGAAGTCAAAAAAATAATCAGCATAAGGGCTAACCCAGACCGGTTTAGTAACTCAGGTTTATTAAGCATAGTGTCTCCAATCAAAAGGGCAACTCTTTATTCTCGCAGATCCAACAGTTTATCTATCAATTTACTCTAATTATAGGGGCTTGTTAAATAAATTCAATACCAGTATAACAAAAATCCTGGTGATAAAATAAAACCAAGAGAAGCAGCATTGAGAATTCATGAATAATCATTTGCCTGACATAAAAATCCTGGTGCTGATACCAGCATATAATGAATTCAGTAGTATTGCCAGTGTGGTAACGGCGGCGCGGCGCTATCTGCCGGTGCTGGTTGTTGATGATGGTTCCAGCGATGCGACAGCCGAGTGCGCTCGTCTGGCCGGAGCTGAAGTGCTTTCACAGAAACCTAATCAGGGTAAGGGAGCTGCCCTGCGCTGCGGATTCCAGCGCCCACTGGAGGGTGGATATGAGGCCGTGCTTACCCTGGATGGCGATGGACAGCACGATCCTCAGGAAATCCCGTCGTTTTTAGAGGCTGCCCGGCTGCGTCCGGTGGGTCTTATCATCGGGGAGCGCGATTTCAGCCGCATGCCGTCCGTGCGCCGTCTGGCCAATTCGCTCGGACGGGCCTGTCTTTCGCTAGCATTAGGACAGCCTGTGCGCGACAATCAATCTGGATACCGACTGATCTCCCGTCCGGTCATGCAAGCCATGCTGGAAAGCTCGGAACGGGGTTTTGAATTTGAGGTTGAGATGGTGGCAGTTTGCCTGCATTTGGGTCTCCAGCTGGGTTGGGTGCCCATCCAGACCATCTATCAGGGTGAGAAAAGCCACATCCGTCCATGGCGGCACGTGATCAACTTTTTGCGAGTTGTGTGGAAGGTAAGGCAGGATGGAAAGAATAAACGGATCCAAGCAGCTATCCCGGACGACCGCGCTGGTCACCGGAGCATCTAGCGGCATCGGTGCGGCTTTTGCCTACCGGCTGGCTGCCAGCGGTCATGACCTGGTGCTGGTTGGCCGCCGGCAACAACGCCTTGAAGCGCTCTCGTATGAGATCCGCCAGCACAATTCTGTGGCAGTGGAGGTGATGGTGGCGGATTTGGCTGAAGAGAAAGGTATAGAGCAGGTCGAACGCTGCATTGCGGATCTGCCGATTCTGGATTTGTTGATCAACAATGCCGGATTTGGTGCAACCGGAAATTTTACCGATTCAGACCTGCAACACCAGCTCGATATGATCCAGGTGCATGTGCTGGCGCCAGTGCGGTTTACGCATGCTGCTCTGCCCGGTATGATAGCACGCATGCACGGAGCTATCATCAATGTGGCTTCGCTGGCGGCGTTTTTACTTGCGCCGGGCAATGTGACTTACTCGTCAACCAAGGATTACCTGGTCACTTTTTCGGAGGTATTAGCGATGGAATTGAAAGGCACAGGCGTACGGGTACAGGCCCTGTGCCCGGGTTTCGTGATGACCGAGCTGCATGACCGCCCGGAGTTGAAAGACTTTGACCGCTCGCAGTTTCCAAAATATTTGTGGTTTTCGGCCGAGAATGTGGTGGATGAATCTCTCAAGGGGCTCGAACGCAACCGGGTGGTAGTTGTGCCCGGCTGGATATATCGCCTGGTTTCATTAACCGTACGTAACAGCCCGCTACATGACCTGGTAAAATGGATCGTGATGCAGCGGGCTTAGATTTTTGCTGTTTTTTCGCAGCTTCAGTATGTTTTCAAAGGAGGTGGAATTTGACAGAATCATTTTTCAGGTGGGAAACGCACAACGGCGAGCCGCTGAGCACAGGCGAGTGGCAAATTCTCCCGGTCAGCCGGGCGCTGGTGATCCATTCCCAGCACAGCCCGGCCGGGCTGGTATGGAATCGCCCGACGGCAGTGGTTGTTAAGGGAGCCGATGGACAGGAACACCTGCTGCCGATTATTAATGAAACCCGCCGGCGGCAGATGTTATGGCTGGGAGCCGGGCTGTTGGGCTCAATACTGATCGGAATAACTCTCAGCCTGCTGCGTAAGGACTGAGGCAGGCCGCATCATTGGCAGTTTTGAGATCTCACGAATATTTTCAGGAGCTAATTCAATGGAAGAAAAAATGCAATCTACAAATGAGACCCCGGCAAGTTTCGAATTTGCCCGGTCAGAGCTGGATAAACTGATGGCGACCGCCAATGTAGAGGCGGTCTATGGTAAGCCGATCCACCATAATGACACGATCATTATCCCGTCCTCGGAAGTATTTGCGGTGATGGGCGTCGGTGGGGGTTCCTGGATGATGGAGCCTGAACCAATCGCTGAGGATGAAGCTGTCGAGCAAGAGGGGGAAGAGCCAGAAGAAAAGCGGCGTAGCGGCAATGGCGGCGGCGGTGGGGGCGGTGGCTATACTTTTGCCCGACCGGTGGCGTTGATAATTGCCGGACCGGATGGTGTGCGTGTCGAGCCGGTCTTCGACCGTACCAAGGTGCTGCTGGCGGCTTTTACCGCTTTTGGTTTTATGTTCGCCACCATGGCGCGCATGATGAGCCGCCGTCCCAGATTTGGGAGGATGTAATCTGTTACCGTCAAAACGTCCAGCCAACCCGCTAAATAATCTTTCAAGTCTAAAACCAATTTTTTGGATCGCCCGGCACCTGCAGCCGGGCGATCCGTTTTTAAATCCACACCAGAAAGTCGATTCTCGGCGCCGCTAAATCCTGCTCTCCATGATAAAATGGATCTGCTTTTAGATTGTTGATCAATAGGCCATGCGCCCTGGATTTGAGGACGTTCGTTTGTAAAATCTGACAAAATTCTGGTCGGGAGAACAACGGTGGCATATGTTAGCGAATTAGAGAACAGACCGGTGGTCGATATCGATGGCGATCACGTTGGGACTTTATACGACCTGCTGGCCGCCAAAGTGGGCGATATGCTCCATCCCCAGGTGACGGCAATCGTAGTAAAGCGCCGCAGTGGCCCGATTATTATTTCGATCAATGATGTAGCCGTGCTGCTGACGCCGGTGATCCCACTCAATAAACGCATCAATGACGTCGTACCGTACCAGCCATCTGACCAGGACCTGTACCTGGTAAGGGATGTGCTTGATAAACAGATTATCGACACCAATGGTGTGCGCGTCGTACGGGTTAACGATCTGGAATTAGCCCGCGTCAATGACAATGTGTATGTCTCCAATGTGGATATCGGTGGGCTGGGTCTGCTGCGCCGCATGGGTTTTCGTAATCTAAGCCGCCGCTTGAGCAGCACTGCCAAAGCCCGTAATGCGCTTTCTGGGAATATCTCCTGGGATGATGTGGAGCTGTTGGCTGGCGACCAGCCCATGCGGTTGAAGGTGCCCGGTGAAAAATTATCCGATCTACACCCGGCCGACCTGGCTGAGATCATCAGTGACTTGAACCGCAACGAAAGCAGCAAATTCCTTGAGACGCTGGACGATAAAATGGTTGCCGATACCCTGGAAGAGGTCGAGCCTGACTTTCAGGCCAGCCTGGTAGAGAACATGCCA
>DATFYI010000036.1:0-6467 GCA_035315125.1 Anaerolineaceae bacterium | reverse complement strand
AAATTCAATGAGGTCAAATCGGTGGAAAGCTTCTCGGGCAGCATTGGGAAGATCTCGGCGGCGGTATAAACCGAAGTGGTATTATGGCGGGCGTGTCCATCCAGGGCAGAGCCATTTTTAACCAACGCATCAACATCCGCTACCGAAACCAGCACCTTGATTTTGTCTCCGGGCAGCGCCTCGGCTACGGAAAGCTGATCCAGATCCAGCGAGTCATCGTTATCGATGGAAGCCCACAGCAGCACTCGCAGGTCGCGAACCGCCGCGCCTCCGTTGTTGATGGCGGTCGCAGGCGCCTGAATCTTTTCCAGCTCGGCCAACTCTTCGGCAGAAAAGTTGGGGAGTAATCCTCTTTCAACCATCGCCCGTTGGGCAACGCTCTGCAAAATGGCACGCTGTTGATTTTCGTTTGCGCTCATAGTGTTGTATATCACCTCAAAAATAAAAAGCCAGGCTCAAAAGAATATTGGTTCACTGCCAGCACATTTTACAAACTCATTCTTTCAGATAGTAGTCTCGGACTTTGGCTTTAATTTGGTTATTCGTCATCTTGTCAACGGTTTCAATCCCTACAATACGCCCACCGAGTTCATCATGCTTAAGGCGTTTTTCGAGTTCGACTTTGGCCTCGCCGGGGCCAAATATCAAGATTGAATCAGCATCACGTATCAGGAAGATGACCGCTTCATAGTAGCTATTCAGATGATCATCAAACGACCGGTCTCGAACGTCTTCGGAACTGGACCCAACTATTTCATGTGGGCCTTTCGAATGTGAACCTCTTGCAAATCGGACGTGTTTCTCCATGTCTGATTTAAATTGCCGGGTCACTACGACATCATCTTGGACTGTCACGATCACCACCTTGCGATGATCAATCCACAAACCTACTTCCTTTTTCATGGCTTGCTCCTTTACAACTGGCATATGCGATTAGTACGTATCATGATCTCGAAATTGAGAATTTCCTGATATGAGGCTAATCAGGGAGTCAAGAAATATTGTACCCGAAAAAAAACGAAATGCTTTTGTTTCCTGCAAAAACAATCAGATGTTTTTTAGAACAAAACACCATAGTGAGATTTCCCTGCATGTCAATGGCCAATGTGAATGGATCGTTTTGTGTTTGTAAAAAGTTCAAATTCGAAGTAAGAAGAAACTATCGATGAAATAATGACGAGATAACACTCGCCTTGCGCCGTTGGGTATTTCCAGCGTGCGAGGATCGATAACTTGGAAATACCCAAGAGGAAACGATGCTGATCAGATATTCATGCAAGGATATGGGCTTAAACTGTTTGTTTGTGGCGAAGGCTCAAACGCTTGAAGAGGTCACACAGCTGGCTATCGCTCATGTTTTGGAAAATCACAAGGCCGATTTTAACAGCCTGCAATCGCCGGAAGAAATCGAAAAAATGAAACAGGCTCTGCTGCGCTCCACACGGGTAGCGGCAGGTAAACCTGCTCGGTGCCTATTTATCAGCGATCATCAAGAAGAGTGGGAAATATTTTGTGACCTCGCCGATGGTTTTGGGCATCTGGAAGACGGGCTTGAACTCAACCTTGCGGAAACCTGCACTGAGCACCTTTTGGGATAACTCGTCATGATCGAAGCCTTTATGCCCTGAAAAATCCCGACCGTGGAAAGAGCCATCTTCTTTTTCAAGATCCGCGACGCATAAAACGCCGGGCCTCTCCAGCAGCGTGTAGAAATCCTGTAGGATCCAGTCTGTGTCCGGGATGTGGTGCAATACCATCAGGGTGTATATCAGTTGGTACTTTATCTGCGGTAGCGGGTCAGTGCTGAAATCCACCTTCATAGGAAACATATTATGAACGCCGCTAGCCGCGATTTTTTCGTTCAGTACCGCCAACATGCCGCTCGAGCTGTCGGCCAGGGTAATCTGCCCAAGATAAGGCTGTAAAGCAAAACTGAGCAGGCCGGTGCCACAGCCGTATTCCAGGGCAGTGCAATTGGGCGCCAGTGAGAGATTGTCCCGAATGGCCTGGGCGGCAGCCCGGGCGCGTTCAATTTTAACAGGATCCGAATCCCAGTTGGCCGCTTGTTGGTCGAAATAATCAGTCATGACTGAAAATGGTCCCCTTTAATTTATTATACCGGACAACATTCATGTTTCAATGTTTTGTGAATTGATCCTTCTTCAAACCAATTGAATTCGGTTAATCGATGCCAGGGGACAACAATAAGCACGCTCCAGTCCCTCCCGCAAGCAGGGATCCTCTTCGGGTGGTGGCCTACAACATCCAGCAGGGTTATTCTGTAAACGGCGCACGCAACTATGAGGGGCAGTTGGCGGGATCCATAACCTGGCGCCCGATATTGTTGGCCTTGAGGAATCGGGCGTGGTGCGTTTTTCGGGCTACAATGGCGATGTGGTACGCACCATCGCTCAAGGTCTGAGAATGATTAGCTATTAATGCCCTCACACCGTCACCGGCACCTTTGGAATTGCATTGTTGTCCAAATACCCGATTGAAAGCCTGTTTACTTTCTTTATGTACAGCCAGGGTGAGCAGATCGCTGCCGTTAAGGCGCACATCCGCCTGAAAGGTCAGGGTTATTCCATCCTGGTGACGCATATGTGTAACGACGGACCGCTCGTTCAGCGGCAGGTATTGCAACTCCTGCAGGATAAGCATAATGTTATTGCTCTGGGAGTTTTTAACTTTGGCCCATCCAGCGTGCAATATAAGCCGACTTTGCAGATCGTGCAAGATACCTGGCTGCAAAGTGGTTCTTCACCTGCACCAGGCCTGAACATGTCTCAGATGATTGACCATTTGTTTGTCTCGCCGGATGTCTCTGTGAATTCGGGGCAAGATGTAAATACCCCAAATTCTGATCACCCATCATTGCTGGTTGAGATACAGCCATGAATTTCATCCCTGTTGTTAAGTGGAAGCTGCTAATTTTAGGCGCAAGCGCTGGACAGGTTTTTCGACATACCGGTAGGAAAATATTGTAATCAGGAAAATCAGTACGACTTTTACAATTAAACTTGTTGTGCTGTTCAATCCAAGTACGTCCAAATTAACCAGATTTAGAATTGGTACCTGCCACAGGTACAGACCATACGAAATCATTCCAATTTTTACCAGGGGTGAAAACTCTAAAATCCGCTTTAGCGTTTTGGAAGGGCAGATAACCACCTGGCTGATTACCAGCAGGGTCGTTACAGCCATCCCGCTGACTCCGAAATAAGCAAAAAAGCCGTCCGATTGGGGGTCGATTACGCAGACGTACAGCATACTCGCTATCGCCGCCAACGTGGCAATCTGCAGCCCTTTCCTGAACTGCTTGCTTTTGGGTAGCAATCCGGATGCGACAGCCAGCCCAAAGGCCGATCCCATCAGCAATCCATCACTGTGCATATCCGTACCGGCATTGTATCGCCAAAAATCGTGGATGCTGCTCCAACTGACTATCCGTAATATTATCGAGAGCGCTGCAAGAGCCAGTGGAAATAGCAATACTTTTCGAACAGGCAGACGCTTCAACAGGTACAACAGAAATGGCGGCCAAAGTAAGTAGTACTGTTCTTCGATAGCCAGGGTCCAGGTATGACCTAATTCCAGGTTGAGCGGGCGTATTTTTAATGCAATCACCCAATTAGTGAAATAAAACAAAGAGCTGATAATATATTCACGTGCAGGTGTAATGAAGCTGACCAGAAATAGCATCAGCAGCAGGGCCGGATAAAGCCGCAACAGGCGGCGTTTATAAAAATGAATTAAACAGATAGAGTGGTTTCGCTGCCACTCTTCAACTAGTAAAACCGTAATCAAGAACCCACTCAAGGCAAAGAATATATCCACCCCCATGGCGCCGCGCTGGGAGAAGGGTAGTTTCAAATGACCTGCCAGCACCGCCAGCACCGCCAAACCGCGCAATCCGTCCAGGGCAGGACGGTAGCCCAGGTGAAAACCCGTCGCCGTTTTTACAGACTTTGATCCTCTTGGTTGTGAGGATACACTGATTGTCATTCGGTTGCCAGGCAAGTTATTGATGATGATTTATTTCTTCCGAAATTTAGCGGTCTATAAAAATGTGACAATTAGATTGTATAGCGGATTTCTATCTAGTTTAATGGAATTAACGAGCACTATCAATTTTGAAAGGTTCAAAATTGTTCCTGCAAAGGTCACCTCCGGCCGGCAGCCAATTTGTAAGAGGTCAAGCTGGAAGATAATTCTTCATTTTAAGGGTTTATCCAACGAAAGCCATGCTTGCACAGGTATAATGGATCCATAGTAACTTTCTCCCAAAAGAGTTTGCAATGGCAGCGTATATGACCAACATTTACGAACGACTGGCAAAATTCCTCAACGAGCTGCCGGCGGGTTATCCGCCCACCCAAAGCGGTGTGGAGCTGCGCATTTTACAAAAACTGTTCACTCCAGAACAAGCCGAGCTCTTTTTACATCTGCATCTGGTCGCCGAAAGACCGAATGTGGTGGCTTATCGTGCTCATCAACCGCTCGAAACGGTCGCTTGCAAGTTAGATGAGATGGAACGCAAAGGACTGATCTCCGGAGAGCACAGGCCGGGTAGTCCAACCAGGTATTCGGTAAACCAGTTTGTGGTTGGTTTTATGGAAGAACAGGTCGATCATTTGGATCAAGAGTTGGTGGAATTGGTTGATGAATATTTGCCAATCTTTTTCAAACAGGGGCCCTGGACCCGGGTACCGCAAATCCGCACCATCCCGGTTGGCGTCAGCATCCCAATTCAAACCGATGTGATGCCTTACGAGCGCGCCGAGGAAATTCTAAACGCTCACAACAATTTTGCAGTTCGCAACTGTATCTGCCGGCAGGGCCACCAGATCAAAGGTGACGATTGTGGCAAACCATTGGAGACCTGTTTATCTTTCGATGAAGGCGCCAAACACACCGTTCTTATGGGGCGCGGCCGGCTGATCTCAAAAGAGGAAGCCCTGGGCATCCTCAAGTTAGCCGAGCAGGTTGGATTGGTGCTGCAGCCGTCCAACTCAAAAGACCCGATTTTTATTTGCGCCTGCTGCGGTTGTTGCTGTGGGGTCTTGAGCAACCTGAAGCTGCACGAAAAACCGGCCGACCTGGTCGCCAATCCTTTCATTGCCCAACATCAGCCTGAGCTGTGTTCAGGTTGCGGGGTTTGCAGCGAGCGCTGCCAGATGGAAGCTATCACGCTGGGCAACTCCGGCAGCGCCGAATTCAATGCAGACCGTTGTATTGGCTGCGGATTGTGTGTCAGCACCTGTCCGAGCGGAGCTCTGAGTTTGGTTCGAAAACCCAAACTACCGGCTATTCCTAAGGATACCGTCAGCAATTATCTCCAGTTGGGCCAGGCACGTGATATATTAAGCACCGCAAGGCTGGCAGGAACGCTGGTTAAATCGACCATCGACCGCCTGATTGCTCCTCGATAATTCAATAATAACGAAACATCAGCTAACCGGCTGCGGAATACTGTAGCAAACCTGTAACAATGGTTACCCAGCCAACCAGCAATACGGCGATGATCAGCCCCCACCAGTAGATGTACGAGCTTGTGCTCGTATCCTGGGCTGACAGCTTGTGATGATATAAAGCGGCGTCCAGCAAATTAGCAGCCGGATGAGCGCAGGCATAAATGCCAAGTATGGTTCCAAAGATATCATCCAGCTGGTGTATGCCGGTGAGATGAAAGTGGAAGTGCAGCAGGCCGGAATATACCAACCCCACCAGGATCAGCACATCTAAGAACCTGATTTTACTTCTATGCTGGCGGTGCTCTTCCATGCTCTTTTCCCGGCCTTTGGTCTGGCCTGATTACAGTTTAGCCGCCGCCTTCGCGTCTCAAAACCTGGTGGCAGGCATTGCAGGTATCCTGTACTGTTTGAGGATTCATAAAGCCCGTTTGAGCCGTGCCGTCGGTCAGATGCCCGGAGTGGCAGCTTGTGCAAGTTCCGGCTGCTGGCGAGGCAGCCTGCCAGCGGGACAAGAACTGGTGCCAGTGGTTGGCCCGGCCTTCACGCTCGCCTTCCCCTGAACTGGCGCCCGGGACGGTAATTTGTTGCTGGGGAGTATACCCCTGTTGGGTGACTGCCTGGTGGCATTTGAGGCAGTTTTCATCAGTGATCGGAACGGTCAAAGGGGCCGGTTGGATGGCTGTACCGCTATACCACTTGAGGGCATTCTTTGCTCCAAGCAGCTCGGCTTGAATGCGGCCAGTGAGACCCTGCCCGGAATGGCAATCGATGCAGCGCGTAGCCTGGCCAGTGTGGAACGAAGCCATGTCGACCGGCGCGGCAGCAGTAGAGCGTCCCACGTAGGTCGATTCCGGTTGCGTATGGCAGGAGGCGCAGAAAGAATCATGGGTTTCCTGGCTGGCCCCGAAAGCAAATCCTGCCGCCGCTAATAAGACAGCAGCGATAGCAGCGATCACCAGTAATCGTATGAAACGAACAGGCGGCTGGTTTTGT
>DATFYI010000035.1:0-5522 GCA_035315125.1 Anaerolineaceae bacterium | reverse complement strand
ATTTCCACTTGTTGGGCCTTCGATCAGATATACCGAGATTAACGGCCGCATTAGACCTGGCAGTATCCTCTTCAGCTTATGGGGAAGCTTTTCCGCTGGTGGTTGGTGAGGCTATGGCTTGCGGCGTTCCCTGTGTGGTTACCAATGTGGGCGATTCACCTGATATCATTGGCGATTCGGGTAAGGTCGTTCCGCCGCGTAACAGTCAGGCACTTGCGTCTGAGATCATTAACTTACTCAGTCTCTCGGCCGCTCAGAGATCTCAATTGGGGCAAATAGCTCGTAGCCGTATAGAAGATCAATTTGATATTCGGATCATCGTTTCCAGGTACGAGCGTCTTTATAGAGAAGAAATGGATAAATTAGCGGAAAATAATCTGGCAGCAAACTCCTTGAAGGGGTAAACCAGTTTTGTTCACCCAGAAGCCAGGATTCATTATGATATACTCAGTAAACGAGGGGAAACAATCTGGTGATATGCTTGAAGGCATTGTTTCCCAGCGGAATTTTGATAAATCCCATCGGAGCTGCGGAACATGTGTGGAATAACCGGTTTCCTGGATACAAAGCGCCAGGAGACAGAGATCGAGCTTGAGTCAACTGTCCGCTGCATGGCTGATACTATTTTGTATCGCGGCCCGGATGATTATGGCTCGTGGGTGGATGCAGAAACCGGCCTGGCTTTTGGCTTTAGAAGGTTGGCAATATTGGATCTTTCACCAACAGGTCACCAACCGATGTATTCGATGGATGGGCGTTTTGTCATCATTTTCAATGGAGAAATCTACAATTTTGCAGAGCTGCGCAGCGAGCTTGAACGGCTTGGATATCATTTCAAGGGGCATTCAGATACCGAGATTATGCTGGCAGCGATTTGTGAGTGGGGCCTTCGGAGCGCGGTTCGGCGTTTTAATGGGATGTTTGCTTTCGCATTATGGGACCGTCAAGAGCGACAACTTTTTCTGGTCAGGGACCGTTTAGGGATCAAACCACTGTATTATGGTTGGGCTGGAAATGTGTTTTTGTTTGGTTCGGAGCTTAAGCCTTTTCAGGCTCACCCGGCTTTTCAAGGGACAATTGACCGGGACGCCCTGGCGCTTTTCCTGCGGTTCAACTGCATCCATGCACCCTATTCGATTTATAAGGGAATCTATAAGCTGGTTCCGGGCAATATCCTGACACTCTCAGATTGTGATTGTCGGACTGAGCCGGTCATCGAACCTTACTGGTCGGCCCGGGATGTGGCAGAGCGCGGCTCAGAGGAACCCTTCAGCGGAACTGATCAGGAGGCAGAGGAAGAATTAGACCAGCTGCTGCGCGATTCGGTCAGAGAACGGATGATTGCAGACGTCCCCCTGGGTGCTTTTCTCTCAGGAGGTATCGATTCTTCAACTGTAGTGGCATTAATGCAGGCTCAAAGTGACCGGCCGGTCAAAACTTTTACCATCGGATTTAAAGAAGCGGATTTTGACGAGGCCAGCTACGCAAAAGCGATCGCACAGCACCTGGGCACAGACCACACAGAACTTTATGTGACACCTGGAGAAGCCCGAGAAGTGATCCCCAATCTACCCAACCTGTACGATGAGCCGTACGCAGACAGCTCGCAGATACCCACTTTTTTGGTCTCTCAGCTTGCTCGCTCGCAGGTAACCGTGAGTCTTTCAGGAGACGGTGGTGATGAACTTTTCGGTGGCTATAATCGTTACTATGCCGGGCGCTGGGTTTGGGAAAAATTGGGCTGGATACCGTCAGGAATGCGGCGCGCCGGCAGCCAGGCGATGGATAATCTCTCTCCGAGATTGCTGGAACGAATTCTCAGGGAGTTAAATTTAGCCGGAAAACAAGAGCTGTCGGAGAAGATCCGCAAGAGCTCAAAGATACTGGCTTCCGATAGCTACCCCGATATTTATAATCGGCTGGTTTCATTATGGGATAAACCGGCAGAGATCGTAAAAGGGTCTCAGGAACCGCCTACAATTTTAACTGATCCCAAGCGGTGGGCAAAGCTGGATGATTTCACGCAAACGATGATGTACCTGGACCTGGTCACTTATTTACCGGAAGATATTTTGGTCAAGCTGGACCGAGCCAGCATGCACGTCAGCCTGGAGGCGCGCGTCCCCCTTTTAGACGATCACAGGGTGGTGGAATTTGCCTGGAAATTGCCCCTGACGATGAAGATGCGAGCAGGCAAGAGAAAATGGATTTTGCGTCAGGTTCTTTATCGTTATGTTCCGCAAGAAATGATCGAGCGACCAAAAATGGGGTTTGCTATCCCGATTGGTGATTGGCTGCGCGTTCCATTACGCGATTGGGGCGAGAGTTTACTGAATGAAAAAAAGCTCGAACAGGAAGGATTTTTTAACCCTGCACCCATCAGGCAAAAATGGACGCAACATATCGAGGGAAAGAGAAATTGGCACCACCACCTGTGGGCTATTTTGATGTTCCAGGCCTGGTTTTCTGAAAATAAAGCCAGGATCGTAGCGTGAAGATTATTTTGTTTGCCAATACCGACTGGTATCTATACAATTTTCGCCTGGCCCTGGCTGAAGGGTTGCGCCAGCAGGGCGATGAAGTCGTTTTGTTATCACCGCCAGGTGATTATGGCCCGCAGATGGAGAAAGCAGGTTTCCGCTGGGTTGCCTTCCCTCTTTCCAGAAATGGAACGAATCCATTTCTGGAATTATTTACAATTTGGAAGTTATATCGTTTTTTCAAAAAAGAACAACCGGATTTGGTGCATAACTTCACCATAAAATGTGTGCTTTACGCTTCCATAGCAGCCCGTTTGACAAGAAAAATCAGGGTTACCAACTCAATAACCGGTTTAGGTTATATCTTTATCAATAGTGATCTAAAAGCGCGCCTGTTGCATCCAATGGTGTTGGGATTTTATAAGATTGCATTACAAAATACACAGGTTATCTTCCAGAATTTAGACGATCAAAGGCTTTTTGTAAAACAAAATATGGTTTCTGAGGAGCAAACTACTCTGGTAAGGGGGAGTGGCGTTGATATCAATAAATTTTATTTCTCTCCTGAGCCTGCTGGGACACCCCGGGTAGTATTGGCGGCCCGGATGTTGTGGGATAAAGGAATAGCAGAATTCGTTGCTGCTGCCCGTATCTTGAAAAATAAAAATATCATCTCCAGGTTTATGCTGGCCGGTGATTGTGATCCTGCCAATCCTGCTGCAGTCCCCGTTGAGCAACTGCAAGCCTGGCAGGAAGAAGGTGTGGTCGAATGGTGCGGCTGGCAAGATGATATGGCGCAATTTTACGGTCATTCTCATATCGTTTGTTTGCCTTCTTATCGGGAAGGTCTGCCCAGGTCGTTAATCGAAGCATCTGCTTGTGGCAGGCCGATCGTTGCCAGCGATGTGCCCGGCTGCCGTCAGGTAGTCAGTGAAGGTGAAAATGGATTGCTCGTTCCTGTCCGAGATGCGGAAGCCTTAGCAAATGCCGTTCAGCGCCTGATCGCTGATGCGCCTTTAAGAGAAAAAATGGGTAGGCGGGGCCGTGAAATCGTTGAGGCCGAATATTCTACGGAGCGGATTGTGTCCGAAACGATGGAAGTCTACAAGAAGCTGGCAGGAGGATATTCTTAGCCATGTCTTCCTTGGTAATTAACACTGCCTATATGTTCCAGGCCATCCTGGCCTCTGTTTTATTGACATTGGCCTCTGCCTGGGTAGGGATTAAGCTGGCGCGGCGCTTCAATTTATTGGATTTCCCAGGTTCAGCTCCTCATAAACTACATCGGGAACCCATGCCGTATGCCGGCGGAATTGCGCTGGCCATTACTACGCTCGTTTTGGTCGTTATTTCTGGTCTATGGAAATCCCGCCAGATACAATTGATTGCCCTGCCAGCCGCAATTATTTTAATATTTGGTTTATGGGATGACAAAAAAAATCTGCCGGCCTGGATAAAATTATCTGGCCAATTACTGGCTGCTTTATTGTTAATTATTTCCGGTGTTTATATTCGTGTATTCGAATATGGCGAATTTTATCTGGGTGGACCGCACTTATTATATAGAATCTTTGATTGGATATTAACATGTTTATGGTTGGTGGGGGTCACAAATGCCTTTAATTTAGTGGACAGTATGGATGGATTGGCGGTGGGATTGAGTGCCTATGCCTTTGCCTTTTTTATGCTGGCCACTTTTGATTCTCAACAAATCTCGCTGTCGATATTAAGCTCAATCTTGCTGGGTACCTGTATTGGATTATATTTTTATAATGCCTCACCGGCCCGATTATTCCTGGGCGATTCCGGGGCTCAAAGCCTGGGTTTCTTGCTGGCAGTGATTGCTATTTTATACACACCGGTTCAATCCTACCAGGCCTCATCCTGGTTTGTCCCGATATTATTGGTTGGTATTCCTATTTTTGATACAACGCTGGTCTTTATTTCGAGATTAAAGCGCGGCAAACCGTTCTACAAAGGCGGACGTGACCATACCTATCATCGTCTGATATGTCTCGGTCTGGATTCCGGAAGGGCAGTTATGATGATGCACGGTGCAGCTTTGCTATTGGAATGTGTGGCCTTTATCGCTGTTTCACAGAAGCCTTTGATCGCCAATAGCTTATTTATAACCTGTATCGTATTGGGTGGATTAGGAATTATTTATCTGGATGATAGAAAACGATGGAGCTAATACCATTGATGCAGAAACAAAAAATCCGTCCTGCAGCAATTTTGATTTTATATTTTTCACTGGCGGCTTTAGAAGCGCTTATTTGTATAATCTATCTCTTGTATCTTCCGGCGGATCCAAAAAACCAATTAATTTTCGGATATTCATTACCCAGGCTACTTATAATAGGTATTCTTTTATTATTATTCATAGCTTGCTCACTGCTGGCTGTAAAAACCCGCTCTGACCGGAAGCGGGCTGAAGATCGTCTCAATAGCTTTTTAAACAAGAAAAATGCAGCCATCGCTCTATTCATTTGCTCCATGGTTTTATTTTGGATAGGTTGGATTATCTCGCTCACACCTGCTTACCGATTTGGGGAATTTAGCACTTATTACATACGTTTACAACCGGTGTTTATCTGGCTTACGCTATTCTGTGCTCAGACGATACTGCTATTATTGGTTTTTCGGTTCGGAATTCATTTTGAACCCGTTATCAATGAACTCAAGGCCTCCCGATTAATTTTTCTGGCGGGTAGCATTCCATTCTTATTTGGGTTGTTGATTTGGCTGGCTGTGGCCATTCTGGGATTTAAGATTGTCACCGATAGCATTTTTTGGAATGAAACCGGTGTGCCTCTATTAGCCATCCAGATTCTGCTGGCCTGGGGTGTTGGAACTGCCTTAATCCTGGGCAGTATTTTTGTAAGCTCTCACAGGCAGGATTGGCTTATTGCCATCCGGTCGAAAAAATGGCTTACACGGATGGACGCCTTGGTGTTTTTCCTGATTTGGATCCTGGCGGCTGTTTTGTGGATCAGAGAGCCCATGCCGCCCAGTTATTTCTCGCCTGGTCCGAATCCACCA
>DATFYI010000034.1:0-6403 GCA_035315125.1 Anaerolineaceae bacterium | reverse complement strand
TTTCGACTGACTGCCTACCAGCCGTTGGCCGGATCGATGGGTGACCTGGATACAGGCGGTTATATAAATACGGCAAAAATCAGTTTCCCATCCTGGGCCTTTTTCACCGGTGTTCGAGCACCAACCCTACCCCTGGTCATGAAGCTTCTCCAACCGAAGAATGGATATCCGGCTTTTATTTTAAGCCAACCGGCAGTCTTGGGAAATCATCCAACGCTGGCCGTATTGCCCGGCTTTGATTGGCTCGTCATTTTTCAAACGATCGTATCCATCCTGTGTTGGGGAGCACTGGCGTGGACGTTGTTCCGGCACCTGAACAATATTCTGGCGCAGGTGAGTGCGGTTTTATTGATTTTTTTATTTGCGTTTTGCCCTCAAATGGTGGATTGGGATCAGTTATTGCTTTCTGAATCATTGTCTTATTCCCTTTATGCGCTTTTACTCGCTCTGACTATTGAATTCGTCTTCCAGATTAGCCGCCTGGAGAAACGGGCCAATTGGAAAATTATTGCGGTAACGTTGGCGCTTTTTTGCGCTATAACTGCCTGGATTTTTGTTCGCGACACGAACTCTTTCTTAATCCCCATATCAATCTTACTGGCTTTGCCACTTTTCTATTTCCTTATTCGCAATCGGACGCGCCTACTCATTACGATCGCGCTCATGGTGAGCTTGATTGGCATCTATATTTTTCAACAAACCGCTTTTCAGGCCAGCCAACGCTGGTTACAGCCATTTTTGAATAACATGACTGCAAATGTTTTTCCATCCTCGAGCCGTGTTGCCTTTTTTGTGCAGAGGGGCATGCCGGTTTCTGGAAAGCTCTTAACCTTACGGGGCTCGGAGGAATACAACGGTATCACGAAATATGCAGATTTCATGAGTTGGGCGCAAAAAAAAGGCTATTCGACCTACATTAGTTTTCTCATTAGTAATCCTTTTTGGGCCAGCCTGACGGTCTATAATCAATTAGATACCGTATTTGGTGAGAATCTCCAGCCTTATTTCGGCGAGGATCCTCACACGCGACCAGCCTGGCTTGTACCGATTGGAGATATGCTTCATCCCCTCTCCAACACCGTCATTTTGATCGACTTCTTCCTGGCACTACTGCTCTTTTATATTGGCATCCGAAGTCGTGATCCACATGCTTTTTGCTGGGCTTGGATTGCAGCCTGGTTATTTATAAGCTCTGTGGTATTAATGGCCCTCGGGATTACCGGAGAAGTGCGCAGCATCATCCGACATGCCATGGTTGGCGTCGTCCCCTTGCGCCTGGCACTGTGGATATTCCTTCCAGTATTGGCCGATAGAGTTCTTAGTAATGCCACCGTCAAGGATAGCCCAGCCCAACCCATATCCTCATAATCTCTTTCAGGCTATATTCATCAACCAGATGTGTACTTGCCTGCCTTCGCTATAATCTGTGATATTCGTTCCAGGTTATTTGAAAAGCCCGGGTCATCCTGGCTCACATCAATACGAATGGTGGCATGGGCAAATGGTTCCTGAAGCATCCAATCATGAATCAATTCTTCCATTGCGCTCAGGTCACTTTGTTGGGCAATGTCAAGCCGGCGAGCGCGCTGCAAACGTCTTTTCATCAAGATGTCCAGAGGCGCATCGAGCAGAATAACGACATCCGGGTATGGTAATAATTGGCGCAACAAATTATAAAACCGCTGGCACAGGTCAAATTCGGATTGTGTCAGATAACCCTTTGCGAAGAAGAGGCGGGTGAAAATATAAAAATCCTGGTCCAAGCCACCGTCCTGCACACCTACCAGATCATGCTGCCGGATAGTCTGTTCTTGTTCTGCCCGGTACAACATATAGTCGAGCTGGTTCGCCAGTGAGTTTTCCTTAAGGTGCTGTTGGAAGTTTTGTTGAAACGGCCTTTCAGCATGTTGTTCCAAAAATGGAGTATATTGATTTTTCCAGGTTTTACATAACCGGCGAGTCAGCGTGGTCTTTCCGGCTCCAGAATTTCCAATAATCGTTACCAGTTTACCCATGCCAAAGATTACCTCCCACAAATTTTCATTGATGGACTTC
Organism: Anaerolineaceae bacterium; assembly: GCA_035315125.1. Classification (GTDB taxonomy): domain Bacteria; phylum Chloroflexota; class Anaerolineae; order Anaerolineales; family Anaerolineaceae; genus DATFYI01. The sequence goes on along the minus strand of DATFYI010000034.1, from coordinate 4,348 downwards.
TTTTAGATGAATAAATATTAACCCATTTTTTAGCCATTATTATCTTTTTTTATCGTCCCCCCTGGAAAGATTCTTAGCTGAAAGATTAGTGTGAAATTAGGAATTGCCTAATCAATTCAAATTTATCCTAATGATTTATGCGGGATTTTGAATTATAATTAATTTAGGATTAGATTTGGATTAATTATTATTGTAAATAGGCCAATTATCTCGGGATGTCTAATGAATCCCGGGTTAATCACTTGAAGGCAGACGGGGCGGGGAACGCCGTCTGCCTTTTTTTAGTGGAATAAACAGTAAAGCCAAAATGTAAATTAAACCACCCGGAAACCACATGATCAACCCGCCTAACTGCTGGTCAACACTGGGGGTCAATCTCCAGCTAACCCGGATCAATTGTAAGATGCCCAGAGAATCAACCGGATGAAGATAGGCTGGATAAATTGCCGGATTAGCATTGGTCAGCAGCATACCCAGGATGTCATTAGCAGCACCCGCCCCCAACAAATAAGCTGCCAATATGCCTGGTGGGAGACGATGATCGTGTAAGGGAGAAACTACCGGCCACCAAAAAATTGAACCGGTTACCAGGAAACATAGGTGTTCCAGGATATGTATATTTTCATTAGACAGGGTGGCATTGTACAGCGCCGGCAGGTGCCACAACCAAATCGCACCGATACCAAGCAGCCAGGTCAGTATAGGTTTCCGTAAAAACTGCTCGATCCTGCCAAAAACGGGCCTCTTCAGGATGTCTCTGGCTAATTGTTCCGGCATCCCCAGGATAAATAATGGTGGAATGACCAACAAAAGTAGTAGGTGCTGCAGCATATGTGCGCTGAACAAATAGGTATCTGACAGTGCATCAAGCGGTGAAACCAGGGCAATTAATAAAAAGAATATACCGGAAAAGAAAAAATATGACCTGGCAACAAAATGAAAATGTATCCCGAACGAAAAAAGAATCACCAGAACAACACAGCCTATCCAGATGGAAGGTGTCCAATCCCAGGCAGCCAGCAATGCGTTCCATTCACCAATCGTTGCAGATCCTTACCGTTCAAATTCAATCGCAAATGATGTTCTCTACTATTTATTTGATATCGAGCAGCGTCGGTCCAAATAAAATCGTCAGAGAAATCAACAGACCCAGGCCTATTAAAATCCCGAAGGCAAACAGGCTGGTGAAAACCCGGCGGTCAAATCGCAGGTGCATGTAAAACATGGCCACCAGAGCCGCCTTTAACAGGGCTAAGGGCACCAAGACCGGGATGCGCGGAATGGGCAGATAGGTGACGCCGATTTCTACCAAAGTCAGCACTGCTAAGACCACAAACACACCGACATAATTCGGCCTGTGCCGTTTCTCAAGTTCCTGAGGTGTTGCCATAGCCAGTATCCTTTATATGAGATATACAACGGTAAAGATAATGATCCAGACCAGGTCGACGAAGTGCCAATAAAGACCCACCAATTCGACCGCCATATGGTTTTCCTGGGTGACTTTACCTTGAAAAGACCTGACAACCACAAAAGTAATCCAGATAACCCCTACCAAAACGTGTGCCCCATGGAACCCGGTCAATGTAAAGAAAGTTCCACCAAATAAGTTCTGGCTCAGGGATAGGCCCAGGCGTGACAACATCGTAAATTCCGTGGCCTGGCCGCCGAGGAAAATGATCCCCAGTATAGCAGTTGCAATCAGCCAGCGCCTCATTTTAGCTACATGACCATCCTGAATGTTTGCCAGCGCAGTGACCATCGTCAGGCTGCTGCAAATTAATACAAAGGTGTTAAAAGCCGTCAGTGGAATATCCAAAGACTGAGCAGGATATGGGCCTACCACGCTGCGGTTGCGCATCACAATATAGGTCGTGATCAATGAGGCAAAGAAAACTACTTCAGAGCCTATCAAAGTCCAAATTGCCATTTTCCGGCTGTCAACCCGCACGTATGGGGCCTCCGACTGATCGCCAACGATGTGCTCACTCATATGCAAGTACTCCTGTTAGATTAAGCCAATCTCTACACAGGCTCATTTACCCAGCCGATGATTCCAATAAAAGCTATCGCCAGACCCAGGATAGATAACCAAACTGTATAGATCAAACCATAAGATGCTACCATCAGCCCAAGGGCCAGCAACGTAGGGTAAAAAGAACGCTCTTTTGCCAGATCATTTCCGGACGCTTCGACAGAGCTGGATGGCTCTGGTTGCTCGCTAGCTGTTTGAAGCGCTGGCTTCTGCTTCATATCCCAGGCCGGTCGCCGTCCATGGATGGTTGGAATTTTGGCAAAATTATTGGCAGGCGGTGGAGATGAGGTGGTCCATTCCAGGGTCTGACCTTCCCATGGGTCGTTTCCGGCTTTCTCGCCGCCCCGTAAGCTTTTTATTAGATTATAGGCAAATAACAGCATAGCCACTGCAATTAAAAATGCGCCCACCGTTTCAATCTGGTTGAACAACGTCCAACCGGTTCCGGCATCATAGGTATAAACACGTCGGGGCATGCCCATCAGGCCTAAAAGGTGCATCGGGAAAAAAGTAAGGTTAAAACTGACCAGCATGATCCAGAACTGCCACTTGCCAAGTCGATCACTTAGCAGGCGTCCGGTTATTTTGGGGAACCAGTAATAGACGCCCGCGAAGACAGCAAAAACAGTTCCGCCAAAAAGTACGTAATGTAGGTGAGCGACTACGTAATAAGTATCTTCCATCTGCCAATCAACAGGCACAATAGCCAAAGAAACGCCGCTCAAGCCCCCAATGACAAACATTGCGATGAAACCGATCGCGTATAGAACGGGCGATTTCAGATTGATTTTCCCATCCCACAAAGTCGCAATCCAATTAAAGATTTTTATACTGGTTGGTACGGCAATAATCATGCTATCCAGACCAAAGACTGCATCTGCAACTGGATTGAGACCAACCGCAAACATGTGGTGCGCCCAAACAGTAAAACCAAGAAATCCAATTGCTATACCGGAATAGACCAGCGCTGCATATCCAAAGATCGGTTTGCGGGAAAAAACTGGAATAACTTCGGAAATGATTCCAAAGGCCGGTAATATCAATATATAAACTTCTGGATGGCCAAAAAACCAGAACAAGTTCTGCCATAGAAGCGGATCACCGCCGGCGCTGGCCTGAAAGAAGAGTGCCCCAAAATTGCGCTCAATGAACAGCAGAATGGCATCCACCGTCACAGCCGGCAGGGCGAATAACATTATAAACACCGTGACCAGCATCATCCAGACAAAAACCGGCATCCTGAACATGCTCATGCCGGGCGCTCTTAAATTGAGAATGGTGACTACGAAGTTAATTGCTCCGACCGTTGAGCCAACGCCGGTCAGTATGATCCCCAAAACCCAAAAATCCATCCCATGCGAAGCGGAATATTGAACGGTGGTAAGCGGCGCATATGCAAACCAACCCGCATCCGGCGCTCCACCCAAAACAAAAGAGCTATACAGCACAAGACCACCAAACAAAAACAGCCAGTAGCTGAGCGCATTCAACCGTGGAAAGGCCATATCCTGCGCCCCAATCATCAAGGGGACGAGATAATTTGCAAAGCCAACTAAAACCGGCATGGCGAATAGAAATATCATAGTAGTACCATGCATGGTGAAAACCTGGTTATATTGTTCGGGTGTCAGCACCGTATTGTTTGGCGCCCCGAGCTGAACCCGGATCAACAACGCTTCTATACCGCCCACCGCAAAGAAAAAGAAGGCTGTTACCAGGTAATTAATACCAATAACCTTGTGGTTGGTTGAAAATATCCAGGCCCCAAAAAACCTTTTATTTTCATGCTGGAGTGTAAGAACCTGTGATTGAGACGCCATAAATACTCCGTTAGCCAATTTCTGACTGTTAATCAATCATCCCAAAGATACATATACAAACTATTTTCAGCGTTCCTGACATCCAAAAAGTTTTCATTTCAAACTTTCTAGAAATGCGACCAGGTTATTGATCTGATCCTGGGTTAAATGCAAGTTTGGCATTAAAGTACCCGGTTTGACCGTTTGTGGGTCTGCCAGCCATTCAGCCAGATTAGCTGGTGTATTCGTCAATACCGCACCGGCAAAAACAGTCCGGCTGGCGAAATGGGTCAGGTTCGGCCCGATCTTGCCCTGCGCCTTGGTGCCATCAACCGTATGGCAACCGATGCAAGCGCCGTTCAAAAAGTCCTGCTCGCCCTGGGCCGCCTGGCCGGTCAGGGTCGGTATAGCGGTTTCTTGTTGGTTCAGCCAGGTCTGGAATTGTGCTGGCGTATCTACTACGACCGTAAAACGCATGTTGCCATGTTGAGCGCCGCAAAATTCAGAGCATTGT
>DATFYI010000033.1:0-8130 GCA_035315125.1 Anaerolineaceae bacterium | reverse complement strand
ATTGCCAGCAAAGGTGTAGGCTGTAAAGTTGGCAGAATGCTGGTCGGCACCAGGGTAGCCATTGGTGTTAATTCAGATGCATTTTGTTCGCTGTTTTCAGTTGGGGCCGAGAAAGTTGCGCTGAAATTTGGCAGGTTCGTGCTAAATTGACAGGCAAGGCTTATAACCAATAAAAGTGGGATAATGAAAACGAAAAAGAACTTCTTCATAAAACCCTTTCTATATGTAGCTATATTGAAAGCCTTTTATTGGAAAATTTAGCCTTGTTGAAGCTGCTCAAACAGAGCGCGTTGCTTGGCATTTAATGTGCGTGGAATTTGAACTTTAACCCGAGCATAGAGATCACCATACGATTTTGGGGAGTTCAATATCGGCATACCCCTACCAGACAGACGAAAAGTTTGCCCGGGTTGTGTGCCTGCCGGAATGGTCAGGAGAACATTTCCGCCGGGGGTGTTTACATTGACTTGTCCGCCTAATACAGCCGTATATAGATCAATCACGGTCTCTGTATATACATCATTGTCTTTTATTTCAAAGCGTGCATCCGGTTCAATTTCAACTACCAGATAAATATCGTTTTTTTGCGGACCGGCGCCTGCCATACGAATTTTTGTACCCTGGTGAGCTCCGGCAGGAATCTTGACCTGCATGCGACGTCCATCTACTTCAACTGTACGCTCAGTTCCTTGATAAGCCTCCTGAAAACTGATCCGCACCGGCTGTTGAATCGAACGGGCAGGCCGCGAAGTTGCGCGACGGGTTTGTGTGCGGCTGCCACCGGCCATACCACCAAATATGTCATTAAAAAATTCGGAAAAGCCACCACCTAAAATATCATCCAGATTACCATATTCAACTTGAGCTCCGCCGCTTCTGGGCGCTTGTGAATACCAATCATCCCAATTAAACGAGCCTGTCCCACCAGTTTGTTGCCAGTTATTATAGGATTCGCCCAATTGATCGTAACGCGCCCTTTTTTCAGGATCGCTCAAAACTTCGTTAGCTTCGTTTAGCTCTTTGAACTTTTCTTCGGCCGCTTTATTGCCCGGATTGCGGTCTGGATGATATTTCAAAGCCTGCTTACGAAAAGCCTTTTTTATATCTGCAGCTGAGGCATTACGTTCAACGCCCAAAATTTTATAATAATCTTTATATTCCATAGGATCATTGTATGATGACCATCCATTCGAAGTCAAGAGAGAGAAGCAATATCTAATATAATTTTAATTCAATATATACAATTCTCTTATGTAGTAGAATCACCCCATGAAGAATAAACCACCTGTAATCATACCGATGTCCTATCCCGACTTGACAGATGCCGAGCGTCAGGCTGTTCTGGCGGTTGTCTCTACACCGAATCTGAGCATGGGACCACAAATTGAAGCGTTTGAAACTGCCTTCCGTACGTTTTTTGGTAGCCGCCATGCCATCGGTGTCAGTTCAGGTACGGCCGGCTTACATCTTTGTGTTCGGGCCGCCGGTATAGGAGCGACCGACTATGTCATTACTACCCCTTTCTCTTTTGTTGCATCCACCAATGTTCTTCTGTATGAAAATGCTATCCCGATCTTTATCGATGTAGATCCCCTGACTGGCAATATGGATACAGATCAGGTTCAAGCCGCCGCCAGGGATTTGATCGATGGCGGCGGATCGGCTACACAACGTTGGCTACCCCGCCAAGGCGCCCCGAAGCCCGGAAAATTGAAAGCTATCCTGGCAGTAGATGTCTTTGGCCAGCCCGCAGATCTATCTGAGTTGCAAAGGATAAGTTGTAAATACAATTTGCGACTGATCGAAGACGCTTGTGAGGCGTTGGGCGCTGAATATTGTGGAAAAAAAGCGGGTACTTTGGGGAATTATGGTGTATTTGCTTTTTATCCTAATAAACAGATCACAACCGGTGAAGGCGGGATGATTATTACCAATGACGATGAAGCAGCCGACCTGATGCGTGCTCTGCGTAATCAGGGCCGAGCGCCGGGCGATACATGGCTGCAGCACACTTTTTTGGGTTACAACTACCGTTTGGATGAAATGAGCGCCGTTATGGGCGCGGTACAGATGTCACGACTGGAAGAACTGCTCTCGGCCCGCCAGAAAGTTGCCGATTGGTATCAATCTCGCCTGGAAGAAATCCCTGGGATCGAGCCGCCCCAATTGGTCGAGACCACAACCCGGGTAAGCTGGTTCGTTTACGTCATCCGCCTCGCGCCAGAGATCGATCGATCGCTGGTTGCAGAAAAATTGTCTGAGAGGGGTATTCCTGTTCGCCCATATTTTCTACCGATCCACCTCCAACCGTATATGGTCGAGCGGTTTGGTTACCGTCCTGGTGATTTTCCTGTCACTGAAGACCTGGGCAGGCGCGGTTTAGCTCTGCCATTCTCAAGTAAGATGAGCGAGGCGCAGGTCGAGCAAGTTTGCCTGGCTCTGGCAGACTGTCTACATTAATCCAAATGGAGCTTACAAACATTTTCTTTCCCCCCAGGCGCCAAGGACTGATCGTTCACGGCTTGATTGCTGTTTTTTTATTGGCGGGTAGCATTTCCAGCTTTTGGTTGGCCTTTCAAGAGTCGGTCGGCTCTTATTTCGTTCTGCTGCTCTTGCTTGCGTTGGTTTTTACTGCACCCATACCATTCGTGATGTATCGCGGTTATGCTTTATTACAGGCCAGCTATACCATAGAACGCGATGGACTTCGACTTCGTTGGGGTCTACGCGCTGAAGATATTCCCCTACCGGATGTTGAATGGATACGGCCGGTTGAAGAATTGGGTTTTCGACTGCCTCTACCACATTTCTATTTACCGGGGGCCATCCTGGGTGTCCGCAACATTCAAGACCTGGGGCCGGTAGAATTTATGAGTTCTGAGCTTGCATCTATGCTGTTGATCGCTACACCCAAAAAGATCTACGCCATCTCACCAGAAAACTTAAAAGCTTTCGTTCGCACCTTTCAACGCACGACCGAATTAGGCAGTCTTGCACCCCTTCCTTCTCATTCAACCCAACCAGCAGCATACCTACAACAAATTTGGAACGATCGAGCCGCCCGTTATATGATGTTAGCCGGCCTCTTTTTAACCATGACTCTCTTTGTCCTGGATAGTTTGCTCATCCCGACCCGTTCCAGTATTTCCTTAGGTTTTGATGGAAATAACCAACCCCTTCCGCCAGGACCGCCAGAGCAATTGCTGCTCTTGCCCGTTTTAGCAAGCTTTGCATTCCTTATTGATCTTGTTATTGGCATGTATTTCTACCGCCGGCTGGAGCAGCGACCCGTTTCATATTTGTTATTGGCCTGCTCTTCACTCACCCCGATCTTACTGATAATCGCGACCTTTTTCATGAAATAATGCTGATCCGGGGGACGTTCATTATTTGAAAAGCATATGGAACATAGATATAATGATATTTAAGTAGCTTGGGATCCCTCTCATCGAATAAAATGATAAAGGTCATAAAACCAACAAAAAGCATACCGCTCTTAAGGAGTTTCATGCAGGTCTTGATCGGATTTGTTCTGGCAGTCTTAGTCTCCATACTGGCCTGGTGGGCACATGCCCTCAGCCTGAGCGGAGCCATCGCTGCTATCCTGCTGGGAACAATCATTTTTGGGTTGGGTGGTTTACCCTGGGCAGTTTTGCTGCTTGGATTTTTTATCTCATCCAGCCTTTTTTCTCGACTTTTTGGTTTGCGTAAGAGCGGGCTGGCAGAAAAATTTTCAAAAGGTTCTCAGCGGGATGCTGGACAGGTGCTGGCAAATGGAGGAATTGCCGGTCTGATGGTTATTCTACATGAATTGCTACCCGGATCAACCTGGACCTGGCTGGGATTTGTCGGGTCTCTCGCCGCGGTCAACGCAGACACCTGGGCAACGGAGCTGGGAGTCCTCAGTAAAAGTATGCCGCGTTTGATCACCACTGGCATGCCTGTGGAACCGGGAACATCTGGTGGTATTTCGCTGACCGGGAGCATTTCCGCATTCGCCGGTTCTTTATTAATTGCTCTTTTGGCGCGTATAGTCTGGCAGGGTAATACGATCAGTTCGGGCTTCTTACAGCAAGCGTCTTTCATCGCGCTACTCAGCCTGGCAGGCCTAGGCGGCAGTCTGCTTGATTCATTGCTCGGGGCCAGTATTCAGGCAATCTATACCTGTCCAGTATGCCAAAAAGAGACTGAACGACATCCTTATCATACTTGTGGCAGCCTTACAACCCTTAAGAGGGGCTGGCCCTGGTTGAATAATGATTGGGTGAACATTGCTTGCGCCGCCGGCGGTGCTGGTCTGGCAGTAATTGCAGTTATCTGGTTGCAGGTTTTATTCGGACTGAGCATCATATGATACGGATGGGGAAAATCCAAAGAAAATGACAAAAAATGGTCAGGCGAGTAAAACAATTCATAAGCAGGCGGATCTTAATCTGGTGCGAAGAGCCCAGGAGTTGGAAGCGCTCTATACAACTTCATTACAAATTAATTTGCAACTCGATCTTCCCACTTTACTAAAATCTATTGTTGCTCGTGCAGCCGATTTGATCGGCACTCCGATGGGAGCTGTCTATCTGGTACGACCGGATGGTAAGAGCCTGGAGGTTGCAGTCAGCCACAACTTACCGGAGAGGTATATCGGTACAGTTTTGCAATATGGGGAAGGTTTGGCCGGACAGATTGCAGTTGACGGTAAGCCTTTTATGGTCGATGATTACCAGCTTTGGGAAGGAAAGGCTGTCGTTTATACTGGCAGTCCTTTTCGCCGGGCTTTGGGTGTGCCATTAAGGATTGGTGAAAGGATTATTGGCGTTATTACACTTACCGATGACAACCAGGTTGGGCCTTTCAGTGAAGATGATATTCGTCTTGTGAGTCTTTTTGCGGATCAGGCCGCCATTGCCATTGAAAATGGACGTCTATATGAGTCAAGCCAAATAGAGCTGTCCGAGCGAAAGCGTGCAGAAGAAGCGTTGAGGGAAAGCGAAGCCAGGAATAAGGCCATACTCGATGCTGTTCCCGATTTAATGTTTCTGGCATCCCGCAGTGGGGAATTTTTGAATTATAGTAGTAATAGCCCCGATAAGTTCTACCTTCAACCTCAAGATATTATTGGTAAAAAGATCGCTGCAATTTTTCCACCCTCAACTGCTGAGCTTTGTTTACAATATATCCAGAAAACTCTGGATACTGAAACCATGCAAATATTTGAATATCAGCTTGCTATGGAGGAAGGGATCCGAACATATGAGGCTCGCCTTGTCGTAAGTGGGCCAAACGAGGTTTTGTCGATCGTCCGGGATATTACCGAATGGAAGCAGGCTGAACAAGCACTGAAGGATGCCCAGAAACAACTGGCGCAACGGGTAAAAGAACTTGAGAGCCGCACCCAGGAGATAACCCTCCTGACAGAAATGAGCAATACGCTGCAGGTTTGTTTGAATCCGTTAGAAGCTTTCACGGTTGTAGCACAATCGGCCGCCCAATTATTTCCAAACACATCTGGTGCATTATTGATACAGGACAGCGCTCATCTTTGGCTAGAGCCACGTACGTCTTGGGGGCAATCTACAAAAACGATACCGAGCTTTATGGAAGATGACTGTTGGGCAATCCGGCGTAGCCGTTCCCATTTGGTTCCGGATACACGCAATGGTTTACTCTGTCGTCACATCAGTAACCCGCCGCCAGCCAGCACATTGTGTGTTCCTGTAATGTCGGAAGGAATAGCTGTTGGACTCTTTTACATAGAAACCAACAAGAATGCACTTGCGCTAGGCGAGCCCCATCAACAGTTAGCCGCTGCAGTTGCTGATCAAATTGGTTTGGCGCTATCAAACTTGCAACTTCGGGACAATCTGCACGAGCAGGCTATCCGGGACCCGCTAACAACCCTATTTAACCGCTATTACATGCAAGAAAGCCTTGAACATGAGCTGCGCCGGGCAGAACGTTCAGGGCATTCGGTGACATTGCTGATGGTTGATCTGGACCATTTTAAAGCATTCAATGACCGCTACGGTCATTTGAGTGGGGATGAGCTGTTGCGAGGGCTTGGCAAGCTGCTCAAGAAAATGTTCAGAGCAGGGGATATCCTTTCGCGTTACGGCGGAGATGAATTTCTATTGGTGTTACCTGAAGCTTCAATTGAAATTGGTTTGCAGCGCGCTGAGGAACTCCGCCAAAACGTAAAAGAAATGCTCATTCAGATTGAAGATTACCCTTTAGAAAATTTAACGATCTCGATTGGCATTTCTAGTTGGCCGCAGCACGGCACAACTTCTGCTGAAGTGCTGAGAGCAGCCGACAAAGCCCTTTACCAGGCAAAAATGCAGGGGCGCGATCGAGCCATTGTGGCGGAAAGCCTTCAAGATGAATGAACTGATCCGCGTCCTTTACGTTGATTCAAATCTTTCAGATCGTAGAATAATCCGAAGGATGCTGCAATCACAGTCAGATATCTTTGAAATCATTCCCGCAACTACGCACGCTGCATTTCAAAAGAAGATTAACGGGACGGATTACGACCTTGGGCTGGTTGATTTAGAAGCTTTTGGAAATAAAGACTTACAGCTTCTAAAGGCTATCCGGATGTACCATCCAGACTTACCTGTGGTCGTCTTGACCAGAAATGCTTCTGTCCGGCTTGCAGTGGATGCTATCAAAAACGGTGCGGCGAATTATTTGCTCAAAAAAACAGCAGACATTGAGAAACTTTCGCAAACCCTTCAGGTTCTGAACTTCCAGTCACGTAAATCCAAACAAGCTCAGATAAGCAGAGATTATTTCAAACAAATAACCCAAAACACAGTGGATAATGTTTGTTCGTTTCTGGTTACCGGGGACGGAAATTTTATTCTGGAATGGGTTTCAAATACCGGGGAATCTGATTGCGGATATACCAATCAAGGATTGATTGACCGGGACGGTTGGATCGGCCTGATTTATCCGGATGACCTGCCATATGTAAAAGAAATCTGCGAATCTATTCTGGCAGGACAGATACCCCAGCGAGATGAGATCAGGTTGATTACACGTTCAAATGAAACCCGCTGGCTGCGCTTTTTAATCCGGCCTGAGTGGAACCAGGATCATTCCAGTATCCAGCGCATTATGGTGGGAACCTATGACATCACCAACCATAAGCAAATTGGCGAAAATCTTAACCAAACAGAACGCAAATACCAGTGGTTGGTTGAACAAATCAAGGCTGTTATTTATACGAGTTCAGGGGGTGGGATTAGCTCACTTTTATATGTGAGTCCACAGGTAAAGAACTTGCTTGGATATTCTGCCGGCGAATGGGTTTCTGATCCGGGGTTGTATTTGAATTTAATTCATCCTGATGATCGTGAAATGGTCTTATCAGAATTCGAGCGTGCGAATCAAACCGGCAGCCCTTTTGAGATCGAATACCGCCTGATTGGGCGAGAAGGACAGATAGTCTGGATCCATAATGATTCTCAACCGGTAATGGATGAACTCGGGCGTATCCAATATTGGAGTGGGTTTATTTACGATATATCTGAACGAAAACAATCTGAACAGGCTTTGAACAGGCGGGTAAAAGAAATACGAGCCCTTTATGATACCTTTTTGGAGATTAATTCCCAGAGGAATATCAATAAACTGCTGCAATCCATTGTTAGTCGATCTGTCAGTTTGCTGGGAGCCCAAGTGGGTGGGTTATACCTGGTTCGACCGGATGGAAAGAGCCTGGAGCTGGTAATCAGCTATAATCTGCCAGGCGATTTTGTGGGTACCATTCTGCAGATGGGTGAAGGAGTTTCTGGACGCATATTGCAAACCGGACAGCCGTTAATGATTGAAGACCATTCCCGCTGGCCAGGTAGAGCTAAACCATTCAACCAAGCCGGAATTAAACGAGTGCTGGGTTTACCCCTGAAAATTGGAGACCGAATTATCGGTGTTATCAATATTGCAGACACTATTAAAGCCGGCCGGTTTGAGGGGGATGAAATTCGCCTGGTCAGTTTGTTTGCGGACCAGGCTGCTATCGTGATCGAAAATACCCGTCTGTATGAAGCCAGCCAGCGTGAGATCAAAGAACGCGTTCAGGCTGAGCAAGCTTTGCAGGAGATCCAGATTCAACTGGCCAATCGTGTTGGA
>DATFYI010000032.1:0-30567 GCA_035315125.1 Anaerolineaceae bacterium | reverse complement strand
TCTTCTATTACAAAGGGCATTTTATGGCGCTGATGCGATGTCACCGACCCAGGCTCTGGAGCTCGCCATTCTGGGGGGTGCAAAGATTTTGGGCAGGGACGAGATCTCCAGCCTGGCTCCGGGTATGGTCGCCGATCTGATCGGGGTTGACTTGCGCAAGCTGTCCTTTGCCGGTGGGCTACACGATCCCGTGGCCGGCCTGGTTTTGTGTGATGTGAATCAAGTGGATTTGTCGATCGTGAACGGAAAAATTCGCGTCGAAAAGGGCCAGTTGGTCGGCGAAGATCTTCCGGCGCTGATCGAACGGGCCAACCGGCTCAGCCTGGATCTCGTCCGGCGCACCGAAAGGCGTTTTAACGTATCTTTTACCAGTCCGGTCTGGCGGCGGGCATACCCCTATGATGCTATGGAAATAAATTCCTGATCCAAATTGCCCAATCAATCGCTTTAATAATTGGCTCATCCGCCGTGACCAAAGGTATTTCTAAACGTTTCGCAAGAACGGTATAACAAGCATCGTATGCTGTCAGATTTTTTTCATAAGCCAGGATCAATGCATCCTTCATTAAGTCTTTGGTTGGAAACGATTTTAAGGCAAGTGAATTCAAATCTTGTATATCGGAGTAGGCATCTTCTAAAGACCGACCAAGACGCCGTGTATATTTTAATAATAAGTTCGTGCATTCGATATAAAATAAATCCGGAACGAATAATTGAACTGGCGGCTGCTCTCGTTTTTGGGGAAAAAGCCTGGTCGTAAAAGGGCTCTGTTACACGTAGCTGCCGCCAGCAAATCAAAATGTCATTTATAAAATTGGATTATGGAATCAAACTAATCGATATTCAAGCTTTTCATTAATCAGCAAATGCGTGATGTTTTTGAAATCTTCACTGCGCAGGCCTATATTCGAAGAGGGCACCGTGCCGGCGGCCGTATGAGGGGTCAGGATCACGTTTGCCCCGGGTTTTCTAGCCGGTTCGAGCAGAGCGCAGTCTTTGCGGATGGGTTCCCAGGTGAAATTATCCACCGCCGCGCCGTATAATCGCCCGGATTGGAGCGCTTCGGCCAGGGCGGCTTCGTCAATTACACCGCTGCCGCCCGAGCTGACAAAACAGGCGCCCGGCTTCATCTTTGCAAAGAATTCCCTGTTCATGCTTTGGGCGGTCTCCGGCAGCAGCGGCAGTAAGATGCAAACGAAATCACTGCTTGCAACCAGCTCGTCACAACTGGCGTATTGTACGTTCAGCTCGCGCTCGGTGTGAGCGGGCAGCGGGTGGCGCTTGTTGTAAAGCACCTTGCAGTCAAACCCTTTCAGCCGCCGCGCCAGCTCAAAGCCAATCTCACCCATGCCTAAAATGCCGACCGTCGATTGCCAGATGCTGTGGATATCTTCCCGACCAGACCAGTTATAGGCAAAGGTATCTTCAGTGCAGCGGGTCGGCTCCTGCCCAAAGTCCTCGGCGCTCAAAGTAACCTCGACCATTTCACGCAGGCGCCTGGCAAGGCTTAAAATCTGCATGATCATATGTTCGGATACGTTAATGCAGGTACGGATGGGCAAATAACAGACCGGAATACCGGCGGCTTTGGCCACATCCAGGTCAATATCCTGGGTTTGCGAACCCAGGCGTTGGATCAGACGCAGGTCTTGGCCGGTTTGGATCATCTCGGCGTCGATCACGCCCGAGCGCTCGCTAATCAAGAATTCTTTGCCCGGCAGCAAAGCCAGGATTTGCTCTTTGGTGGGTGTGCGTAGCATGGTTACTTCTAAATTGGCCGGCGCAGCTTCTAAAGCGGCCTGCTGGTGAAACAAGCCGCGATGCGTGATAAAAAGGGTCGGGTGTTTATACATTCGAACCATTCCTTGGGGAGATTTGTATTCTCGTTCACTGTCACTTTACAGTTGTATTATAAGGGAGATCGACTGGATCAGTCAAGGGAAGCTGGCAGCGGACTAGGGGAACGGATGGACTTATAGACTATTGAACGTACCTCTCGAATGACGCTTTCGGCCAGGGCGCGCCCCGCCCCATTGCCATGATATTCGGAATAGACAAACATGCGCATTATTTAACAATTTAGCTCTACTTCTGTTGTTGCTGGCAGTATTTTCATGCGCCCGATTACTGGTTTATAGGCCGAGCGTTATTAAAATGATTCCAACCAGGCGTACCACCGGCCTGAACAGCCTGCTACGCTGATCGACCCTGCTCGGTCCAACGGATTTGTCTGTGGAGTTTTTATTCGCACGGTTCCATTCTTCTGCCAGGCGGATTCGCCGGTAATCTTGAGCTTCTTTCAAAAGCGTCTTGTTATATTCTTCGCGAACTCGAAAACTACCATTATCTAGCATGATTTTTTCTCTCTTATAGGTCTTTAGGAAAGGGCGGGACATACCCGCCCTTTCGCATAATAAAAAGGTTTATATGCTTTCCTGAACCTCATGGATCTCATCGGCCAGCAGGCCGTGCGCTTCACGGTGAACTCGCTCAGCGGCTTCTTTGTTCGGGGCTTCCACCAGGCAGAAGATAGTACCGCTGTCTTCGTCCATCCAATATTTTACATATTTGACCCCGTATTTTTCCTGAACTTCGAGATCCTTAGCGTGAGCGCCGGCTACTGCCTCAGCGGTCGCGCCATCAACTTTTTTGTGAATATCCATATAGAGTGGCATTTGATCAACCTCCTGAGATAAATATTTATCCTTTATCAAGGATATAAAAATATATTACCCCAGGATGTTCGATCATACATCCATTGAATAAACTAAATTATTCTTCTGTTTTCAATGAATGCTAAGCAGGTAGCATCGTTAAAAGTAACTATACCAATCCGCGTTCGATGGCCTGGTGGGCCGCAGCAGTACGAGTGGTTACGTCCAGTTTGTTGAAAATCGACCGTAAATGTGCATTGATCGTCAATGGGCTCACGACGAGTTTTTCGGCGATCTGAGCGTTTGTCAGTCCCTGCGATACCAGTTTCAGTACCTCCAGCTCGCGTGCAGTAAGCCGGTTGATTTCTTGACCGGCCATTTGGTGTGGCGCAATGCTTTCAGATTGACGAACTTCTTTTACTATTGGAGAATTAAGGAAGGAAGCACGCAGCTCAGGGTCAAGCTGAGCTGCCAGTACATTGTAGATTTCCATGGCCTGGTTCCAGCTTGACCTGGCGGATGGCGCGTCACCAGCAGCCGCCAGGGCATGCCCCAATGACCCCAGGGCGCGCGCCCGGTCGAAAGGTCGCTCAATTTTTTCCCATTCTGATGCCGCCTGGCGAAAATGCTCAATAGCCTGATTTGGATTTGCTCGCAAAAACAGATTGCCCCTAGCCTCCGCCAACGCTGCCGATGTTTCGCCTGTCTGATATTGTAGATTGTGCCGTTCGAGCTGGGCCAGGCAGGTTCGTGCATCTTCACTTGCCTCCGGAGTGGTCCATCTGGCCAACTGCTGGCAGGCGATCAAGAGCGGCATAACCGAATCATTCGTAAGATTGTGGGTGCTGCTGACAAATTCAAGAATCTGATGAATTGCTTCGATTGTTTTTGCCTCCTGCCCAACAGCCGCATATGCCCGTACGATTTGGCCTAAATGGGAAACGGCTGTTTGCAGATCCATTGCCCGTAAAGCACTGGCCAGGCTTTCTTCCAGTACGCGCAGCCCGTCCTGGCTGCGGCCCAAATCCAGATCGATCATGCCAAAGCTCCTTTTTGACCAGGTCAAATACAAATCGCTGTAGAATTCGACCATTTGGGAGCGATAAGCCAGGGCGGAGCTCCACTGTCCGGTAATCCAATCGAGCCACATCGAGCGCCAAATTGCATGGTTAATGTAAGTTTTGGCGTAAACTTTGACGGAATAGGTGTACAACTCCTGCCAGACCTTTTTTGTGTCGGCGTATTTGCATTGCCTCTGCAGCATTGTTCCCAGGTTATAGTAAGCACGACAGGCATCTGCTGTAAGGTTCGCCGCCAGAGAGCGCTGCAAACTCTCCTGTAAAATCGTAATCCCTTTATCAAAATCCCCTTTCTGGGCATAGCTGCTGCCAATGTTATTCATGGCATGTACTACCACGTCCTCTGCTCCCAGGCGCTCTGCCATCTGCAGGGCGCGTTGGCCCCAAACGATGGCTTGATCGTCGTCAGGCGCTATCATATGCATCTGGGAGATTGAACTGATGGCGCGGGCCAGTTCTGGTGTTTCAGGACCACCTTCGAGAATGGCGAGCGCCTGGTGATAATGCTGCAGCGCCAGCTTCCGATCTGCTCCTTCCCAATACATTCGTCCAATTAAGCGCTGCATTTCTCCACTCCGGGTACGATTTTCCAGTTTTATAAACAAACCGTAAGCATCTTCAAAACATTTAAGTGCGCCGGGAAAATCAGCGACCACCCACAGACAGTAGCCCAGGTGGGCAAGGATTTCTGCCTTTCCCGCCTGGTCCTGATCCGGCCAGTTTTCAAGTGCAGACTGGTAAAAGCAGGCTGCATCGCCCGGGGCAGTCTGGAGGGCGCGGTCTCCGGCGCGCCGAAAATAATCCAGGGCTCGTTCGTTCTCTCCTGCTTCGGATAAATGATAGGCCAAAGCCTCAAAATCGCCCGGGCGAATTGCTTCGATGGCCTGGGCAATCTGGAGATGTAAACGCTGCCGCCGTACAAGTAATATGCTCTCGCGAAGAGTCGTCGGTATCAGCACGTGCACAAAACTAAACCGTACTGCACCTGCCTGGCCAGGTTTTTCTTCACGGATGATGTGAGCGCGCACGGAGCTTTCCAGAGCAGCGATCAGGATCTCTTCATCCAGGCCGCTGGCCTGCCTGAGTGTTTCGAATTCAAACTCGCTACCCAGAATAGCTGCCAATCGTAGAACAGCCTGAGTGGAAGCGGGTAGTTGTTGCAAGCGGGCCTGGATCGCCGCTTGCACTGTTTGGGGAATTTTTATATCCGCCAGAGAAGGGAACTGCCAGTTTTCGTTTTGAAATGCGAACTGGCCGTCTTCGACCAATGATTTGCAGACTTCCTCGATATAAAATGGATTTCCTTCGGTTTGGTCGTAGATCCCATTAAGAAATTCCGGGGCAAGCTCTTTTTCAAATAAAGCTGTCAACAGTTCTCTGGTTTCCTCAAGCCGGAAGGGAGCCAGCCGAATATTGACCGCCAGCCGTTCACGATTGAGTTCGAGCAGCAAATCATTCAAGGGCTGCATCGATTCCAGTTCTGCCGCGCGGTATGTCATCACGATTAATATCGGTAGACTGCGACCGCGCCGCGTCAGATTACGCAACAAAAAAAGTGTATCGGTGTCAGCCCAAGGTGCATCATCAATAAATAACAATAACGGAGCTTTTGTGGTTAATGATGTGCATAAAGAAACAAAGCCTTCGAAGATGCGTAGCTGAGCTGATTGGGCATCCTGGATTTGCATCGGTATTCGATCAGGGAAGCGTAGACGTAGAGATGGAACCACTGAAGCCAGGTTAATCAGAGCATCACTGGGCAAGTCAGAAGTAGCAGGTGAGGATAAGTCTAATATTGAACTGATCATTTGCGCGATCGGCGCGTAGGGAACGCTGCCTTCCTGGAAGCATTCGCCTGTCATCACAAGCGCCCCTGAAGCCTGGGCAGTAAGAATCAGCTCCCTCACAAACCTGCTTTTGCCAACTCCCGGCTCACCACTGACCAACAATATCTGGCACTCCCCGGAGCTGGCACGCAGCCATGCCATTTTTGCCGCTGCCATTTCGAGCGACCTGCCTACCCATGGTCCATGGAAGATGCGGGCAAGCAAACCCTGAGCATCATTTACTGATCCCATCCTATTTACCTATTCTATACTCTAACCCACCAGGCCCAAATTTAGTGATCCGGTAAGCGCGAATGGAAGCTGGTAGCAGCTTGAGTATTCATTTTATACGGCAGAAATCTACAAAATAATTATACGACCCCTTGCAAATAAAAGGTGACAATAATTATCTAAATTAATAGATTGATTTCACCCTGTTGGGACATGAGTTGCCTGGGAGAGCGTCTTGGGCTGGAACTAATCCGTAGCGGTGGGGGTGTTCGTTTCGGTCGGGATGGTGCATTGCATAACGGTCGGCAGAGGTGTTGCCGTTGAGAGCGGGGTTTCAGTTGGAGCAAGGGTGTTGGAAGTTGCCGCCTTAGGCGATGTGGTTCCGCAGGCAGCCAGCAACAGCAGCGAGATCAGCGCGGTCAAAAGGAACCGGATAGCATGGGCCAGGAAAAATTCCGATTTCCTTCCGGCCAACACCCGGCTACGGCCGGCTAATTTTGGCTTTGTGTTTTTACATCTTCCGCCGGCTGCAAGGACGCAAAATTTTGCGTCTCTGCTCCCGCGTCCCATTTCCAACTGGCTATGTCTGCAATCATGTGATAGGCGGTCAGATCGAGCTGCAGTGGGGTGATCGATACGTATCCTTCCGCCAGGGCGCCGATGTCGGTGCCGCGTTCCAACACGCCGGTAGGGGTTTCGCCGATAATCCAGTAATACGGGCGGCCGCGTGGATCGACGCGCCGGTCGAGCTTATCGTGATAGACCCTCAGACCCATGCGCGTGATCTGGGTGCCCTGGATTTTTTCTTCAGCGATATAGGGGACGTTTACATTTAATAAGATATTGGGCGCCAGGCCGTTGCGTTCGACCGCCCGTACAATCTTACCGGCATAATGAGCGGCCGCGCTGTAATCCAGCGCGCTCAAATGGTTGCCGGGGCTGTCGAGTGAAAAGGCCACCGCCGGCACGTCCCAAATGGCAGCTTCCATGGCTGCTGTGACAGTGCCGGAATAGGTCACGTCATGACCCAGGTTGGCGTAGGGATTAATGCCTGAAACTACCAGGTCAACTTTCTCTTCCAAAAAACCGCATACTGCCAGCGCCACACAATCGGAAGGCGCTCCGTCGCAGGCCCAGGCATTGCTGCCGTCCGCCAGTTGGACTTCTTTCACGCGCAGCGGCCGGTCCAAGGTTTTTACGTGCCCTGAAGCCGACCAGTTCCGGTCCGGGGCCAGGATACTGACTTTGCCAATTTTACGCATTTCTTGGGCCAGGGTAAGCAATCCGGGCGCAGTGACTCCATCGTCGTTCGTTACAATGATATGCATTCTGGCATACTCCTTTTTCCCATTGGATTGCCCATCCGTCTCACACTGGCAATCTCTCTACCTAAATCATAACAGAAGAATCTTAACTTTTCCTGAACGGTTTTTTAGGCTTTGTTGAACAACCGGTAAACAGATGTTTAACGTCCATTCAATGCTAAAAATAACTGGCCTCGAAACATCTCCAGTTCAGTTTCCAGCATAACCCCTGCTCCAAGAAAGAGCAATGGAGTTTTATTTTTGATAATGTTACACTTCAACACCTTTTTTGAGTGGCTTGAACAGGAACACTTCAGCCGGTTCATTTGGATTCTGAGATTTTTCAGATGTTTTGACAAGTCCCCACTCATGTGCGAATACCAGTAGTTCCAACCTGTCAGAAACTCCCAGTTTATTAAATATTGAAGTCAGATGATGCCGTACAGTTGTTTCGCTGATAGATAGCTGTGAGGCGATTCGTTGGTTTTTCATACCAAGGCCGATCAATTGGATCACCTCGCGTTCGCGATTACTGAGCTGGGCTATCCGTGCGGTTTCCGGATTGGCATCATCCAGCTTATTGGCGGAAACCAGGCCAGTAATGATGTTAGCGAACATAGACCTTTCGATCCATACTTCCCCACTGTGTACCTTCTCGATGGCTTTATAAAGAACTTCTGGTGCTTGTGTTCCAAAGACTAATCCCAGAACCCCGGCCTGGATCGCCGGAACATATGTTCTGGCATCGTCTGTGTTCGTTATGAAAATTATTCGCGCTTTCTCAGATGCTTTAATCAATTTGGGTATAATTTCCATACCCGGGTCCGAAGTAAAGCTCGAATTAAGTAAGATAATATCGGGTTTTTGAGCCTCCAAAACTTCAAGCGCTTGATCGAGATTACCAGTATCGCCAACAACTTTTAACAGCGATTGACTCGCAAGAAGAAGCCTTAAACCGGATCTCTGCAGGATATATTTCTCTAAGATTACAATTCGGATAGAGTTGGCAGGTTGATTGTACATCTCAGGTTAGCCTTTCAATTCGTATTGATTATCGATGAACTTTCATTAATATTATTTTCAGCCATGACCTATGGCACAGCCATGACCATTTTCTCCAATGCACTTTTATGAATCTCAATCTATATCAAACATTTTGACACACGCTCTCAATATATCCCCGCTCTGGCATTTTAAATTGTTTTCTGGAAGAATTTGAAACTATCCATATTTCCCTCAAACCGATAAAAGGTTTACCGATATATATTTTTAACGTCAGAGCACTGGCTAAAAATTTGCCTATCCATCCACTTTGGATAAGCCTATGACTCATCTTAACAGTACAAGATTAAAGCTACCTGAATATTATTTTAGGTTTTTCTAAATAACCAGTTAATATCTGATTAACGGCAGAATGTCTGAAGCGCTGATTGCCGCCGATAAGTCAGCCTTTGGGTTTAAACAAACCATCTGAAATAGCCCCCAACATACCGGCCTGGAACGAACGCGGGTCGACCGGAAGCAACTGGCCGGCCATTTCCGGTGTAATCACGGGTATCATTTTCAGCTCATTTAATCGGTGTTCGATAAAATCCACGCCGCTATCCTGCCACACCCAGCCTTTTTTGTCATAAGCTGCCAGGTTGATAGGCCGGGTATAACCACGCAGGGTTTTGATACCCTGCACGTTGAAAAACACTTCGAAATAAGACATGACCAGCTCGCGCAGGTTACGATAGACGGGCTCGCGGAAGCGTAGCCCCGCGAAATTGGATTTTGCTACTGCGCCGTAACAGCCATAGTTGCGGTAGATGGCCAGGACGTGATCGTCATCCGTGCCGGGATCGGGCTGCATATCCAGGATGATGGGCGGGTAACCTAACCGTCTCAGCAGAGCGGCTGCCAGAACAGCTCCGTCCAGGCAGTGCGCTTTGCCATCGCGCAAAACGCGCACGGGTGAGTGATTAGCCTCTTCAGTGCTATAGGGGATCGAATCCAGATATGCCTGGATTTTGGCCGGACTGCTGAGGGTAGCAACCAGCGCACGCCGCTGCGGCACGTCCAGGAATTCATCTAAGCTGTTTGCCATATTCCAAGTTCCTCCGGATAGTAGATTTGAACTGTATATTAACTCAACGAGTATTCACAGTCAAGCGAATCTCAAATGCGATTTGCGGTTAGTTGTAACTTACCGCCAGGACGTTAACAAGGAATCTGGCTATCAGTTTGCCCCAAATACTTGCAGCAGCTCCACCTGTCCATCCGGTGAGACAATCCGTACATAATCCCGGATGGTCTCCAGGTGGTGCGATACCATGCCCGGCTTAATCCCAGGCGGCGCGTAGACGGTAAAAAGCACCGCTTGCGTGGTCGCTTTGATTTGGGTACGGCTATCCGGGCCGTACAGGATGCTGGAGATAATGCCCTGCCCGTCGCAGATATACATATCGCCGGATTTCAATATCTGTTGCTGCCCGTTCATCAGGGTGTAACTTTCATCGCCGCGACCTACTTTGATCTGCAGCGGCAGCTTGAGGGTTTCGAGGTCGTGACCTGCCGTTAGCAGCATATTCTCAATTTCGGCCAGAAACATGGCTTCAACCAGGGCGGCGCCCGTGGGGAGTGATTTGCCTTTGAGCGCCAGCGATTCGAACTGTAAAAGCACGTGATACGTTTTCTTATACGCTTTGTAATAGTCTTGATAGGCCCGCATGGCCGGCAGCGCTTCGAGCTCGGCCCGGTTAAAACCCGAATACAGGGCGCGCAGCTTTTTTTCAAGCAGCTCTTTCTTTTGATTGAGACCGTCGTGTACGGCCGGGTTGGCGACCTGGCGCATCGCTAATATCCCCACCCAGGCAGTTGGATAAGCAGTTTTCCATGGTTCGGATGTGGTAAACATGATTGGGCCTTATTGTGAAATGATTAAAAATGCACGTCGAAGGAAGTCACAATCGTCCCCTCCACCGTTTCGGGTGGGTACCAGTCTGTTCCAATTGAATGACCGGCTACCAGTACCCGGGTGGGAACTTCGGTAATGTTACAAAAGAAATGATGGACGGATTCAAAAATGGATTGGCGTGGGTTTTGTTCGCTGTCGCTCAACTCTGTCCGGTAAATTCCATTTTGATCCGGACCGCTCAAAGTATGGATACACAGCTTGCAAAGGGAGTTGAAATTCTGTAGCACCAGCCCGGCTCTTACTCTTTGTCTTTGCTGGTCGAATTCACCTGCCAGAAAGCGTTTTCCACCCAGCTCTTTTATATAATCATAATCTCGAAAATCTGAGATGGCGCATTGGTATTGCTGGATCAGATCTCTGGCCTGCTGCTCGAATGTATCCAGCTCATTCTCTTCAACCGAGTACCGGAACCGCAGGCTGCGGAAATGACCTTGCGGGCCAATACTGAAGTAATTACGATCTGTTCCAAAGTAGGCTGGGATAGCGTTGATGTCACAATCGCCCGAATCGGATTGGTCGGATACGTAGCGCGCAAACCAGAACCACTTGAGCGCAGAAAACTGCCTGACCAATGGAGCGACCACACATCCAAGCACGGTCTCGGCCCAAAAAACGTGGTTGAAAAGGGAGGTGGGTGGGACAAATATCCTGGTTTGTCGGCTTACCATTAAGGCTGCTCCTGAAATTTTGCTATTGGGTAACATCGATACTGAATCATTCTAAGAGTAATGGCGATTTTGTCAAATGATTTCAGGTTTTTTTAGCAAAAGGTAATGGATTTGTAAGATTTATCTCATGCTACCGTCGTATACTGTAATAAGATATAATAGATAATAATGATAATAATCATTTTAGGATAGATCTATGAAACGAAGCTTTGTATTAAAAAGTGGATTGGTTGGTCTGGTAACCAGCGTGATCGTCATGCTGGTATTATTCCTCGGCAGGCAATTTGCCGGTTTACCCTTTGCTCCCTTTGATGTTTTTGACTGGATGGCGCGCGTTTTACCCGGCGGCCTGGTCATTTTTTCGATCGAGACCATGGTAAAAATCATTAATGGGCTCAATCTGGGGCCGACTGCCTCGACCGCTAAACTGGCGGAACAAAGCATTGCTATCGTGCAATTTCTGGTCTTAGGGCTGGTCTTTGGTTTGGCGATTGCCCTTTTATCCGGAAAAAACCAGAAACGCGCCACCACCATTGGTTTAATCGGCGCGGCCATTTTATGGATCACGGCCATCTCGGTTGACGGTTACCTCGGTTTCGCCCCTGCCGGCCCGCTGGCCAGCTTCGTTTGGCTGGGGGTTGTTCTGCTGGCCTGGGGCTGGTATCTGGCAAATTGGGTCAAGCTGCTGGGAGCGGAATCAGTCACCCAACCGGCCACGTCCAGCGAACCTGTCCCAGCCGCTGAGCCTGCCGCGGGGGCTGATATTGCCAGGCGGCGGTTTCTCTACCTGATAGGCGCCGGCGGCGTGGGTGTGATGGTGTTAGCCACCGGCCTGGTGGATATCTTCAAGCGCGCCACCCCGGCGGCGGCGGTCAGCCCAACCCAGGCCGGCTCGGCGGCGGGCGCAACTGCGTTACCCCACACCCCGGCAGCAGTAAGCTCGGCTGGCGCCTTGAACTCTCCCAGCGCAAGTGCTTTGGCAACCCGCATCTTACCTGCCCCCGGTACGCGTCCGGAGATTACTGCGGCCAGCGATTTTTACCGCATCGATATCAATACGATTGCTCCGGTGGTCGATTCCAGCAACTGGAAGTTAAATATCATGGGGCTGGTCGATAAACCGCTGAATCTGGGATTGGACGAGATCCGCGCCAGGCCATCCATCTCGCAAATGGTTACCATGTCGTGCATTTCAAACCCGGTGGCCGGATCATTGATCGGCACTGCCCGTTGGACCGGTGTACCGCTCAAGACCATCCTGCAAGAAATTGGCGTAAAACCCGGCGCAAATTTTATCAGCATCCAGTCAATCGATCAATTTTATGAAAGCCTCAGCCTGGCGGAAGCTATGGACGACCGCACCATGCTGGTCTACGACATGGACAACGCAGCGCTGACGCCCGACCACGGCTTCCCGTTACGGATCTATATACCAAACCATTACGGTATGAAACAACCCAAATGGATCACCAGCATGGAGCTAACCGATACGGATCACTCCGGTTATTGGGTCGAGCGGGGTTGGAGCCAGACCGCTATTCCGCAAACTACGTCAGTCATCGATACGCAGAACCCGGCGGTTGATCCAGCCACTCAAACCGTGCCGTTAGGCGGCATTGCCTGGGCCGGGGCGCGCGGCATCCAAAAAGTGGAGATCCAGGTCGATAACAATCCCTGGACCCCGGTACAACTGCGCACGCCGGCGCTCAGCCCGCTGACCTGGGTACAGTGGCGTTATGATTTTCCTTACAAAACGGGCCGTTACCAGTTCAGCGTGCGCGCCACAGATGGCGCCGGCACGCTGCAGAGCCCAGTTGATATGGATGTTTTCCCGGACGGCGCCACTGGCCTCGATTCGGTCACATTGATATTTTAGTATCTGACGTTTGCCAGGATTTTGTAATACAGCTCAGGCAGCTTGCGATCCACAACCTGTTCGGCGGCGTAAGCGATCTGCAGCAACTTTTTTTCTTCCCAGGGCCTGCCCATGACCTGCATTCCAATCGGCAGGCCCTGTTGATCATATCCGGCTGGGAAGGCAATCGCCGGCAAACCGGTCAGGTTGCCCGGAAAAACGTAGCGCATCATCTCGGTATCCACGCTCATATCCGACCAACCCGCATGCAAATCGCTGACCGGTATTTTTGGAGCCGTCATGGCGGTGGCGGGTGTGACGATAACGTCTACCTCTCGCAACACTTCATTAAAGATGCCCATGGCGCGCGTACGGATGCGCTGTGCCAGCAGATAGTCGCCTGAGGTAAATACCTGACCCAGCGTCAGGGTCACTTTTACCGAGTCGCCAAATTCAGCCAGGTGCTGGCGATAATTTTGCATGCTGGCGGCCATTTCCGCCAGGATCGAAATCACATGGGCGATGCGCATCGAGTTAAGCTCGGGTATTTCTATTTCCCTGGTTTTTGCCCCGGCCTGCACCAGCTTTTCCAACAGGGCCTCGCAGGCGCTGACCACTTGCGGGGTGGCATGTTTGAACCAGGCCGGATAAACCCCCAGCGTGATCCCGCTCAAATCTGCATTATTCCAGCCGGCGATGCCGGGTTGGGGTTGGTGTAAGGTATTTGGGTCTCTTGGATCGGGTCCGGCGATGGCCGCATAGGTCAGCGCCACATCCTCTACAGTGGCGCCGATGGGTCCTAAGTGGCCGACGCTCCAGCACAGCGGGGCCGCCCCAAATTCGCTCACCCTTCCAAAGGTGGACATTAACCCCACCAATCCGCACAGTGAGGAGGGAATGCGGATTGAGCCGCCGCCGTCTGCGCCGATGGCCACCGGGCAGATACCCGCCGCCACCGAGGCGGCCGGCCCGCTGGAGCTGCCGCCGGTATCGCGGCTCAGGTCATAGGGATTGCGCGCCATGCCATAATGCACATTTGAGCCGTTCGGGTTAATCCCGATTTCGTGCATATTGGCCTTGCCGATCAGCAGGGCCCCGGCGGCTCGCAAACGGGCCACCACGCTGCTATCCTGGCTGGCAGGTATAGCGCCTAAAAAGCTGGTCCCGGCTGTAGTCGGATAGGGCGTCTGGTCGACTTCGTCCTTGACTGCCACCGGTACACCATCCAGAATGCTGAGCGGCTGTCCGGCCTTAATTCTTTTCGATGACGCTTTGGCCTGCGCCTGCACGTCTTCCCAGTTGTTGGCGATGAAGGCGCGCAGGGGCGGGTTGTGCCGGTCGCTTTCCTGGATTGCCTGCTGCACATTTTCGGCAATATCTTGCGGGGTGATTGCTCCCGTGCGGTAGGCCTGGCTGTATTCTTGAATTGAACAAAAAGGTCCCTGGTGCGGTTTCTGATCTACATATCCTGCCAGAGCCTCCGGCTGGATAGGTTTGGCGTCTGGATCTTGTTGAAATGCCAGCGGATAGAGCGTGGGCGGCTCGCTCGGACGGAGAGTGCGCAGTTTTAAAATCCCGCCGCTCTTCAGCAGCGGCCCGATCAAGGCTGCCCGGCTGAGCGGGTTTGCCAGTGCAGATGAAAAAACCTTCAGCAGCGTCCCGTTGAGTTTGGGCAGCTCGATAGATTCCAGGTCATATGCGCTCATAACTACTCTCCAGTTTATTCGTCGATGATTTTGTCCAGATTCCATTTGCCAGGATTTATTTGTTCAATCTTTTGATCAATTCCAGGCAAGCGCGGGCGTGGTGATAGGGACATTCCCAGGCGCCCATTTTGGGATAGCCGGCTTTGGGTATGTAACTGGCTTCCAGCACTTTGTACCAATCGCCGTACTGGCGATCGACCATCCTATCCTGGGCAAATTGCCAGCAGCGCCTTGAGGCCCGCTCAAAATGCAACCGGCTTGTTAGCTGGTAGGCATGATAGAACCCTACCATCCCTTCGGCCAGCGGCCACCAATGCCGTTCAGGGTTGCGCTGGCCTTTCTCATCTTGTTCGAGGATCACGCAGCCATCCGGCCACAACCCTTGTTCATAGACTGCCTGGGCCATCTGAACGGCCGCAACTTTGATCCGCTGGCTGAGCTCGGATATGCCCAAAACATCGGCGCTCTCAACCAATAGCCAACTGGCTTCGATATCGTGACCAAAGGAAACGCTATTGACCAACGAATTCCAGCGATCATCGAATAGCAGCCGCAAGTGCTGCCCGCCGGGCTCGAGGATATGTTCCAGAAAAATATTCGTCAGCTCAAGCATGCGCTGGCCCAGGTGAGAATCAGGCCAGACCCGGTATAAATTGGTAAAGGCCTCCAGCAGGTGCAGCAGGGTGTTCATCGATTTTTGGGCGTCGATTTCTTTCTCACTCAAGCGCATATCTATAGTGGCGCTCCAATCTTCTGCCCTGCCTTCCAGATATCCGCCAAACCTGGGCTCGTAGGCGTACTGATCCAGCAGCTCAAACAAATGCTGAGCCATGTGCAAGGCAGTTGCATCTGCAGAAGCGCGATAAAACTCACTCAGCCCATAAATGGCAAAAGCCTGGGCGTAGCTGTGTTTGCGGCGCTGGAGCGGCTGGCCCTGTGCATCCACCGACCAATAGACGCCGCCGTAGAGCGGGTCGATGAATTTTTGGCATAAATAAGCAAAGGCGTATTCGCTCATGGCAAGATATTCGGGCCTGCGCTCGTAGCCATACGCCGCTGAAAAGGTCCACAGGATGCGGGCGGTCAAAATGGCCGAACGCGGCGACTGATTATCAACCACCAGATGGTTGCTGAGAGAGCCATAAAAACCGCCTTGCTCAGGATCGCGGGCGTGCTGCATCCAGAATGGCAAAATATTGCCGGTCAATTCACGGTGAATCTCAGTTTGCCAGGTATTTTCAACCATCATTCATGATCCAATCCATTCGATTAGCGACGTACCAGGTTAAACAGGAGGGCGGCAAACGAGAAACCACTTCCCCGCCCGGAGATTGCTTCGTCAACCTGAAAGATCATCGGGTTTCCTCGCAATGATATGCCATGCAGGGCGAACGAGCATCCGGAGCTTCAATTTACAACTCGGAGTTGTGTTTTAGAAAGTCAAGCACTTCGTCCAGCTTGCAAAATGCCAGGGCGGTTACGGTATCCGCTCCGCCGTAATAAATTGCCAACCGGCCGCTGGGCTGATCATACAGGGTAGCACAGGGGAAAGCCACATTGGGGACATCGCCCACACGTTCATAGTCGCGCTGGGGGGAAAGTAAATAAGAGGCACCGCGTGCAATCACTTTCCAGGGCTGATCCAGATCTAACAATGCCGCCCCAAAACTATACACAAAGCCATTGCAGGAGGTCAGCACGCCGTGATAAAACATCAGCCAGCCTTGCGGGGTTTCAATGGGAATTGGCCCAGCACCAATCTTGGTGCTCTGCCATCCGCCCTTCACCCCCATGACAAAACGATGCTCGCCCCAGTAGATCAAATCGTGGCTCTGGCTGAGGTAAATATCGCCAAAAGGAGTATGGCCGTTGTCGCTTGGACGGTTCAGCAAGATATATTTATTGTTGATACGGCGCGGGAAGAGCACCCCATTCCGGTTGAACGGCAGCAGTGCATTTTCAAGAAAATAAAATTGATTGAAATCGTAGGTATAGCCGATACCGATGGTTGGGCCATGATAGCCGTTACACCAGGTGACATAATAGCGATCTTCCAGCCAGACCAGGCGTGGGTCGTAGCGATATTGGAAACTACCGATTTCCGGATTAGCGCAGATCCAATCAATCGGGTCATCCTGCAAATCCCAGTCAATGCCGTTCTGGCTGAAACCAAGATGCAGATTCATGTCACGCTTTTTATTGTCGCAGCGGAAGACACCCGCAAAATGACCTTGAAAGGGCACGATTGCGCTGTTAAAAATGCTATTCGAGGATGGGATCAGGTCGCGGGGGATTATCGGGTTGGCGCTATAACGCCAGACCACATCCGAACAACCTGCCGGACGGTCTTCCCAGGGGATGTTGGGCAATGATAAAAAGCTCATAAAAGTTCTGTCTCTGTCGTTTGAGTTTGATCTGGCGCCGGATTTACCGATTCCCGCAGCACCAGGGTTGGATGGATTGTCAGGGTCATGCGTGCCGTTTCGGGATTTCCAAGCCGCATGGAAAGCAATTGGACAGCCGCCCGTCCCATGGCGGTGGTATCTACATGCATGGTTGTCAGAGTTGGATGGGTATTTGCCGCAAGGTAGGTATCATCAAAACCAACCACCGAGATGTCATCCGGCACACGCTTACCCAGGGATTGAACCGCCCGAATCGCAGAGCTGCCGATTTCGTCATTCACGCAGAACAGGGCGCTGATGTGCGGATTTGCTTGCAGCAGTTGAATGGTCTCCTGGTAACCTTTTGATTTATTGATATTGAAATTAGCAATATAGTTTTGGCCGATTTGATTTTCTTTAAGCGCTCGCAAATAGCCATTCCGGCGCTCCCTCAGGCTGGGATAACAGCCCACCTCACTGCCGACCAGCCCAATATGGCGGTGGCCTTTTTCGATTAAAAATACTACCGCTTGAAAAGCTGCCCGAAAATTATCCGATACGACTATATCATATTGATCCAGGCTGGAGTAACCATCCACCAGCACAATCGGGAGCTTTCGTTTAACAGAGGCAGTTGCGAAAGTCTCATCCACACAGACGCCCACCATTAGCAAACCGTCTACCATCTCGTTGTAAAGCAACTGAGGTATCTCTAATGGGCGGTTATTTTCGTCAACCGGCAGCGATGCGAAGAGCAAATTGATACTGGCCCGGCGGCAGCTATCCTCGATACCCATGATCACTTTTGAGTAAAACGGATTGGCCATTGGGGTAATATCCGGGTCGGTCTTGACCAGCATAGCAATGGTAGTAAGTAAATTATCTTTCCCCGACGAGATGTTTGGCTTGAGCGGGTATGCAAATTCCTGGGCGACTGCGAGAACTCGCAAGCGGGTCTCTTGAGAGACGCCCGGTT
The DNA here is from genome assembly GCA_035315125.1 of Anaerolineaceae bacterium. GTDB lineage: Bacteria > Chloroflexota > Anaerolineae > Anaerolineales > Anaerolineaceae > DATFYI01. The sequence goes on along the minus strand of DATFYI010000032.1, from coordinate 12,925 downwards.
TATTATTCAAAGCAAGCGAAACCGTTGATACCGATACGCCGCTCTGCCGGGCGATGTCACTGATTTTAATCTTTTCTTTCATAAATTCCCCGCATTATTTAATAAAATTTAAACAAATTTTAAATTAATTTCCCCCATATTTTAGCATTTTATGCATTGTTGTCAAGCAACATCATCAAAAATGGCGCCCTAATGAGCCTTGCAAATGAACAAACCTGTCTCCTCCGGCCGGATATCAAGATGATTTCATTAAAATATATTGACAATTAGAATTAAAGTTTATATAATACTTTAACAATTGAGAGCGCTTCCAATCAAACGGTTTTATATAGCTCTCTGTATGTTTTTTTCAAATCATTTCGGGTGGAATTTTATCCAGATCAAGGATACAAGATATTTATATCGAACCCGAGACGATTTCCCGATCGTTTCAGCGGTAATCAGCAATTATCCCTAGCTAATAAATTGTAAAAACTGAAGCCCATCTAAAAGAAGCAGCAATCCGGTTCAATTTTATTCTCTGTTATTGGGAGCGCTCCCGAAGACCTGATTATGACCCTCACGCTTGAAGATGTTGCCCAATATGCCGGTGTCTCTCGTTCGACCGTTTCGCGCGTGATTAATGGCGACCCGAATGTCAATGAGAAAACCCGCCAAAAGGTCAAAGATGTAATCCAAAAGCTCGACTTTCAACCAAACCTGGCCGCTCGTGGTCTGGCAGCAGGACATACGAATGTGCTGGGATTGGTCATCCCGATGGGCGTCAGCGCTATCTTTACTGACCCTTACTTTCCACTGGTCATTCAGGGGGTTTCATCCGCCTGTAATGTGCTGGATTACTCAGTGATGTTGTGGCTGGCCGAACCCGAATATGAACGCCGGACAATCCGCCAGATTCTTTATAACGGTTTGGTGGATGGCGTGATCGTGGCATCCATGTTGCTGAATGACCCGATCGTTGAATCATTGGCTGAGAGCAAACTGCCATTCATTCTGATTGGCCGTCACCCTACCAATAACAAAATTAGCTACGTGGATGTCGAAAACCGCATCAGCGCCCGGGATGCCGTGCTTTACCTGATGCGCCTGGGACGCCGGCGGATTGCCACTATTAGTGGGCCTCAAACCAGGATCGCCGGGATTGACCGCTACGATGGGTATGTGGATGCCTTACGAGAGCGTGGGATCACCCCTGACTCTGATCTGGTTGCCGAGGGTGATTTTACGGATGCCGGTGGATATTTTGCTATGCAGCGTCTGCTGCCGCACAGGCCCGATGCGGTTTTTGCCGCCAGCGATATGATGGCTATCGGAGCGATGAGGGCGATCCAGGAAGCTGGCTTACTCATTCCAGAAGACATTGCCGTGATCGGCTACGACGATATCCCTCTGGCGGCGCGAACCTCGCCTCAGCTGACAACGGTTCGCCAGCCCATCTTACGTGAAGGCGGGATGGCAGCAGAAACTTTGATTGACATGATTGCACACCCTAGTGACCAACCTCGCCGGATCATTTTGACTTCCGAGCTGGTCATTCGTTCATCATGTAGCACTGCCGCGGTTTAAAAAAAAGGAGGTGAGTATCGATCGTATAGAGTTTTAAGATTGATCCTGTCAGCAGGATCAAAAAATCCTATCTGCAAGCTCGCTAACTTTTATTAGAAGCAGAATTGATTGGGCGCTGTTCCTGAAATTTTGAATGGATGCTGCGGAAAAGCGGGATCTCGAATGAATATCCGAAACACCCCCCCATATCGAAGGAAACCGGTAACTGTACCGGACCGAAAAGAATTAATAAAAGGAGAAGTGAAAGATGCGCAAAATAAGTCTCGTTGTTTCTGTTTTGCTGATGTTGTCCGTAGTGCTTTCAGCTTGCGCTCCGGCAGCAACCCCTGCTCCGACTACAGCACCGGTTGCACCGGCTGCGACTACAGCACCGGCCATGCCAGCAGCCACTACCGCACCGGCGATGCCGGCTGCCACTACCGCACCGGCTGCACCCGCCCCGACTACAGCTCCAGCGCCAACCCAGGCTGCAACTTCGTCGGTGCCTACCAATCTTCCTCGTAACCAGACCCTGTTCGTCAGTGGCGCCGCCTGGGGACCCGCATCGACCTGGAATCCATTCCAGACCGGCAATCTGGCAAATACTTCGGGAACGGTCGGTCTTGTGTACGAGACCCTGTTCAGTTTTGATCCTCTTTCCGGCAAATTATCCCCCTTCCTGGCGGCGAGCGGAACTTGGACCAATCCGACTACCTACGACGTGGTCCTCAGACCTGGCCTGACCTGGTCGGATGGACAGCCCCTGACAGCCGACGATGTCGTGTTTACCTTCACACTTGGCAAGACGAATACTGCGCTGTGGTTCTCCTCGTTGTGGACCTCGCAAGGTTTGGCCAATATTACATCGGCCGATGCCACCCACGTGGAATTCACCTTCACCAGTCCGATCTACCAGGAATGGGACTTCAACCTTTATAACATTCCGATTGTTCCAAAGCACATTTGGTCGACCATGTCAGCCGATGAAATCGCCACCGGAACAAATGCCAACCCGGTTGGCTCCGGCGCCTACCTGTACCTGGCAACTGGTCAGGACCGTAACGTCTGGCAGCGGAACGATAACTGGTGGGGCATCAAAGTGTTTGGTACGCCTGCACCCAAGTACATCGTCGATATCCGCACCTCCAGCAACAACGTCGCCCTCGGTATGGTGCTGCAGGGCCAGCTCGATCTGAGCAACAACTTCCTGCCGGGCGTGGCATCCTTGGTGGATAATGGTTATGCCGGTACTTACTTCCCCAAGGCCCCCTATATGCTGGCTGCCAATACGGCTTACCTGGCAATGAACCTGACCATGAAGCCGTTGGATGACCCGGCCTTCAGAAAAGCACTGGCCTATGCCATTGATGTTCCCACCATTGTTCAAAAAGCTTACGCAAACCTGGTCACTGCATCCACACCGGGTGGACTCCTGCCTGGCCTGAGCCAATACGATGATGCCGCCGTACAGAAGAGCTTAGGATACCATTTCGATACGGCCACAGCCAAGAAAATGCTGGCCGCCGCCGGTTATAAGACCGGCTCAGACGGTTTCGTAACCAATAAAGATGGTTCCCCCATCAAACTGCAGGTTACCTGCCCGAATGGTTGGACAGATTGGATGGCTGCCATCGCTGTCATCGCCTCCAGCGCCCAGGCCGCCGGCATCAATGTCACAGCTGCAACCCCTGCTCAAAGCGACTGGAATACCGCTTTGCAAAGTGGCACCTTCCAAATGACGCTGCAGAACAATACGCCATTGACCAACACTCCCTGGACGACCTATAACTACTTGTTCACCCACCCGATCCAATCACAAATGCAGATCGGTAACTACGGCCGGTACAATAACCAGGCTATGTTCGATGCAGTGGACGCACTTGGCAAAGTTCAGACCTCTGACGCGGCCGGTATGAAGGCTGCTGTCAGCAAGATCCAGACCATCATGCTGACCGATATGCCCGTGATCCCGTTGTGGTACAATGGCGCATGGGCCCAGTGGACAAATGGTCCGACCGCAGTCTGGACAGGCTTCCCGACTTCAACTTCAACAAGTCCAACTTATCCAATGACCTGGAACGGATACTGGCAGACGGGTGGTCTAAACACACTGATCAACTTAAAACCGGTAACTCCCAAATAAATAAATTTAGTATAAGCTCGCTGCCCCTCCTTCAAAATTCAGGAGGAGGGGCATTTCTTAACACCTGATTATTTTATAAGATGGAGGTCATGTGCTGCGCTATTTTGGCAGAAAGCTCCTGATTTATGCCTTGACTTTTTTTCTGGCGGTTTCTATTGATTGGATGATCCCACGCTTTATGCCCGGTAATCCAGTCCAGAATATGTTGGCAAGGGTTACGGTAACCCAAACCACGGCGGCCAGCCAAAAATTGTATGCTTATTACTCCCATTTGTTCGGACTGGATGTGCCGCTCTGGCAGCAGTATCTCACTTTCTGGAATAACCTGATCCATGGCAACCTCGGAACCAGTGTGTACCTGTTTCCAACGCCGGTGACCAAGGTTCTCCAAAACGCTGTCCCCTATGATATTGCCCTGCTGGTGCCGTCCATTTTATTGAGCTGGTACGCAGGCAATAAGTTTGGGGCTTTTGCGGCGCGTTCCAAGTGGCTCGATAACACCGTTTCGCCGCTTGGCTATATCCTGACTGCCACTCCCTACATGTGGTTGGGGATTTTGCTGGCCTGGCTGTTTGGAATTGTCTGGCACATTTTCCCGATCGCCGGCGCCTACAGCTTTTTGATGCTTCCAAATCTGTCCTGGTCTTTTGTTGGGAGTCTTCTGCAGCACTGGTTCCTGCCTTTCGCCTCGCTCTTCCTGGTAGGGTTTGGCGGTCAGGCGATTGGTATGCGGAACCTGATCATTTATGAGCTTGAAGCAGATTACGCCACTTACCTCGAAGCACTCGGTGCGCCGAAAAGACTGATTAGAAATTACGCCTTCAATAACGCACTCTTGCCTCAGATCACCGGCCTGGCGCTTTCATTGGGAGTGGTCGTAGCAGGTGCGCTGGTTACAGAGGTCGTATTTTCATATCCGGGCATCGGTTATCTTTTACTGGCTGGCATTCAGAATCAAGATTACTTTCTTATTCAGGGCTGTTTCCTCTTTATCATCATTGGTGTGTTGCTTGCCAATTTCATTATCGATGTCGCCTATGTCATGATTGACCCGAGAACACGCAGGGGGATGACAGGTGGAACAGCATGAATAATCCAAAAAAGACAAACGAATTCGTCTATTTTGCACTTAAGAACAAAAAAGTACTGCTTGGATTTTCCATTATCCTGATCTTTGTATTGCTGGGATTGATTGGACCGATGATCAATCACAACAAGCCATTAGATTATGTGGATCCAACCGGCGCTCACCCACCTTCGGCGGATTACTGGTTCGGAACAACCTTCTTTGGGCAGGATGTATTTTCGCAGCTCGTGAACGGCCTGCAGGCGACTTTCCTGGTGGGGTTGCTCGGCGGAGGGATCGGCACATTAATGGGCATGCTGATCGGTTTCGTAGCCGGTTATCGCGGCGGAATAGTAGATGAAATACTCAATGCATTCACGAATATCGTACTGGTCATTCCAACACTGGCAGTACTGCTCATTATTGCGGCCTATCTGCAAGTCCGCAGCGTAGTTACAGAGAGTCTCTTCATTGGGTTTACGGCCTGGCCTTGGGCGGCAAGAGCCATCCGGGCCCAGACTTTTTCCTTGCGTAACAGAGAGTTTGTTGATCTCGCCAGGATGACCGGGATGAAATCTTTAAAGATTATCGTCACGGAAATTGCGCCGAATATGTTGTCTTATCTGGTCCTGACCTTTATACTGCAATTCGGTGGGGCGATCCTCAACGCTGCCACTCTGGATTTCATCGGTCTTGGCCCGACCAACACAATTTCACTTGGTCTGATGATGCAGTATTCAGTCCTGTGGGGCGCTCTTCAGCTTGGTTCTTGGTGGTGGTTTATTCCACCGGGACTTGCGATCACCATTATCGTAGGCGCTCTTTACAGCATGAATGTTGGACTGGATGAGGTCTTCAATCCTAAACTCAGGGAGTTGTAGCCTGTGACACTGCAAGTGGAAAACCTTACTATTTATTATCGAACTTTGCGGGGGGACGTACATGCATTGGAGAGTACAAGTTTTTGCATGCGAGATCGTGAAATTATGGGGTTGGCGGGCGAATCAGGTTGTGGAAAAACCACGCTCGGCACCAGTCTGGTGCTCCTGAAACCCCCCATGAAATTGATGGGCGGCCGTGTGATACTGTGCGACGAAGAGTTGCCCATCGATGACATGGAAAAGATGAACCCTTTTAGATTCAAGAAAATATCTATCATTCCGCAATACGCCATGAATGCCATGAACCCGACACGGAAAATCGGAAAGATGACGGCAGAATTGCTCAGGTCGAGAGGGGTGGATTATAAAGCCACTTTGCCTGTGTTGAAGGAGCGGCTTGAGCTGGTCAAATTGCCGGAAAAAGTGCTGGACATGTACCCGATGGAAATGTCGGGGGGCATGAAGCAGAGAATGGTGATGGTCATTTCAACTTTGCTGAATCCTTTGTTGCTGATCGCAGATGAGATCACCTCGGCGCTGGATGTTGCAAGTCAAAAGGCGGTCGCAGAGATGCTGGTTGAATTCCGAGATCGGAACCTGTGTAACAGCGCAATCGTTATCACACACGACATCTCGATTTTATATGAAATATCTGACAGCATTATGATCATGTATGCCGGGCAACTGGCGGAGAAAGCAGCCACTGACGATATCATACATGCTGCACGACATCCATACACGAAGCTGTTGTTAGCAACGCTGCCGGAGGTGGGAGTAAAGTATACCGAGAAACAGTTGACGGGTATTCCTGGGAATCCCCCTTTGCTGCTAAATCCACCGGTAGGATGCCGGTTCAGGGAACGCTGTCCGCTGGCCTTTGAGAAATGTCTGGATGTGCCGCCATTTATTGAAATTGAGAAAAACCACTACGTGGCATGCTGGAAGGAGTGCGGAACAAATGCTTAAGTTGGACGGCATTTCCAAGGTCTACTCCATCGGAGCATTTGGAGGTAAGCAACTCCGCGCAGTAAACGATGTCAGTTTTGACATTGGAGACAGAGAGATTGTATCCCTCATTGGCGAAAGCGGAAGTGGGAAAAGCACCATCGGAAAGATGATCCTGCGCCTCATCTCGATCAGCTCCGGCTCCATTTTCTTCGATGGTGTCGATATTTCCAATTATAAAGGGGCGGCTTTAAAAGAATATTACCGGAACGTTCAGGGTGTTTTCCAGGACCCCTTCAGTTCATACAATCCAATCTTTAAAGCGGATCGGATTTTTACGTTTATCAAGGAGGAGTTTTTTCCACAAGTAAGCCCCCTGGAATGGAACAAAAAATTAAATAATTCACTGGAAGTTGTTGGCCTGAACCCGGAGCATGTCCTGAACAAATATCCACACCAGCTCAGCGGCGGACAACTGCAGCGCTTCCTGATTGCGCGCGCGCTTCTGCTCGACATTAAATTTCTGGTTGCCGATGAAATCATCAGCATGCTGGATGCATCAACTCGCATTGACGTGCTGAATCTGCTGGCAGATCTTAGAAAGCGCGGCCTCTCGGTATTATTCATCACCCATGACCTCTCGCTGGCGCACTATATCAGTGACAGAGCCGTGATACTTTACCGGGGTAGTGTCGTTGAAAGAGGCTCAGCCGAAAAAATATTCAATAACCCACAGCATCCCTATACACAGATGCTGATCTCCGCTGTTCCACGTCTGGATCGTAAATGGGATAAGGTGGAAGTGGATTTGAATGAAAAAAAGCTGCCAGAGCTGGTCACCGGCTGCCCCTACTATGCCAGATGTCCATTCGCACAAAAAATTTGTATGACAAAACCTGTTCTAATAGAAACCGAAAGTGATCATTTTGTGGCCTGCACACGCTACAATAAATTATCCGGGTAATACCAATTCTTTACCCAAAGATATGTACTATCAGTCATGATCCCGGCGAAATCGGGCATGGTTCTGTACGCTGGTCATTGCAGAAATTGGATGGTAAAATTCTGGTGACGAACGAAGTCTATATATAAGCCACCCGTTCGATGGTACGCCTGTGTGTCAGCTCGATTTTTCCAAACTGCTGGATGATGATCGGATCCGGCAGGTTGTTTTTGTGGCAGAACCCTGGCAGGCTGGAGAGATGCAGGCCCGGCAGACCGCTTTTTCGTGCCCAACAAGCATCTTGATCTGACCGGTCCGGACATTTCCGCCTGGATCTCTGGCGAACTGGAACAGATTCGCATCGATGTAATTTCCAGTTCGTGCGCGCATAGCGCAGCGAACTGATCTTTTGTAATTTATGTAAGGAGTGAACCATGTCTGATCGTATTCATCATATTATTAACAGGATGACGCTCGAAGAAAAAGCTGCCCTGTGTACCGGCGCCACCTGGTGGACAACCACCCCGCTTGAACACCTGGGCATCCCCGAAATGATCGTTTCGGATGGCCCGCATGGCCTGCGGCGCGCCCCCGACGCCCATTCTTCGTCGCCCGATAGTTTACCTGCTACCTGTTTTCCTACCGCCGCCTGCACTGCTTCTAGCTGGGATGTGGAACTGATCCATAAAATGGGCGAGGCGCTGGCCGAGGAATGTATCGCCCTGAACGTGGATGTGCTGCTCGGCCCGGGTGCAAATATGAAGCGCTCCCCGCTGTGCGGCCGCAATTTTGAATATTTTTCCGAAGACCCCTACCTGGCCGGCGAAATGGCAGCCAGCCTGATCAATGGTATTCAAAGCCGTGGGGTGGGCACTTCACTCAAGCATTATGCCGCCAATAACCAGGAATTCCAACGCTTCAGTATCAGCTCCGAAGTAGATGAGCGCAGCCTGCGCGAGATCTACCTGGCTGCATTTGAAAAGGCCGTAAAAACGGCCAGGCCCTGGACGGTGATGTGTTCGTACAATAAGCTGAATGGCAGCTATGCTTCAGAAAATTATCGTCTTCTAACCGAGATCCTTAAAAACGAATGGGGATTTGAGGGCCTGGTTGTTTCGGATTGGGGTGCGGTGCACGACCGCGTCGCTGCTCTCAAAGGCGGACTGGATCTTGAGATGCCCGGCCCGCAAAAACATCGTGTCAAAGCGCTGGTGAAAGCCGTCCGCAACGGTAAATTGGATGAAGCCATTTTGGACGAATCGGTGCGCCGTATCTTGAATATCGTCTATAAAGCCAAACAAACGCCCAAAAATGGCAGCTTCGATGTAGAGGCACACCATGAACTGGCACATAAAGTCGCCGCCGAAAGCATGGTGTTGCTCAAGAACAACGGGTTGCTTCCGCTCAAGCGCCAAAAGCGTATCGCTGTGATCGGCCATTCGGCAAAAAAAGCGCATTTCCAGGGCGGCGGCAGCTCGCACATCAATCCGACCAAAGTAGCCGTTCCATTTGAAGAGCTGAAAGCCCAGGCTGGCGGGGCTGAACTATCCTACGCCGACGGTTATCCGAGCGATGATTCCTTCCGGCAAGATTTGATCGATGAGGCAGTCGCGAACGCTCAGGCGGCGAATGTAGCCGTGCTTTTTATTGCGCTGCCCACCTACAAAGAATCCGAAGGCTACGACCGCGCCGATCTTGACCTGACCCATCAACAGGTTGAGCTGATCAAGGCGGTTTCCAAAGCGCAACGCCATACGGTGGTGGTGCTCAATAATGGCGCGCCCGTTGTAATGGATGCCTGGATCAATGATGTTTCTGCCGTTCTGGAAGGGTATATGATGGGACAGGCCGGGGGCATTGCGATTGCGGAAATACTTTTCGGCAAGGTTAATCCGTGCGGTAAACTGGCTGAAACGTTCCCACACCGCCTGGTTGATACGCCTGCCTATATTAATTGGCCGGGCGAGGCAGGTGAAGTACGTTACGGCGAAGGCTTGTTCATCGGTTATCGCTATTACGACGCCAGGCAGCTTGCGGTGCTGTTCCCCTTCGGGTATGGGTTGAGCTATACCAGCTTTAGCTACGCCAACGCAAAAGCGTCGAAGAACACCTTCAAGGATGTGGAAGGTGTAACGGTGACAGTAGATGTCACCAACACGGGCAAAGTATCCGGCAAAGAAATTGTCCAGCTCTACGTGCACGACCAGAAATCGGGATTGGTGCGGCCCGAAAAGGAATTAAAGGGCTTTGCCAAGGTAGAGCTCAAACCGGGAGAAACAAAAACTGTCTCCATACCGCTTGATTTCAGAGCGTTTGCCTACTATCACCCGGCCTATAAACAGTGGATTACCGAGAATGGGGATTTCGACCTGCTGGTGGCGGCTTCTGCTGCAGATATTCGCCAGAAACTGACGGTGACGCTCGAATCTACGTTGCACCTGCCCTCAATCCTCAATAAAACATCCACCATCCGCGAGTGGATGAGTGATCCGCAGGGTAAAGCCGTAATTGGCGACACGTACGCCCGGCTGGAAGCTTATAGCCGCAAGTCATCCGGCGATGGCGATAACAAAGAAGGCGGCATGGGGATGGATCTGATGGATATGATGGGCGACATGCCGTTGGTGAATGTCTTGATGTTCATCCAGGCATCGTTTGACAAGCCCGCAGATGAGATGGCCGACGAACTGCTGCAGCATGTTCATAGCCTGAAGAAATAGTTATTCGCCGATTATTTTGATCAGCACCCGTTTGCGGCGCCGGCCGTCGAACTCTCCGTAAAAGATTTGCTCCCAGGGGCCAAAATCCAGGCGGCCTTCCGTCACGGCCACCACCACTTCGCGGCCCATCACCTGGCGTTTCAGGTGGGCGTCGGCGTTGTCTTCTCCGGTGCGATTGTGCCGGTATTGTTCAAGCGGTTCGTGCGGAGCCAGTTTCTCCAGCCATTCGTCAAAATCCTGGTGCAGGCCCGACTCGTCGTCGTTAATAAACACGGAAGCCGTGATGTGCATGGAATTCACCAGCACAAGCCCTTCCTTAATACCGCTCTCTCTCAGGGCTGTTTCTACCTGGGGTGTGATATTGACAAAACCACGCCGGGTTGGGATATTGAACCACAACTCTTTACGATAAGATTTCATGGTCTTCTCTCGCTCACGCATGCAATTTCCTGGCAGCCAAAAAGCTCAATCCGTGCTCGGTTAAGTCGTGGGCGGTGTGGTTGGCTGCGGCAACTTTATCGAGGAAATTGATCTGCAGGGCTTCCCAATCACCGCTGGCGATGATTTCTTTCTTATCGCGGAAATAATCCAGGATATCACTCGGATGGGCGCGCTGGCTGTCCACTTCTGGATCGCCGCCTTCGTGCTTGGCAGAAATGTTGGCCACGTGGTCGGCCAATTGGATCAGCTCGGCGCGGCGGTCGTAGGGTTGTTTGACGATGCTCTTCCAGGTCTCGGTGATGTGGTGCTCGAAACGGACGACTTTCTCAAATCCCAGTTGTCTGCGCAGGTCAGCCGTAATCTCCAGAGTTTCATTATTGACCGAGTTGCTCCAATTGAAACCGACCAGGGGAGAGCTGCCATCTTCACGGGCAAACAATTTTGCCATCATCAGGATCCACATGGCGTGATAGGGATTATCGCTGCCAAAGAAGACCGAAATCTTAAACTCGAGATCCACACCCAGGCGGTACAGCAAAAAGCCCAGCAGGATGGTGCCGGCATTGACATTCAATACCTGGCGCACACCGTAATTTGTGTAGTAGTACAACGCCTCATCCACCCACATCAGAGGGTGGTCGTTGGGCTGGCCGATGCCGCCGAAGTAACCGGTGATGGTTTCCGGGCCGTTCAGGTGGATGTTCGAGCCGTCGGTGCCTTTGGTGTCGAGCGTCTCGACATAGCTGGCCCCGATGATATCCATGGCGGCGGCCATGGCAGGCAGATCGCCATCCGCCTCTTGTTCCTTCATCTTGCGTACTTTGATCCAGCGGCCGGGCATCAGCGATTTCTCGGCAATGGCTCTTTTGGCAGCCGCAATCACCCAGGGGAAATATTGAAAGGCGCTGACTTCCAGCTCCACCGCAAAATCATCTTTGAAGCGGGTTGAGTCGGCTTTGGCGTCCAACACGCTGCGGCGATAATCGGCCACGGAAATAAAGGCGCCGCGATCACGCTGTTCTTCCAGCCATTTCAAATCAGCCAGGTACTCGGGCTTGCTGGCTTTGACTTTTTCCAACAGGGCGGGCATCTGGCCGGCGGCTTTGGCTTTGGCGTTGATTTCAGCGGGCGTGCCGTATTTGGCCACTACGGCCAGCAGGTCGTTGATCAAGCGGTTGTCCGGCTGGAATAGCAGATCGTTCAGCTCATCCAGGCGCGAGTTTGGGATTTTCAGGCGTTGGTACAGGTCAGTCATACTAGATTCCTTTCTTTGGTCAGAAGTTAAAAGAGAATACAAAGTACTTCATGTGGATGGAAGTGGTTTTTGTTCCTGATGAATAGGGATAAATTTAACAGAAATTACTTACTGACGGGCAAGCATGATATTCTATAATCATACACGAAAAAACTATAATTACTCAAAGATTTATATACAAGCAGTCATGTTATAATGTTGATCAAGTATATGCAAATTAATCTGAACATGCCTGGTGGGATGAAATAAGGCAATTTCAAAGTAAGTCTATTGTATAATAATATCATATATGATATTATGGATGAAAACGAGCTAAAGAAACTAAAAACAAGATTGGCAAAATTACGGAATCAAGTAGCCAATATGACTAACGCAAAGCTTGTGAGCTTTGCAGGGGCTCTTGGGCGGACAAGATCTAAGCGCGGAAAAGAACCAACTTATATCAGTGAATTATTGCCATATAGTTTACCAATTAGTATACCAGGGCATAAAAAAATTAATAAATTCACCGCTGGAAGTATATTAGATGCATTTGAAAAAGATATCGAAGAGCTAGAGGAGATACTCGAAAATCAAAAAAAGAAGAATGGGTGATTATTATGCAACCGAATGATTATTTAAAACAACCTTATACAAGAATCCTGATACCGAATGAAGATAATTCTTATTCAGCCGAAATGTTAGAATTCCCAGGTTGTTTTGCTCAAGGTGATACACCCGATGAGGCAATTAAGGCGTTAGAGAATGCGGCATTGTCATGGATAGAAGTTGCCCTGGATCGTGGTTTAATGATTCCCGAGCCATTTATGAATCAAGGATATAACGGGAAAATAGCATTGCGATTACCTAAAAGTTTGCACCGCCAATCTGCAGAATTAGCCGAGCGTGAAGGCGTTAGCCTCAATCAATTTTTAGTGAGTGCAATTTCAGCAAGGGTTGGGGCAGAAGACTTATTAACACGGTTGATGGATAGATTTGAACATAAA
>DATFYI010000031.1:0-10680 GCA_035315125.1 Anaerolineaceae bacterium | reverse complement strand
TGAACCGAATCGCATTCCCAAGAATCTTGTATCAGTATATGCTTCGACCAATCCGCCAGAGTCAGGGATAGTGCATCATTGGCTGTTTCCAAGTGCTGTTCAAGAAGCTAGATCGATTGCAAATTCTTGTCGAGACTTGATAGCTGCCGGAATACCACCTCGTGAAATAATGATCTTGCTTAGTAACACTCGTGCCCAATTGCCTACCCTCACTCAAGAATTGGATACAGTAGGGGTCGTATACGAATCTCCTCGGATAGATTGTTTTATTAAGACCAAACCTGGAAGATTCATTTTGGCGGTGCTTCGAGTGATATGTGAACCGAATGATTATTTTGCTCACCGATTGATTCTTGGCTTACGTCCTCAAACTGGAGCAGGCATTTGCAACAACATCGCTGGTGCTGCCATTGCAAACAATCTAAACTTTAGAAATTTATTTTATCAACCCTTACCCACAGGGGTTTTCAGAGGCACCCAATTATCAGCGTTGAATCACGCACGTGTTGTATGTGCTGAAATTATAAGTTGGCAACCAAACGAAACCATACAAAATCGATTGAAAAAATTATTCAATCTTATAAACAACATTTACGGCCAGCAAATTGCCCAAGGATGGGCAAATATTATAGGTTCGCTTCCGCCAGATATGACAATTGAGGAATTACGTAATTATTTATGGGCAGATACAGATGAACAGCAAGCAGCGCTATTGGAAACGGTTTATGTTCGTTTAAATATGCCACTACCAGGAAATGGGTTACTTCCTCCCAAATTACGTATAATGACGATGCATGGCGCAAAAGGCCTTAATGCAAGCATTGTATTTATTCCAGGGGTAATGGAGGAAATATTACCAGGTGAGCGAAGGCGTCTCTTTCCGGGGTTAGTACTAGAAGCGGCAAGGATGCTATATGTATCAATTACGCGCGCTCGTGCAGCTTGTATACTCTCATATGCCGAAACACGAATAGACTATGGCAAATTTACACGACAGACTCCTTCTAGGTTTACGCCCCATTTGTCCGGCACCTTCACACGGCGAACCGACGGATTGAATACTATTGAGGTTAATTCGATAGTACGATCTTACCAAAACTTATAATACGATTCGTGATAGAGTTTATGCAATATGAAAAGAGCGCCTACCACCGGCTCAACCGGACGCTCACTCCGCTTGCACCTGTGCGCCAATCTGTTAGTAGCCTGAAGAAAGTAGAGTATCAATGCCTGTAAACAAAGACGTGATAATGCGATTTGATGAACTTATCGAAATGGGCAGGAAAGTGCTCTCAACCCAAAGAGAACTTCCCTCAAATTTCATTGGGTTTGATACCCCCGTTGACCCCGAATTGGCAAATCATTGGATGGTAAGCGCAAAAAATTACTTGTTACAAGTTATTGGAGAAAAGAGCGTCCATTTTAATGAATTTTCGGCATTATTCGATAAAGGAATTACATACACGCCTGTACAAAAGGGTATAGGTATCTTAACAGCATCAAAAGAAGATTATCAAGGTGGTTATTTGGTAAGTATTAGAAAGTTGGTTGGTGCTGAAATCATGGGCTCTTTTCTAGACCAATCACAAGAATTGTTAGAATCTGGCTACATCGGACCAGCAGCAGTTTTAGCAGGCTGTGTTTTGGAAGACCATATCAGAAATATCTGCCAAGAAAAGCAAATTGCGTTGCCTGATAATCCCAAGTTAGATTATATGAATGCACAGTTAGCAAAAATCGAATATTACAGCAAGTTAACTCAAAAACAAATCACGACTTGGGCTGAAATTCGTAATTCAGCCGCACACGGAAATTGGGAACAATTCAAGGCAGACGATGTTAGGGACATGATTAAATGGATTTCTAGATTTATCGAGGGCGGCTAACAAAGCGTGCACTGGACGGCGGGTATTCGCCGCCATTTTCGGGCAATTTCTATACCTAACCTTTTTCTAGTTGGACAACTTCTTCGCCCGTTCCAGCATAAATAACGCAAAGCGTTGGGCGCATTCGAGGAAGATGAATACTATAAACAATACATCACCTATGCGAAAAGCTATGAGTAAAAATAAAGAGAATCGTAATATTTATAAAACAACTGTCCCTTTCTTGGAATTTAATTTTAGGCAATACTCTAAAAAAGCTACGCTGATAGGTATTGCGTTTGCTCAATATATTGAGCAAATTGATAGGTTTTTATTTTTCGAGAGGTGGGTTTATCATTGTTTCGAGCCTAATAAAAAATGGGCAATCGAGAACTTTGTCAATCAAGAAAAGGAATTAGAGCCACATCAAACAACAAAACACCTTCAGGAGTATTATAGAAAATTATTTGGATGGGAAGAACAAGAGAAAATAATTGCCGAGTTATTATTTATGATGATAGTAAATCGTTACACAATTTATATAAGGGACATTGTCGGTCAGTGTATAAATATAACTGAGCTAGAGCAGAAGCAAAGTAGAAAATTTGATTTATCAAGTTTCCCTAAAATTAAGGCGTTCTATAAAGATTTCTTAAGTATCCCCTTATTTACTACAACAGAAGAGGAAAAGTTTGTGGAGCAAATATTAGCTATTAGAAATCTAATAGTACATAGTTACAATGACATCCCAGATAAGTTCGTAACGAAATTTCATAACTGGAAAGATCTTGGATGCATAAAACAAGATTCTGATCTTTTAATTATTCAATTAGATTTTCCTAGCTTGAACAAATTGGGAAATTTTCTTGTAAAATCTGTTGCAGATATTGATGCTAGATTATCCGAAAAATTCAATATTGCTTTTTATTACTTTGACGAAGAAGACATGCCTAAAAACGCAATATCTCCAACCTTAGTAGAAGATGAAGATTTGCTTGGAAACCTTGAATAAAATATTCCTTACATGCGCCCGATATCGATCCCGACGGACGCTTGAATTGGAAATACCTACTCTTAGGCCCTAGCATTTGAAGTTATGATATCCATTATGAACAACTGAACCACAAACTTTCGGCAATGATTTCACAGGTATTGTAAGAAAATCATCTGCGGCAATCAGCGGTTCAGATGATGGTGGGTTGAGGTCAATTACGTTTCAGGCGGGGTGAATTCCGATGCATGAAAATCATTCCTCGAGCCCTCAACACCACCCTACCAAAATCGACGTACCAGAAGATAAAATCTATGAAATCAGCAAAATCTGCGGCAATCAGCGGTTCAGATGATGGTGGGTTGAGGGCGAATACGGTTCAGGCGGGGTGAAATCCGAGGCATGGAAATTATTCCTCGAGCCCTCAACACCACCCTACAAAAACTGCGGTTCGGGCAGGTCCTATAGCTGGAATGCTTATGAAGGACGCCTTCCCATACGCAAAGGCATGGACAACAGGCGGGCGAATTCGAAAAATGTTTCAAAAGATTTATAATCCTAATGATTAATAAACACGGATCAAGAGGTATTCACAATTCAAATGAAGGCCTACTAAAATGATTAATTCAATCAATGAATATGAAGAGATTCTCAGCAGTCATCCGGATCTCATTTCTAATGAGAATGCGCTTATCAAGATTATTGATGGCGAGCGCGAAATTCAAGATTGGATGAATAAATACAAAGCGGAGCTAAGAGCGGATGGTAAGCCAGAAGATTGGGGCAATATTGGTGTTGTCCTGAATGATCCTTATATTGTTGTTCTTCGAGATTTGGTTGAGTTTCCCGGAGGACGAAAAGGAGGTTATTTCAGAGTCATAAACCAGGCCGACCTTCGGGGCGGACAAGGTGCAGTTGTCTTTGCCGAAATGAACGATAAATTTCTACTTTTGCACCAATTCCGTCATCCAACACGTTCATGGAGTTATGAAATCCCTAGAGGTTTTGGCGAGCCTGGAGTAAAGGCTGAAGAACAAGCCATTAATGAAATTCATGAGGAAGTGGATGGCGAGATAGGAGAGTTGATTGATCTAGGTATTTATCTTAGCAACACCGGGTTGGAAGGTAATAAAGTAAAACTATTCTATGCAAAGTTGAAATCTATTGGTAAGCCAGCAATTGAAGAGGGAATCGAAAGTATTCTTTGGGTCTCCATGGCTGAATTAGAAGAGATGATAGCCAGTGCTGAGATCACAGATGGTTTTACAATCGCCGCATACACACGAGCTAAATTGCGGGGTTTGCTTGTTTAAAAACGAAATCGGGTAACACAGCCTGCATTGGACGGAGGGGATTACAACGCCATTTTCGAGCATTGCTCGACTCCCAAGCATTGTCCACGCCCGCCCCTCCGTCATGCTTCGCGAATGCTAGACGTTGACCCGATATTTGCAAAATTTTGTAATCAATTTTCATAGCTAAAAAGAGGTGATATGGCTTTAAATCCACAAAAGCACTTGTACCCTTTGAAAATTGCATTACGGGCGCAAAAATTGATTCAAGGTTCTCTGTTTTACGATATATTTGTGGACGCAGCAACATGGCAATACGTCGTAACCGTTCCAAATGCCGAGAGAACAATCATGAGTTATTTGATTAATAGTGCAGGATGGAGTGAAGAAACCTATGAAATCAGTTGGGCGTGTTTTAAAGATTATTGGAAAGAATTTCAAAATCCCATTCACCAACATGCAGTTTATTCGATGATTAGCCATTGGGATTGGTTTATTTCAAACCTTGGAAAGTTTATAGATTTCGCGGAAAAATCATTTTCTCCAGATAAGCAAACGGACAAGAATTTATTGAAGTTAAATTTAATGTCGTTTACAAAACAGATCGAGATAGTAAAAAAAGAAACGGGAATTTCTCTCCCAGTTGATGACGATACTTTAGATTTAATTGAAGAAATGAACTTGGTTAGGAATCTCGGTATGCACAATGAATGGGAAGTCGATGAAACATACTTGAAGAAAACAAAAACGAATCGTTTCAAGCCAGGCGACAAAAGAGTATTTGACATCCCAGAATTAACAAAATGGCACTCCGCCTTTTTGCAATTAATTGGTGCATTAGCAACTGAAATAGCAGTTAATTATGCACAAGTTCCAAAATACGAGTAATCTTGCAAGCCGTGAACGTGCCAACACAACGTGCTACCGGACGGCGGGGATTCGGCACCATTTTCAAGCATTTTTCTGGTTTCGAGTTTTTCCTGCTCCTGAACATTGTCCACCCACCGCCCCACCGCCATGCTGCCGCAGGAGAAAGAGATGATCCGGCGTCCGGTGCAGGTAACAGATGAACAGATCGACTTGCTGGTGTACGAGCTGTATGGACTGACTTGGGGATGAAATCAAGATTGTGGAAGGTGGGAAATTAAACCATGAAAATTAGAAGCCAGTTGTATCGAATGGCCCGCACGATGGGAGACGTGGAATCTCTAAGCTCTCCGAAAAGGTTTGTCAAAAGAAAGGTCAGAAAAGGCATTTACCAGCTATTTTTTAGATCGATCAGAAAAATCATCTGATTACTTTAAAATAAGGCGAGTATCAGGTTGAATATTATTTCCGATTCGGATATATAATGATGAAGGATCATTTAAATTTGGGAGTATATTGTTTCTAAAATACACATTCGGAAAGTTTTAATATGAGTGTAAAGTTAGATTTATTGGATAAGCAAATTATCGATCTATTGACCGAAGACGGGCGAATGTCCTGTGCGGATATCGCCCGCAGGATTGGCCAAACCAGCGAGCGTTTGGTGCGATACCGATTGGAACGATTGATAAAAGACGGAGTATTTGTTGTTAGTGCAGTCGTTGATGCAAAGGCGATTGGTTTTCCGGTAATTGCGGATGTTTTTATTGAGGTTGAGCCGGCACGCATTCTGGAAGTAGCAAATAAACTTGCCGAATATGAAAATATTACCTATGTTGCCTGTTCGATAGGCGAAAGAGACGTGAGCATCCAGATCGTCGCACAAGATAATCGAATGCTGTATGATTTTGTCGCCCAAACAATCGGTAATCTGCCTGGCGTCCGGAAGTCCAGGACGTCGATTGTTCCTGTAATCATTAAAGATGACGCTCGTTGGAAGGTGCCCAGTTCGGTCATAAAAAAGAATTCAAACCCGGAGAAGTAGGCAAGCCATCTTATAGCTATAGTGCTTTTAGTCCCGGCCTTGACCCATGATCTGCGGCGGATAATGGATCGGGCATGGGAACGATCCGGGTGGAGGCGGAGATGCTTGCAGGGCCAGATCGAGCGGCAGGTGTTGATGGTGGAAAAGAGCTTTTGGAGATTACCCAGAAATGGTTGCATCCATTGCGTGAGTTTGGGAGATAGCCGGAGAGGTCATAAGGGTCGTCCAATGGTGCGGTGATAACGCAAATTGTTCGTTCATTTTGTCTTCGGGGTATTGATTGCCGTGCTATACTGTAAACAGCATATTTCAGAATTTAATCTATGACCGCCTAATACCTAAATTAATTTCGGTGATTAGACCGCAACGGTCTATAAGCGATTGAGTTACCAAACGGCGGCTGAACACCTAATTAGGCGGCCGTGGCCATTGTACTTATCTGCAAAGTCAACAATGCGATCGTATAACCAGGTTGAGTTGTTTCCACCTAAACGGAGGTTGCCAATATGCCGCAAAATCGGATTAGGGTTGCACCCAGTTCAGTAGCGTATGCTGACGATGAAAACCTGAAGCTAGTAGTGGAGTTTGCCATCCCAGGAGCGCCAACGGATACCATCGATCTGAAGATCCTGGAAGACAGCATCCACCTGACAGCGCCAGCAAGGAACATCGAGTATGTTTCATCACTGGCTCTAGCCTGGCCAGTAAAACCTGACAAAGCCGAAGCGATCTACGAGAACGGCCTGCTCCGAATCGAGGTACCCTTCAAAGATCCCATGGAAGATGCTGTGAAGGTTACCATCAAATCGGTGAATGCGGACACAACGATCAAGAAAATCGAAGCCTGAAGACCCAGTAACTCGAAAGAATCTCTTCACGCCCTACAAGGGGATGGCTTTCGATTCGTCAGGGCGGACACTATCTCATCCCGGCCCCTCAGCCTGCGGCATGCTTCGCGAACCTGAAAGGAGAGGAGGATTGGCGTTCTCGTACCCAGGGTACAGATCGGGTGTTACCCGTTGGATTAACGATTACAGGTAACCAGTCAAGTCCCAGGGCGCCAGAAGCTGGCGAAGATCCTGGCTGCTGCAGGAGAAAGAGATGATCCAGCGTCCGGTCCAGGCCACGGACGGGCCGGTCGACCGGCTGGTGTATGAATGGAAAAAGAGCTAATATTAATTGAGTCCCACCAAAATAATCATCCGTTTGTCGTAAAAAATTGGGAAAATTGACCTGACATAGAATCCGGGTTGCACGAATTCGTTCGTAGAATGGAGAAAAGATGATGTCTTTCAATAAATCCGTACACCGTATCGGGATTGTAGGCAGCGGAGTCATCGGCGCGAGCTGGGCAGCGCTCTATCTTGCCCGCGGCTTTGACGTAGTAGCTACCGATCCCGCCCCGAACGCAGAAGCTAACTTACGCAAGTACATCGACGAAGCCTGGGAGCAACTCAAGGTCATTGGTTTAACCGCCGGCGCTGCAAAGGAGCGCCTGATCTTCACTTCCGATGTACGCGAGGCAGTCTCGCAAGCCGATTTCGTCCAGGAGAACGGACCGGAACACCAAGATCTCAAAATCAATTTATTTGCAGAGATGGATGCAGTAGCTCCACCCGACTCGCTCATCGCATCCAGTTCGTCGGGGCTGACGATGAGCGTGCTACAATCCAAATGCAAGTATCCTGAACGCTGCATCATCGGCCATCCCTTCAATCCGCCGCACATTATCCCGTTGGTAGAAGTCGTCGGTGGAACCAAAACATCGCCCGATGCCATCCAACAAGGTATGGCATTTTACTCGTCGATCGGCAAGAAGCCTATCCACCTACGCAAGGAACTTCCCGGCCATGTGGCAAACCGGCTTCAAGCAGCGCTCTATCGCGAGATCATGTACCTGATTCAACAGGGTGTGTTGAGTGTTGCAGAGGCCGACGATGCGGTCAGCTATGGGCCGGGACTGCGTTGGGGATTAATGGGGCCCAGCCTGCAATGGCACGTTGGCGGTGGAGCAGGCGGGATCCAACATTTCATGGATCAACTGATGGACCCACTGGTTGGCATGATGCACGCACTTGGGACACCCGATATCACTGCTGAACTCAAGCAAACCATTATCGACGGAGTATTGGCGGAGGCCGGAAATCGATCTGTCGACCAGATTGCGGAGGAAGAAGACGATAAGCTGCTAGAGCTTCTTCGTATACGGGCCCAGCACGGCTAAGGCGGTCCACCCATTTTCGGCAGCGGGAAACCCGATAACTTCTTTCGCCACCCCATGCGGGCAGAGCAGGTTGTCCATATTTATCAGCGATTCACCCCGCAGCCAGATACGTGGCCATGCCAGATCTTACCGCTTTGAGGGAGTGTTCGCTTGTGTACGTTGAGCGACCGCCCGCCAGAGCCGCCGCCTCGCTGATTCCGGGATAGGCTGCCTGTGCGTCGCGGTCTCGACTGGTCTACTTCTTAACGTACATGACCATAGTCGACGGGATCATCCCGGCTCGCTTGGCCGCCGCCGCCAATTCCGGTGGGAAGGCGCCCTGAGCTGCCTGGAAGGCTTCCATGTTGGGAACGTTCCAAGTGCTGGCGACTTTTTTGCTGCCATCCATGGCAACATAGCTGGCCCCGTCCGACGCGACCGACGACAATGCGCGCACCATTTCGACCTTGTACTTCAACCACTCCTCGACATCGTTGACTTCCGCGGTAACAATAATCTGTGCCATACGAGTTCTCCTTTGGAGCTGAACAGCTCACGCCGCCAGTGTAGCACACCACGGGATAGTGTGTCAAATTTTGTGTAAAAGAGCAGGTCGGGTCAGCCGGTCGGCGTGGCAATTCGTTTGAACTTCAGGCTGCGCACGACGGCATAGAACTTAACAAGCAACTGTTCTCGTTGCGGGAAGCGTCAGCCATTTTGTGACTACGGCGCTTGAGCTCGTTTAACAAGCGCTCGAACACCTGCGTGCGAAAGCCCTGCCGGGTGCGTGGGATGGGCAAGTTGTACGAAGATTACTATCGCAGCCGGCCCATGCTGGGCAAAGTCAAGGTCAAAGACTTTGCTAAAGAATTTGCGGCGGTCAATAATCAAGAGTAAGGACTCTGGCACATGGCAAGCGTAAAACCATAGCGATTGATAAAATGATTCGAAAATTGAAGAGACCAGGCTGAACCACAAACCTTCGGCTATGATTTCACAGATGTTGCAGGAAAATCATCCGCGTCAATCTGCGTTACAGGCGATGGTGGGTTGAGGGCAAATACGGTTCAGCGGGGTGAAATCCGATGCATGGAAATCATTCCTCGAGCCCTCAACGCCACCCTACAAAAATGTGCTTTTTGGTAAGCGTTGAGTCGGTGCAGCAAGAGCTTGATACAGAAGGATGTTCGCCAGCATGTTCAGGAGAACCATCATCGCAGATGTAGTGCAGGAAATAATCTCACGGTAAACCGGATCTTTGGATTTTTCATCTTCCTGCCAGAAAAAAACACCCTCATCGGCATCGTCTAAGGCATCTTCATCGGCATCGCCCGCATATGGGTTCCCGAAACAGATTCAGCTCATGCCGCTGAATCAAAAGGGATAAAATAGTAATATGAATAGAACAACCACCACTTATCTGGCGACGCTCACCGGCCTGGTATGCGTCTATTTCATCATCCATGTAATCTTCTTCCCCCAGCCAAGAACGTTGAGTAGTGACCTGATCCAGGGCGCACTCATCGGCTTCGGGCTGGCGTTTGTCTCGGCCCAAATTTACGCCAGGATCAAAGCCACGAAGGTCAACGGCTGGATCACCATGTTCGGATTGGGCGAGCCCCGCAACAGCATGTTCCTGCGAGCCGCGCACGCCCAGTTATTTCCCGGCCCGGTGAACGTCCCGCAGGAGGCGATGTATTGGCAGACGAACACAGATGGCGCGGGCCATGCGCTCTCCGGAGTGCACGACTACGTCATGCACTTTCCAGCAGGACAGCTTCCGCCGAACCATGCATTCTGGTCGATTACGATGGGCGACGCGGGAAATCACTTTGTGGCGAATCCGATCGATCGCTACAGCGTCAGCGACAGGTCGGGTCTTGTGCAAAACCCCGACGGATCGGTCGATATTTACATTCAGAAGGCTGCTCCGGCGGGGCATGAGTCCAACTGGCTGCCCGCGCCGGCAGGCAATTTCATCCTCTGGCTGCGCGTGTACATACCCGGCGAGGCCATTCTCCATGGCAAGTATACGGTGCCGCCGGTTGTTGAAGGGAAGTGATGGACATGCAGTACTACCAGCATTTGCTAATAATCGGTGCGGTCATGGTCGTAGTATGGTGCCTTTTCATCTACTTTTGGCCACGCATGTTGCTGTCCGTGTACAAGAGGGGGCTGTTGGTTAAAGGGTTCGGCGACGGCCCCATCCCGGTCAATACGCTCTACACGGAGCCCCAGGCGCTTTTTGCAGATCCCCTCCACGCGCCCGCCTCGGCCCCAAAAGTGGCGACTACTGGCGTGAACCACGACACGCTCTCTACGGCCGGCTGGTTAGACCTCAGTCAAGGGCCGCTGGTCTTGCACGTACCCGACATGAACGACCGCTACTACAGCGTGCAGTTCACGGATCCGTCGAA
>DATFYI010000030.1:0-5187 GCA_035315125.1 Anaerolineaceae bacterium | reverse complement strand
TTGGCTGTCAGGAAAATCAGATCCATTTCCTGGGCGCGGATATGTTAGACGGCACACCGCTTTTGGATATTAAGCCTTACTTTCCGGAGTTTGATGTTCACGAAGTTTCGAAAATAGGCTGGTATGCACGGCGAGCCCACCCATAGAACTATAAAGAGGACTTCATGGCAAAAGCAGAGATCATGCCCGGCAATTGTGGCTTTACCACGACTGTGGAAGCACTGATGGATGGTGGCAAAGAGTGTAAAATAACGATTACCAGTGAGTGCAGTGCCATTCAAAAGCTGGCCCTGGAACTTATTCAGGTTAACCCTTATCAGGAAATATCTTTCAGACGCTCTACACCGGTTATCTTGCAAATGGGCGCCAAATATTGTACGCATGCGGCCTGCCCGGTGCCGGTAGGGATTATCAAAGCCGTTGAAGTGGCAGCCGGTCTGGCGCTAGCAAAGGATGCTACCATTAAATTGAGCAAGTAAGGGCAGGGATAAGGCCTACTTGCAGAAGTTGTGTAATAATAGTTTAAACTACCTTGGTCTTATTGGAAATGGGTAATGATACATCCGGGTGTTGGCAAATAATTTATCCGTGTGGTGTTGCAGAATGGATCTAAAAAACGACCTGCCCATCCAAGCTCGAAGAGAACGCCTGACAGCTTTCCGAAGGCAACAACGCAACCTTAATCGGTGGATAATCGTTGTGGGAATTCTGCTCCTGGCTTCCATCGTATATCTGACATTAAGCAATAAATTCTCTTCTCAGAATGTGACTCCCGCCCGAATTGGTTCATCATTAGGCAACTTTACCCTCAACGATCTAAATGGAAAAGCAGTCCATTTGAGCGATTATAAGGGTAAGCCGGTGCTGATCAATGGCTGGGCGACCTGGTGTCCTCCCTGCCGCGCCGAAATGCCGCTGCTAAGCCAATATTTCCTGGTACACCGCCAGCAAGGGCTTGTTCTCCTGGCAGTAAATGCCGGAGACACCAAATCAGAGGTAGACACCTTTACAAAGCAATTTGACCTACCTTTTACAGTATTGTTAGATCCGGGCGCTCAGCTATTAGAAAATCTGGGTGTCACGGGTTTCCCAACCTCGATCCTGATAGGCAAAGATGGGAAAGTGAAAACAATCCATTTTGGTATGTTTACTCAAGATACCCTCGATACAGAAATCACGCCCTTGCTTTCTCAATAGGTTCAAGAAATCCAAGTTCGTTAGATAAATCTTTTTTCTGACCCAAACCAAAGGATTCTATATAACATGATCCCGTTTCAAAATTGGAGACGGGATTTTTGTTTAGTTTCATACATGACTTTTGTAATAATTTTCACACGCGATAGTTACTTGAGATACCATATATTTGTATGTAGTATTGCAATATATAGCAAATAGTTACTGTGAGTGACATTTCATGAGTGAGCTTTTAACCACCAAACAATTGCAGCAGCTACTCAAAATTGACCGGGTTACGGTCTATCGTATGTTAAATGACGGCCGGTTGAAGGGTGTTAAAATTGGAAACCATTGGCGTTTTCCGCAGAGTGAGATCGACAGATTGTTGGGGGAAGAAAAGGAAATCGTTGAACCCGAAAGCGGGGGTGAGACTCTCACTGATTTTCCGACAAATTGTGTGAAAATGGTGCAAGAGATATTTGCTGGTATCATCGGTATTGGCGCGATTACGATATCGTTGCGCGGCGAGCAGCTCACCGTTCCAACCTATGCTAGTTCATTTTGCAAGCTGATGCTGTCCAGCCCAAGTGGCCGTGAGGCTTGTCAGGCATCCTGGCATAAGATTGCACTGCACGCCACCGGTGAACCACCCTTTCAAACCTGCCATGCCGGCCTATGTTATAAACGTTCAGTCATCAAAACAAACGACCAGGCGGTTGCCTGGCTAATCGCCGGCCAATTCTATATTGCTGCTCCGGATCATGCCAAAGAAAAAGAACGCCTGGAGCAATTAGCTGTTAAACATAATCTTCTCTTATCTCAACTAAACGAAGCAGCCCGGAAAATTCCAATCCTTAAGCGTTATCAACAAGAACAGGTCAAGGATTGGACCCCTAAAGTCGCCAACACTGTACAATCCATTCTGTGTGAACGTGCCAATCTAATAGATCGATTACAACGAATTGCAGAGATAAGCGCTATTCACCAAACTTTGACGAAATAATCAATTCAGAAATTTTGTCTATTGAGATAGTATGGAGGAAAATTCAAATGATTCCACTCGAGTTAGTTCAAAAAATTCGATTTTTCAGTTTCCTCAATCCAGATCAACAAAAATCCATCGCTGAGATATCTGAGGAAAAACAGGTTGAGGCTGGCGCTATGATCTATAAGGAAAAAGAGCGTGCAGATTGGCTCTATTTTCTGGTTTCCGGAAATGTGGATCGGCTTTTTACAATTGAAGTAGAATTCCATCCTGAGCAGCATAAAGAAATTGTATATGGTGAAGTCATTCCCGGTGAGATGTTCGGTATCTATGCCTTGATTGAGCCACGGATCCATAGCTCCGGCGCTCGAGCAGCTAAACATTGCGAATTGATCAAAATTGATGCTGTCCGGCTGCTGGAATTATTCGAAAAAGATGATCAACTAGCATATGATTTTATGAAACAAGCATCTAAAACAATCGAAAAACGGCTGAATATGACCCTGGAACAGTTGGCTTCTGTTTGGACCTATCCCCAGGACAACGTAGTCCCCTTCAATAAGGAGAGAGAATGATATCCCTTGAAAATTTACGCCGTTATCCCTTTTTTGGTGAATTAACCCATGCTCAATTAATCTCGATTGCCTCGATTTCCTCCGTAGAGACCTATCCGGCTGGTACAACACTTTTTCAGAAAGATCAGCCAGCCAACACCTTATATTTTTTAGAGACCGGCAGCGTCGATCTCTTCTACCCCCTTTTGGTAAAAGCAGATCAAAACGATCTGGGTGAAATCGCTTTAAATGAAGTGAACCCGGGCGATCCATTTGGCATCGGTTCCATAATTGAGCCTTATATCTATCCGGCGACTGCACGCACAGCTAAGTCTAGTCAGGTGATCAAGATTGAAGCCATCCCACTGCGAGCACTGTTTGAGGCAGATAAAAGATTAGCCTACCTGTTTACCCGATTGGCTACCAAAACGGCAGTTGAATTGCTGGATGCGGCTCGTGTGCAGCTTGCAGCAGCCATAGCATAGAGAATACAGTTTATTTAAGTATCCATGGGCACTACCTGACCGCTTGGGGGAGTAATACAAACAGGAATCCAACTAAATCATCCGGAATCTTTGGGGCGAACACCAGGATTCTCTAACTTGACATTTAAATAAAATTAATGTATCATATTTATGAGCTATTGATTTTAGCGAAATTTATTTTTTTTATATTAACTGGGCAATTGCCCAATTACTGAGCAATTGCCCGACCCCGATCATCTGCGCTCTATTTGAAAGATGAGTTAAAGATATCGATGAACCAACCTCTGGCAAGTTCGTTAACTAACTCAAGATTGGAACAACAAAGGGACTGGTTGGATCTTCACAACCCGTTTGAACTCGTTTCGCGGGTGGCATCGATGTATTATTTGGAAGAAAAATCGCAGATTGAAATTGCAAAGGCATTAGGTCTTTCCCGGCAGAAAATTCAGCGCCTTCTACAGCAAGCCAAAGACCAACACATCGTTGAAATCCATGTCCATGCTGTTCCAATCCTGCATATCGAGCTGGAGCGTAAGCTTAAAGAGATCTTTGGCCTGCAAGATGTAGTGATCGCACCTTTTCACCCGGATGAGAACTACCGGCGCTCCTCAGTCGCCCGCGCCGCAGCGGACTACCTCGAGCGCAATCTAAAAGATGGCAGTGTGGTTGCGGTTGGGCTGGGCCGCAGCACCAGCCTGACCGCCGATTTCTTTCGACCAGCCCGCCAATATGATGCCACTTTTGTCTCGGCTATGGGCGGTTCTCCTTCCTTGAGTGCTTCGATCAACCCCAGTGAAATCTGTTTAAAACTTGCCTCCCGAATTGGTAGAAAAGCGGAAATCCTATATGCCCCGGCTTATTTGGAGACGCGCCGTGCACATGATATGCTCATCGAGCAAGAGACCGTCAAGCGGACAATGGATCTTGCCCGCAATGCAGACATTGCTTTAATGGGCATTGGCACTGCCTCTGATGAATCAATTTTAGTACAGGCCGGCTGCCTTTCATTAAGTGAGGCTCGACGTTTACGTGAAATGGGGGTGGTGGGTGAGTTATTGGGCAATTATTACAATGAACAGGGACAATTGGCCCAGTCAGATTTGAATGGGCGTATGATTTCTCTGAGTCTGGATGATTTGCGCAAGATCCCCTTGACCATTGCAGCTGCATGTGAAATGGAGAAAAGCAGGGGTGTCCTGGGTGCTTTACGCACCAAGGCTATCCGCACTTTAATCGTTGAGTGCAGACTTGCTGTGGAGGTCCTGCGCTTGGTTGGCGCCATTGATACCAAAGAAGAACAGAATTTGTTAACCCTGTAAGTTCAAAGGTTTGAAATGAGCTTAGACCCCCCCAAGTTTTTATTTGTTGTCCAACACCAGGATGAGCTTTTTGATCTGATGCCTTATAGTATTGCCCGTACCTGGGTGGAAGATAAGGGATGTGACCTGGCCATATATTTGATGTACCATGCCGTTGAACTGGTGCGCAAGGATAAAATAGCGGAGCGACCAGATATCAAAGAGGCGATTGATTGTTTATTTAGCAAAGGTGTACCGATCTACGTTTGCGGTTTTTGCACGCGGGCCTGTGAGCTAAGCCAGGATAAGTATTACCCGGGCATTGTTGTTGCAAATCGTAACATTTATTATTCATTATTTTCAGAAAGACGAGCTGTTTATTATTAGACCGAGAAAAAACAAAGATAATCTCGCTATATCTTAAAATGTAAGGAGAAAAAAGTATTTTCCTGATAAAAAAATCTAGTAAAGTTTAACTGAGTTTCTGATGGGTTATAAAAGAGAAAGGATGGCCTCGAACTTGACAGGTTGATCGGCCATCCCCTCAGGTGATAACCAGCGCGGTCTTATATAGATCAGCGATAGTTACTTTTTTATTATAACCGAAATCTTTTAATTGCGCAAAAAAACCTTCTCAAAGAAAAAGAGTGACGGGTAAAATGTAAGGGTCATGTTATTCTTTTAGATAA
>DATFYI010000029.1:0-28961 GCA_035315125.1 Anaerolineaceae bacterium | reverse complement strand
CTATACTTACCAGCTATATTTCTGTTGATGCCTCTGGCTGGGATTTATTATGAAAGCAACGAATTGGAAGCCGGCATGTCAGTGGTGCAAAAAGGGATTGAGTTATGCCGCAAGATGGGGGTCAATGCAACGGTGATCGGTGGAATAAACACCCTGGCTGTGTTGCAATTTAGAATGGGCGAACCCGAGCTCGCCATGGAAACTATTCGTACAAATATTAATGAGGCCAGGCGTATGCAATTACCCTGGATTACAGGTATGGCAGCCGCGGTAAAGGCCCGTTTTGATCTACTTTTGGGGAATATTGCGGCAGCCGAAGATTGGGTGGAACACGCCCATTTGCCGCCAATCACTGCGGCAGATGCCAGCCGGATGTCCGAGCAGATCAGCCAGGCGCATTTGTTAATTGCCAAGAGAAATTATGGGGATGCATTTACATTGTTGTCAGGCATGCGCTCGCTGGCAGAGCAATGCGAGCGGTTCCAGAATCTGATCGAAATTGATATTTTATTGGCGGTTACGGTCTTAGCCTTGGGGAACCCTGACGATGCGCTGGTACATCTTGAAAAAGCGGCTTGCCTTGCTGCGCCGGAGGGGATTATCAGGCCATTTATCGATATTGATACTGTTGATCTGGCAGGCAAATTGCGCCAAAGCCTGGCACCTGGTTCGGAAAGTTTACCCATTTCTTTTCTTGACCAGATCCTGGCTATTAAAAATGGTGCCTCAGGATCTGATCAGATTATCGATACACAAAAAATAGCAGCCAATCAGATCAAACTGGTCGAACCGATCAGCCCGCGTGAGTTGGAAGTTCTCCAATTAATGGCAATGGGTCTTAGCAATGCTGAGATTGCCAGGCGTCTCTTTCTCACAATCAACACGCTCAAGGCTCATACCAATTCTATTTACGGCAAGCTGGATGTTCACAGCCGTATGCAGGCTGTTATCCGCGCCCGCCAATTAGGATTGCTGCCGCCTCTCGAAGAATGACCTTTTGAAAGGAAAATAATTGAATATTCCAAAGCGTAGTGAGATAGCACCCGGTATGCGAGTGCTGATCGTGGAAAAACAAAACCAGGCCAGCGGTCAACTGACCGAAGGCATTGTGGCGCGCATCCTAACCAGCAGTCCCACCCATCCGCATGGTATCAAAGTGATGCTGGTCAATGGAATCGTTGGGCGTGTCCAGGCTATCGTTGACCGGTCGTTCAGTTAATAAATTTGATCATATCAAAAATTCAGAATTATGAAAATTGTGCTTATAATTGTCCTGACCTAATAACGGGTAAACTCATCCCTTGAAAGAAATTAACATTATGAAAAGTGTCCGGCTCGTAGAAGTCAAAAAACCTCTTCAAATGCAGGATATCCCCGTGCCACCCTTGGGTGATGGCGATATATTGGTACGCATTCGTGCGGCCGGCATTTGCCATTCGGATGTCCATTACCGGGCGGGTACTTCGCCGGTTTATCCATTGCCCATGACACTTGGTCATGAAGTAGCCGGAATAGTAGAGAGAGTAGGATCTTCGGTAAGCCAGGTAAAGCCAGGCGAGCGTGTGTGTTTGCACTACATGGTGACCTGCGGCAACTGTTATTATTGTTCCACCGGTAACGAACAGTTCTGTTCTCGCGGTCGAATGATTGGTCATTACACGGATGGCGGGTTTGCAGAATACATTGCCGTGCCGGAACGGAATGCTATCAAACTTCCGGATGAAATACCCTTCGAACAAGGCGCAACCCTGATGTGTGCCTCGGCTACATCTTTTCACGCGTTGAGGAAGTCTCGTCTTAAAGGGGGTGAAACTGCCGCAATCTTTGGAATTGGCGGATTAGGCATGTCTGCAATCCAACTGGCGCGGGCTTTAGGCGCATTGGATGTTTATGCGATCGATATCAACCCCAAAAAATTGGGTCTGGCTCAAAAGTACGGAGCCATTCCAATCAATGCCGCAGAAGTAGACCCGGTAGCGGAGATCAAACGGCTGAGCGGTGGAAAGGGCGTAGACGTTTCAATCGAGCTGATCGGCTTGCCCAAAACCATGCGACAGGCATTACAATCTCTGTCGGTCATGGGACGAGCAGTTATGGTTGGAATCACCAACCAACCCATGCAAGTGGATACTTACCACGAGCTGATTGGTCCGGAAAGCGAGCTGATTGGAGCTGACGACCATTTACTGCAAGAACTGCCCTTAGTGATCGAAATGGCGCGCCGCGGACTGCTGGACCTTTCCAAAGTTGTTACTAAAACAATCCCTCTGGATGCCGGGGCTATCAACGCGGTTCTGGATAACCTGGAAAGTTTTGGCGATGATGTCAGAACGGTGGTAGTACCGTAAAGTATTATTAGGGTAATTCTCCTCGCAAAAACTTAAATATAATTGAAAAGTCTTCTTCGCCCAGGCCGGCCTGTTCCGCCATGGCAAAAATTTCTTTGGCAGAATTGGTAATTGGCATGGGGATGTTTTGCTCGTAACCGCTTTGAGTGGCTAGTTGCAAATCTTTTCGCAGCCATTTCAGGGAGAATTCGGTATCGTATCGATCGTTCTCAAAATTGCTTCGCTTTGCCGTCAGGTTGGGCGGTGAAACGATTGAGCCTAAAATTGTGTCAAATACCAACTTTTGCGGGATGCCCATCGATTCAGCCAGGTGGGTAGCTTCACTAAACGCCAATACATTTAACCCGGTCATCAGATTCAAGCACAGTTTTATCGATGAGCCCATGCCTTGTTTGCCCATATGCACGATTTTATTGCCCATCGATTCGAAGAATGGGCGGCAAATTTCAAAATCTTGCGCCCGCCCACCCACGAAAAAGCTCAATTGGCCTTTCTCGGCCGGGATTTTTGATCCCAACACGGGTGCATCCAGGAAATGTACCTTATATTTGGCGGCCTGTGCGGCCATTTCGAGTGTGAAAGACGGATTGACAGTGCTACAATCCACCCAAATTGCAGCGGGCTTCATGTGACTCAGGAACCCTTGATCTCCTGTGGCAACTTCGCGGACTACTTCAGGTTTGGCCAGCATGGTAAAGAGTACATCGACCTGTTGTGCCAAATCTGCTGGTGATGACGCCAAATCGGCACCCATATCGATCAATGGCTGAGCTTTTGAAGCGGTGCGGTTGAAAATGATCAAATCGTGACCATGACGAAGTAAATTGGCAGCCATGCCGCTGCCCATAATTCCCAATCCAATAAAACCGACTTTCATTTCGAAGACCTCCTAAAAAGAATTATTTATGTGCCGGAGGATAATACATTAAGCCTGTGAAAGCTACCAGCAGTAAAGAACGACCGGCTTATCAGCTAATCTGGTCGGATTCCTGACCAATATGGATATTAAACCACAAATTGAATTGAATATCATCGAACAATTTGAACTGGGGTGCCGATATCAGCCCATTTAAAGAGCTTAGTTGCATCGGCTGTTTCAAGAACCACACATCCGTAAGTAATGGGTGTACCAATTTCATTTCCCCAAATTGTTTTGCCGTTGTTTAGAACCGGCAATGAGTGGATACCGTTTTCAAGATCGGCGCCCGCCCAATAGATACCCATCCAATCCGGCATATAGAACCCCCAGGGTGCGCTGTAGGCATTGGATATCTTATCCAGAATCTTAAAGTTACCTGTTAATGTACCATTATGTTGTCCAGTTGAGGCGACAAAACTATAGATTAAGGCATTTCCTTGATAAGCATAAAGATGCTGTTGTGAAATGCTGACCAGGATGCGTTTCGGGCCATTTGCAACGGGAATAGTGGTTGGTTTTTTGGTGGGTCTGCGGGTAGGTGTCAGGGATGGGAAGGGGGTAGAAGTTCGCGTAGGTGTGGATGTGCGTGTTGGCAGCGGTGTTTTTGTGAAAGTGGCAGTAGCCGATAAAGTGTCAGTGAACGGAATGGCCTGTAGCGATATCGCAGTCGGGGCAGTTGCAGGGGTAGCTGTTGAACCAGCGATGAAAGCTTCGACTTTGGAAAAATGACCGGGCCAGGCAAACCAGGCGGAAGCTACCAGGCACACCATTAACAAAATGACTATTAAGGAACCCACCAGCACGAATAAATTTGAGGAAGAAGAACGAGGTCTAGGCTTGGCCGGTTTTTGTTCGACAGCTACCGGCTGGAAAGGTTTAAGAGGTTGTGTAACAGCAGGTGTCTGTTGGCGCAGACGATCTTGCGCCCAACTCAAACCAATGCGAGCTCGCCTGCTGGTGGGATTGATTTTTAAGGCCTGCTCAATATAGGCCAGACTGGCGTGCGGACTGGCGACGGAAGCCAGTATCAACCACGGTTCTTCCAGGTTTGGTGCAAGCTGTGCGGCTCGCTCTGCCCAGCGACGTGCAGTTAAATGATCGCCGCTTTGTAAAGCTTTATAAGCGTTTTGGATGGCTTGGTTGATAGCGTTGTAATCTGGAGTCATAGCTATTTTTTATTTTAATTCAATTATAGTTTGAGTGATAATAAATTTACATCAGAAAATATCTTTGCAAGCCCCATTCAGATAACCACTTT
The DNA here is from genome assembly GCA_035315125.1 of Anaerolineaceae bacterium. Classification (GTDB taxonomy): domain Bacteria; phylum Chloroflexota; class Anaerolineae; order Anaerolineales; family Anaerolineaceae; genus DATFYI01. The sequence goes on along the minus strand of DATFYI010000029.1, from coordinate 24,436 downwards.
AACCCTTACAAGATACGTACCAGAAATGATGGAACTGAACGCCAGCCCTCTTTCCGTACTGAGAGCTGGCTATACCGGATAAACTCGATCAATTTCTTATTGAAATCCGGTTGGCTGCTGGTAATCAACCAGACTATTCTTTATTTCAATAAATATTGATTCATTCGTACTGAAAACGCCGAATGCCAAAGACAAAGAAAATAACGGCAAAGCCCAGCAAAATCCCGGCAGTGGGAAGGATAAATAACAACCCCTTGGAGCGCAGGACGATGTCGAGTATCGCTTGCATGGCCCAGGTGGTTGGAAATATTTCTACAACCTGGCGAACGAATTGAGGGAACATTTCGATCGGATACCAGCATCCACCCAGCAGCGCCATGACCATCCCAAGCATGATACTTAATCCGGTAGCCTGCCCGTCTGTTTTAACAAAAGTACCCAGCGCTGTGCCTAATGCAGCCGCCGCCAAGGCAAATGCGATCAGCATGACCGCCAGAGCCCCTATTGATTGGCCCCAGTTGACGTGCAGCACCAGCACCCCAAAGCCAATCAGTAAAATCATCTGCACCAGGGCAGTTGCTACCTGGCCCAGAATGGTTCCTAAAAGTAAAGTGCTTTTTGAAGTTGGCGTGGTTAATATACGGCGCAGCGTGCCCTTCTGGCGTTCATATGCAAACATGCTGGATATGCCAAGCAAAGGAATAAAAACCCATGTAATCAACTGACCGACCGAAGAATTGGCCCGTGGATCGTAAGGACTGGGGTTTGGGGTCGCACCTTGTAGTTCAATCATGCGGCTTGGTGCATTGTCTATCTGGTTCTGAGCGGCTTGCAGGGAGGCGTCAAAGTAGGCCTTCTGGGCTGCTGTATTTTGAAACGGTTTGAGGCGCTCGGCTTCGGCCAGGCTGATATTGGCGATATCTACGGCGCTGCTGACCTGGTTGATGTCATTCTGAACAGTTTGGAAAATGACCAGGGCATTAAGATCGCTGGGTTGTTGCTGCAAGTCAACCTGTAGAGTTCCACCGGCGAGGTGCTGGAGATCAAAATCGGGAGGGATGACCAGCACTGCGGAAACCAGCCGTTGCGAAAAATCGCTTTGGGCCTGATTGCTGGTTTTTTCAACCGGACGAACAGTATCTGATTTTTCCAACACAGAGATCAACTCGGCGGCAAGCGGAGACTTGGTCTGGTTTACCACGTCTAGCTGGATACGAGGATCACGAGGCCCCCCGGTTCCACCCGCCAGGATGACTGTAAAAACAATTGGCAATATTAGAAAGAATATCCATTCGGCTTTACTGGAAAAACGCAAGCGTGCATCCTTCCAGGCAATTGCGATGATCTTTTTCATGTTCAATCTCCTTACGCTCCGGCAATCCCACGCCGACTAAAAATGATGACTGCCAGGGCAAACAATACTGCGCCCATTATCAATAGTGCCATCAAGGGTAGATAAATATCAACCAGTTGCCCGCCTGCTGCCAGGGTTGAAAAACCGTTCAATCCCCAGGTATTCGGCGCCAGTTTGCTGGCAATTTGAAGCCAGCCCGGCATATTTGCCAGGTTGATGAAACCGCCGCCCAAGATTCCAAAGGTCAGCATGAGCGCCGATCCGGCAGTTGCAACCTGAGTTGGCGTTTTAGCTATGGCGGTGATAACCATGGCCCAGCCAACTGCTGCTGCGACTGCTGCTAACACCAATGCCAGCACCCCAAACGGGTTTCCCCAATCCAGTTGGAAAAAAAGCCGGCTGGCCACGATCAGAATCAGCATCTGGGCTACCCCACTCAGATAAATTCCAAATACTTTTCCGGCCAGTACCTGACTAGTAGAGGTGGGCGAGATCAATAAACGAGGTAAGGTGCCTTGAACACGCTCGGCCAGTAACGTACGAGTGCCGTTGGTGACGGTATACATCAGGAACATCAGAGCCATACCCGGAGCCAGATAGCTCAAGGCATCGGTTTTGACGGGTTGCCCGTTAGCGGTAGTGCTTTTGAGAGTAATTGCTGAATTATTCTGTGAGCTGGCTGCCTGGGAAAGGCCTATCTGTGTCCCTATCTGCATTGCGCCTTGAACCTGGATCAAGCCATTATTTAGCAGTTGGGTAATAGTCACTACTCCGGCAATGCGGCTCTGCTCAACACGACCGAGATACTGGCTCACAATGGTCTTGACCACGCCAGCGCTGATCGGTTCGGTTGGGTTCGTATAGAGCTCAATCTGGATTAGCTGGTCTGTCTGTAATTTGCCTGGCTGAGGGATGATGCTATCGCTGAAACCAGCCGGAATGATGACGACCGCGGCGGCTTTATTATCATCCACCTGTTGGCGAGCCAGCGCTGGATCACGATAGATGACGGGGGAAATGAGAGAGGCGAGCTCTTTGGACTGGAAAATATTCACCAGTTCAGTACCCAATTGACCGTTATCCTGATTTACCAAAACGACCGGAATATTGCTCAGGCTATTGGTATTGGATCCTGAGAAGTGGCCAGTGACAAAACCCAGTCCGAGGGTTAACAGAAAGGGAGCCAGCAGCATGAATATGAGTGCTGTACGGTCGCGTAAAACCAGGGTTACATCTTTTATTCCGATCAAGAAAATTTTTTTCATGGTCTTTACACCTCAATCGCGCAAAGCGCGTCCGGTCAGGTTCAGGAACACGGCTTCAAGATCGGGCTCGTGAATGTCTACCGAACGGACCTTGATGCCGATTTCAGCGGCTTTTGTGATAGTGGAGGCCAGGATTTCTTTGGCGGCGGGTGTGATGACTGTGATGGTATGGTCGCTGACATCCGCTTGCAATACCCCACTCAATCCCCGGATAGCATTGGCCAGGGTGATCGGGTTATCTGCCTCGCCGACATGCAAGATGACGGCTTCATTTTCCCCGACCTGATGAGTGAGATCAGATTGTTTTCCCAACGCGATCATCTCGCCGTGGTCGATAATCCCGACCCGGTGGGAAAGTTCCTGGGCTTCTTCCATATAATGAGTGGTATAGAGCACGGTCATGCCCTGGCTATTTAATTCTTTAACCGAATCGAGAATTGCCCGCCTGGATTGCGGATCAATACCCACAGTGGGTTCGTCCATAAAAAGCAACTTTGGTTTGTGAAGAAGCCCCACCCCGATATTGAGCCTGCGTTTCATGCCGCCAGAGTAGGTCTTGGCGCGTTCTTTCGACTTATCTTTCAGACCTATTTGCTCCAGGACCTCATCGATACGCATATTCAGAGTTTTGCCGTCCAGGCCGTACATTTGTCCCCAAAAAACAAGATTCTCACGAGCGCTCAGATCGTCGTAGATTGCCAGATCCTGAGGAACTACACCGATCAATTTGCGAACAGCCAGCGGTTCTTTGCTCACCGAATGTCCAGCGATGAAGGCATCGCCGCTGGTGGGGGCATAGAGTGTCGATAGCATTGAAATGGTTGTGGTCTTACCAGCACCGTTTGGTCCGAGCAAGCTGAAGATTTCGGCCTGCTGGATATCGAACGAGATGCCTTTTACGGCAGTGAATTGATCATATTTCTTGACCAGATCATGAACTTCGAGTAAAGCTGACATTTTTATCTCCTGCTTACTTCCTATTGAATAGTTTGATGGCCCAAGTTACTTTGACCGGCTCCACATCAAAACCAGGTAAAGTCCAACCAGGATCAAGACAACCGGCCAAATTAAGTTTAAAAAATTTAGAAACCATTGGTTGTTTATCAAAAGTACCATACCGGTTACTGCCATAATTCCGCCCGGAATTAAAGGCCACCAGAGTGTTTTTGAGGTTACCAGGCAGGTAAGTGCAGTAATTAAAAACCAACCGAGTGCGAAGCAGAGCATAAAAAAACCGCTGCGCCCTTTGTCAGAAAGCGCTAGATTCCATGGCCCTTGTAGCGCCAGGATCCCTAAACCGATTCCGCTTAATACACTCCCTGGGATTATCCGGCCGCTGCGATGGGAAAAAATGCCCCAAACGAGCAGGCAAACGCCGATCAGCAGAACCAGATACAATTCGAAATTGAACAAGTTCGATAATAAGGCAGTGAGTCCGACCAAAATCAATACAATGGCGGCAGTGAGACGAATAGCGCGCTGGTTCAGCGGTTTTCGTTCGATCCTTTCATCCATTTTGTCCTCCAAATTTAGTTTCACGATAAGAGCATACATTCGTAAGGCGCGCATTGACAGTGCCGAAGGATAGACATCTCCGCCGGTCAGGATAGATTTTTTTCTATGACTTTTGGGGGATAGGAAGGAGCATGAAACTGGTGAATAACCAATAATCGTGAAACGATAAACGGTGCGTTCAGGACAACAAGCCCAATTCCTGAGCTTTGAGGACAGCCTGAGTACGGTCACGGACTTGCAGTTTGGTAATCAGGTTGGAGACATGGTTTTTAACAGTACCCTCTGTTATCACCAGGCGCTCGGCGATTTCACGATTCGAAAGGCCACTGGCGATGGCTTTGAGCACATCCATTTCCCGCTCAGTAAGTTGTTCTGGTAGGATTGCGTGTTGGGAAGAAGTCTTCTCGGTTTTTGAGCTGGGCAAGCTGGAGTTTGCTGAAGCCAGCCGTGAAAACTCAGACAATACTTTGCGGGTGATGCTGGGCTGGATCAACGCTCCGCCGGCTGCTACCTGGCGAACCGCATCTGCCATTTCTTCGCTGCTGATGTCTTTGAGGAGGTAGCCGCGCGCACCGGCTTTGAGACCATCGAAAACAATTTCATCATCTTCGAAAGTGGTCAAAATAATGACGCCGATTTCAGGAAAGCGAGCAGTGATTTCACGCGTGGCAGCTACTCCATCCATTTCCGGCATGCGTATATCCATGAGAATCACATCCGGATGGAGCACCTGGGCTTGTTGGACAGCTTCACGTCCATTGGCTGCCTGGCCCACGACCTGGATATCCGGCTCGATTTCCAATAATAACCGGATGCCCTGGCGGACAAGCGTCTGGTCATCAACCAGCAGGATCCGGATCATGGATAACCCCCTTTAATGGAATCGTGATTTCAACCTCGTAACCACCAGATTTACCAGGCCCGCTTTTCATGGCACCGTTCAGTTGGCTGACCCGTTCACGCAACCCGGCTAACCCAAAACCTGGTTGGCCAGCCTGATTTTCATCTAAACCATGACCGTCATTCAGTACTTTCAATCGAACACATTCGGAATCAACCTCAAGGTGTATTTTCACTTGATGGACGTTCTGGCCGTGCTTCTGAACATTTGTCAGACCTTCCTGTACTGCGCGATAAAGGCTCTGACGCACAATCAAAGGAAGATCAGTGGGAGCGTTTTGGAGTTGCAGGTTGACTGGCAGTCCGGTAAGCTGCTCGAAATTCTTAACCAGAGTTTCTAGCTCCTGTGCCAGTGGTTGATCATCGACCGGCGATTGGCGCATCATGCTGACGCTACGGCGAACTTCTTCCAGAGCTGCCTTCACCTCAGTGCGGCAAGATTGGATGGCCTCCGCCGCTGCTTGTGGATTTCGGCCAACCAGCTTATTGGCTGCTTGCAGTTGAATGCTGAGTACGGTCAAATGGTGTCCCAAACCGTCATGGATATCCCGCGCTAACCGGACGCGCTCCTCAGCAATTGCCAGCCCTTTTTCTTTTTGGCGGGCGGCTTTAAGTTCTTCGTTTGCAGCCTGTAGCTCGTTGAGCAAGCGCTCTGCACGACGGGTCTGGCTGGCATATCTGACCAGCAATACGGCTAACAACATTACAAAAATAAGCCCGGCAGCCACAGATGAAGCAGTTGAGATTAGTTCACTGTTGTTGGAGCCCATTGATCTGTAAATTCCCAGCAAGATGCCTAAAATGGCGACACTGAAAACAATTCCGGTCGGCCAGACGCCTCGTTCGATGGCTGCCTGTGCGCAAAGCATGAACAATAAATAAACAAAATAATTTTGGTCGCTCATCCAAATTGCCGAGAAGATTAATATTGCTGAAATAATAAGGACAATCCATTGTCTGATAGTGGTCGCATATAAATAGATAAATCGAGACGGGTAGGCAAAAAGAACATTCATGAGCAGTAGTAACGATAAGGCCAAAACGGTCCCGAAAAATTTCCAATCTGCAATTTGAATGGGATGATTGATGATAAAATCGAACAGAGTGAGGAACACGATCGCAAAAGAAGCCAATTGGAGTAACTGCTGACCCTCTGTTTGCAATTTAAACCATTTGGAAATATGCTGGATAAGGGAATTGGTCTGACTTGATTTCATTAACAATATTATAGCTTGGGATAAGCTAATCCGTTATAATACGGTAGAATTAATAATGCTCGTGCAGGTGGTACTTATTGAGCCAATCAGTTGATTCCAATATACCTAAAAATAAAAAAACTTATATCAACCCCGTCAGCCTTTTTTTGGTTTTTGGGATTTTTATCGGTTTGTTGTACTGTATCTTTATCCCATATGGGGCGGGGTTCGATGAAGAACAGCACGTGGCGCGCATTTTCGACCTGGCAGGTTATCATTTATTGCCCAACCGCAGTTCTCCTTCGGGAACGCCGCTATACGGCGATTTTCTTTCGCTTTCTTACCAACGCCGGTATTTTCAAACCCCGGCCTGGGATCTGTTCTCAAAAGATATTTTCTTAAAGCCGGTTGATAAAAATAACACCATTGGCATCCCAACTACTTCTATTAATTCACCGATTATTTTCATCCCCCAGGCGCTGATTGCCAGATTTTTTTGGCGAAGATACGATTTTCCGGTCATCCCGGTGGCCATCCTCTGCAGGATAGCTGGATTGTTGATCTATCTGGCCGGAGCGTATTTCACCATCCGTTTACTGCCGGTTGGAAAATGGGTGTTCACGGTTTTAGCGCTCTCACCGGCGGCGCTCTTCCAGGCTTCTACTTTAAACGCGGATGGATTTACAAATGCAGCCTGCTTCTTGTTTGTTGGGATGACGCTGTTCATTTTTTTTGACCAGGAGACCCCTGTCCGGTCCTGGAAGATTTGGGCTCTGACCGGTATTATTTTGCTGCTTGGCTTTGCAAAACCGGACGCCGTCCTTTTACTGCCCCTATTATTGATCCTGCCATTTCGCCGGTTTAAATCAAAGGGATTGGTTGCTTTGGTTTGGATAGGTGTGCTTCTGTCTATTATCAGCATCGTTCTATGGAATGTGTTGGGTGTAGAAAGCTCAAAGGTTTACGGCACCAGCAATATACTTAATATGGCCCTGTCTAACCCGGTTAATTTTTTGATGACTTATGTCGTAGGCAACATCTCAGCAGCGGGTGGTTATTTCAGAGATTGGGTAGCGGCCTATGGCTACTGGGTTGGAATAGTTCCGCCGATTGTTTATTGGTTATACCCACTTGTTCTGCTGGGCGCTTTATTGGTTGAACCCAAATCAAAACTGTTTTCAACAAAATATCGGATTATCCTGGTAGCGGTTTTCATGTTTGCCTCGGCAGCGACGGCCGGAATGTATTTTTCCGTCCATTATGTTCCAAATGGCGATACGAGCTTTTTGGGCAGGCAAGGCCGTTATTATATCCCGACCGCGATATTGTTATATCTGGCTCTTTCGGGGTTGGTGTTCGTTGGCGAAAAATGGGTGAAACTCACCAAAGTCTTAACAATCAGTTTGCTTGGTCTGGTGCTTGGTTTTTATTCGCTTGGCATGTATGCTACCTACTATACGGATTGTGGGACATCCATTTACACCTTTGGACCGTGTGTCCAACCAAATTATAAAAACCTGGACGTCGGTGAAAATGGTTCGCAAGTTTACGTGAACAGTTCTTCGGTAATCGACCAGGGATTTACCAGCACATGTGGAAAAGTCACCGCAGTTCTGGTCAGAGTGAGTTCAATTCCTCAGAATGTTCAGGCTAAACTGCGCTTATCACTGTTGGATACCACCGGTCAACTGATATCCAGCAAGGATTTTGTATCCTCAAAAATGCAGGTTAGATCCTATATCAATTTGCCTGTTCCATCCTCCTATAGTCAGGGAAACAATCTTAAATTTGATATCAGGCTTGAAAGTAACGACTTGCAGCCTCCAGATGGCATCGGAATATTGGCCAGGGATTCGAACCGGTATGACCAGGGGGATTTGACGATAGATGGGATCAAACAAACGAGTGACATCGTTTTCCACTATAACTGCCCCGGTTTTTGGTCGAGATAACTCCAACTGACCCAGTTTCAATGTCTAATATAGGATCAAGGGAAGGTTATGAATTCCAAATCCGTGTCAAAGAATCAGGAATTGGGCTCCGTTATTTTACAAATAATTTACTACAAGCTAACCGCTTTCTCATAGTCTGCAAAGATAATAAGAGAATAATCAAGTCTTTTTATTGGAGGTGGAATAATGTTTCGAAGATTCAGGCAGGGCGGTGGTCAGATGGTACTTGCACCTGAACAGATCGCTATTCTCAATCAGGCAAACCAGTTGCGAGCCAGCGGCCAATTTGAACAAGCCGCACTGCTGTTTGCTCAACTGGCAAACGGAATGGAAAATACCAGTCATCCCCGACGAGCGGCGAATTTCCATGCCCAGGCAGCCCATTGCTTTGTGGACGCTAAAGAGCCGGTGCGATCATTAACACATGCCCGGCGCGCCCTCGATCTGTTTTTACAGTACCAGATGGTCAGGCGGATCCCCGTTTTTTACACAAATATTGTGCGCCATATGCGTAACAAAGGTCTGGTAGAAGCCGCTAACCAGATTGAGAAAGAATATGCGGCCAAAGTCAGTCCATTCCCATTACCGGCGCAGCCGGCCCAATCAGCCCCAGGCAGACCACGTCCCAGCTTGCCTTCAAGTTGTCCAAAGTGTGGAGCACCGGTGCGCAGTGACGAGATAGAATGGATCGATGACCGCAGCGCAGAGTGTATTTATTGTGGCACCACTCTCCAGGCGATCCATTAATTTGATTTTCAATAAGAAGTCAGGCGATTTGTAAGGTGGTTGTCAGGATGTTTGGACTACCAGGATGATAAACTAATAATATAAAATTCTAATAACAAAATCTTACAGGTTTTTGGAGCGACAGATGAAAAAATATTATCTGCTGAGTGCCGCTCTAAGTTTGTTTGCCATTGCATTATTGCCCATCCATCACTTCCTTGTCCAATCTGTTGGCAATGGTAATACACTGGATATGGCCTTTGGATTACCCATTGGACTGGCAACCGCGGTTAATTTGGATGTTATTATCAATAAGATTAATGGCAAGAAGAAATAAAGATTATTTTGGCCGTGAAATGGTAATACCGGCATTGTGGGATTGAGCGTCGTAATCTTCGAGAAAAGAATAACCATTTTGCTGGATCGTATTTTGATAATTTTTTCCCTCTGACTGTGCTTGGATCAGTTCGCCCATTATGATAAGGGGCGTGTCGCTTTTATCACCAGTAAATTGAGTGACTATATCACCCAATAAAGTGATAGCGATGGTGGATTGGGCATTATCCTGTGGATCGGTGGGAACTACCTCAGAAACGACCAGTAAATTGTCGGCCGGTCCAACCAGGGTAACTGCGGCGCAATTCGTATTAATACATTGAGAGCTACTCTCACCCTGTACCACTTCCAGTCCTTGCACCTGAGTAGGCTGACTGAAATTAAAGTCATAATTCGCATTGATGAATTGAAGCAAAGAATCACGGGTGACGTCCAGCCCCTGGCCTGTTAGCGTGGATACCGGGACCGCTGTTTCCGTGGGTGGGTAAACAGGCTCAGGAGTAGCACTATTCCCTTCGGGCTGGGCTGTTTCAATAATCTCTGGAGTAGCTTGTTGGTTAGTCTGGACTTCCGGGGTCTTCTTCAAATAAAAATAGGCGGCAGATCCAAGACCGGTTATAGAGCCACAAACACAGCACAATACCAGAGCTGCAATGACTACTCCGATGATTATTTTCTTATTTGAACTGTTTTTGGGGGATTGATCGGCGCCTGTTCCTGGAAGAGGCCCGCCTGAAGGATTAAATCTTGGTTCAGTTTGAATGCCCATTGATTTACTCCCAGTAATATTGAAAGGGCAAATTATTGCAAGCTGGTTTTTAAGACCGGTTGCCTGGTTTATAGCTCTTTAATCATTAACATCAATTTCTAAATTATATAGAAGATGGTCGAGTGAATCAAGAACATTTATGATAACTTAGGTAAACTTACTCGCCTAATTTTTCTAATATATCAGTTACATTGGTAAATAGCTCGCTTGGAGCACGCGCCTTGAGCACCTCAAACCTGGCAAATCCCCAGGCAACCGCACCAGAGGCTATTGGTATAGCCCTGGCTGCGTCGAGGTCACGAATTTCATCGCCGATTAATATTGCTTCATTGGGTTGTAAACCGCTTTTATTAAGTATTTTTCTAATCTTGGCAGGTTTGCCAAAAATAGAAACCCCGCATTCGAAATATCGGATCAGCGGTGTAATTTCCGGTCCAAGCACCTGTTGGATATTCTGACATGAATTTGAGCTGAGCACTGCCAGGATTGCACCTCGCTGTGCTAATGATTGAAGTAATGCAGATATCCCTTCAAACAAACGGATATCCTGGATATTTTCAGACATCAATTTGCGAAGGTGCTTCCCGATCGAAGGAATTCTCCAAAACGGTATATGATAATCCTTAATCAATCTTTTAACGTCATAACCTCGTAAGGTCTCAATCTGGCTTTTATCAAGCCTTTTAAATTTATAATGGTCCGCGACCTGATCGGTTACACTGATCAACCAGGGAAAGGAATCGGCCAGAGTGCCGTCAAAGTCGAAAATTACCAGTTTATATTTCATCTGATTTTCATGAACGAACAAAAAAGTGCATTGATTTTAATCGATGCAAGAAAAGTTGTCGATAATAGATAGAACTATACTGACAGGTAGAAATTAACCGGTCTCGCAGATTTATGTGTTTCTAAAAGCGCCCTGGTTAGAATTTCGATCGGGGCGCTTGTTTTCAATCAGTTTAGCCTGGCAGGCTGAGTGTAAGATCGCCCGGCATTAAAAGCGAGGTAGTTTGACGCCCACAGCACTGGCCGAGAGCTGACCTTTTTAAGAGCATTGAGCCACAATTCAGGGGGAAAGACGTTGAATGGTTCCAGGGTGCTCAATACGCCCATCATCACCACATTCGCGATCCGGCCCGAGGCATCCCCCAATTCCAGGGCTTTTGCTAAAACATTCACCTCGGTGACATGGTAATCTTTCAGGCTCTCAGCAACTTGTGGATCGGAAGGATATTGTTCTTCAGATAACCCGAGCGGCAGGATTTTTGTACTGGCCAGCAGGATGGTGCCGCCTGATTTAAGCATCTCGAGGAAGCCAGGGCGTAATACTTCGCTTTTTTCCATAGCAATCAGACAATCAACTGTACCCGGCAGCAATAATGGGCTTCTGATTTCACCACAGGCAAACGTGCTGATGACCGGGCCGCCCATCTGGGCCATACCGTGGGTTTCACCCTTGATTATATTCTTTTCGTCATAACCGGCCAGGAAGGCCAGTTGGGCCAGTACTGTGCCGAAGAATAGGTTGCCCTGCCCGCCAACGCCGCGTATAGCCAGGGAAAGCCGTTTAGGGAATTGGGCCTTAGAGAGCTTTGGGATCTCGATCTCTTGCGGTGGTGTTGAGAATTCCATACGAACCGGCTGATCAAGGTCTTTCAGGTCGATTATTTTGAGCACGTTGGTAGGGCAGCTCTGCACACAGGCAGGTGTGTGACCACCACAGCCGCTACACAGGTTAGTGACTTGAGGGATGCCGTTGGCATCCAACTCCAGACCGGGACAAATCAGGCAAGCGTTGCACTTTTTACAATCTTCCGGTTCGACATAAACACGCTGGCTACTCGAGGCAGTTTTTTGGATACAGGATCCGTCCCGTAACACAATGGTTGTAAAAGAACCTGTTTTCGCTTCGGCCAGGGCAGTCTTCAAGGCTTTACGAATTTCGAGTTTTTCATAAGCCCCGACCACCATCACATTGGCGCCATGTGCACTTAAGCTAGCGGGCAGATCGAAGCGCATGGGCTGTCCGGCCAGGTTAGTGGGGGATGTCGGTGAAGGTTGCCCACCGGTCATACCGGTCCACTCGTTATCCAGGATGACTTTTACACCTGCAATGTTGCGGTAGACGGTGTTGCGGGTAGCGTCCATACCGGTATGACATTCAGTGCTGTCGCCTAAAACGCTCAAGCAGCGGCTGGCTTGTTCTGGACGGGAAATGACGTAACCGGTACGTTCGCCTTCACTGGCGCCCATTGCCATGGCGGTGTCCAATGAATTCATATAGAAAAGCAATGTATTGCAACCGATATCGCCGAAAATAACATCGATTTGTTTTTTCTTTTTCAGCAGAGCTGCTTCATTGGCGAACAAGCGATAAGGGCAGCCGGCGCAAATAACCGGTGGGCGAGCAACTGGGGCTGCTTTAATGACCGGCGCCTGGTGTGGTTTGACCAGGCCGAGTTTTTCGGCGATTAAGGCTGGACTCCACTCAGTCAGTGTGCTGTAGGGTCCCTTGCCGGTAACTTTGAAACCTATGCCTTCGATGGCCTCTTGCAAATAGCGATAACCGTCTTCGATAACGAAGATTTCTCCATGAATCGAATTACAAAACTGGCGAATCAGATCCAGCGGGAGTGGGTTAGTAAAACCCAATGATAGAATATCCAGATCGGCGACCAGGGATTGCTGTACGTCACGCAGATACATATCATTAATGCCATACGTGATTACGCCGGTTTTTCCAGAGCCCTTATCCCAGTGATTGAAAGGACTTTTTTCGACCATCTCGACCAGCGCCGGCATACGTTCACTCAATACAATATCATAATTTTTCCGGGCAAAACCCGGCAAAGTCATGAAACTTTTCAAAGTATCAGGCATCTGGATCGGCTGGCGTTGCTGGCAGGGCATTAGATGAACCAGTCCTTCACTGTGGCACAGGTTGCCGTTGGGCATCACTACGATCTGAGTCTTGTAAGCTCGAGCGATCTCAGCCGCGATGGCGGCCGATTCGTGCAGTTCCTGGTGGTTACGAGGCTCAAAGACCGGTACAAAACAGCTTTTGAATAGATAACGAGGATCGAGAGTGTGTTGGGTGGAGCTGGGGGTGAAATCGCTGGCGATGTAATATATGAGTGCTCCGCGCTCGCCGGTATAGAGTGCGCCGCTGGTAAAGATATCGGCGGCCTGAAACAACCCAGGAATTTTCATAGTTACAACGCAATCACGACCGGCCAGCGTGTGACCGTGACCAACCGCAGAAGCGACTGCCTCGTTGACTGACCAGCCTACTTCAATCAGGTCCTGGACTTGCGAGAGGCCGCGGTCAATCACTTCGGAACTGGGCGTTCCGGGATATCCATCCGCAGAGTGGATTCCGCCCCGTACACATCCAACTGCGAAGGCAATATTACCCTGTAAAATTTGTGACTGCCCATTGGGGGCCATACACAGCTCTCGGATTTGATCAGCCATTAATAGATTCCTCCTCGTGTAAACTTTGCAATCAATACCGGTTTATGTAATTACGGATGGTTTCTCCCATTTTCCCCCAACAACTTGCAGACCCGGGCATCCATCCAACTGGAATCATAACACAGCCGTTCGAAATTGTGCCAAAAATAGGTGGCCGAGATCAAATACCGGCGTTGCTCAAGATAGACAGCAGTTTTGAAAGCTGAGTTGTGAGAGTGGGGTGACTGAGCTCAAAGTAATCGATGCCATCTTCCAGTCGGCGAAGTGTGGATGGGTGAACTTGTTGCTGTGGGTCGTTATCCGAACGTTTAAGCAGCTCGTTGATGTCGGTTTCAAGATAGCGAAGAAGTCGACGTCCATCCTCGTCCAGACTTTGCGTGTTTTCGATTTCGATATGAAGCTGATAGAGAAGATCGCGCAGCTCTTGATTGTCCATAGCGAGGCACCTTTTTTTCCAGAATATGTTTCAAGCATATCACAGTCGTTTGAAGAAAAACAGTCATTTCGGATGGAGAAATATTGCCTGATTTTATTATGCTAGTTTACTTAACTGTTATTAATATATATATGATAATAATTGTTGTATATTATTGATATTGGAAGCGAACCAATAGATTCTTTATAGTTCTGATGATTATAGGTTGTTTTGGGAGGAAAAAGCCGTGAACCGTCTTGTACTATTATTATTCGTTACTGTATTATTAGCAATAGCATGCGCCGGGCCGGCCGCGACGCAGGTTCCGCCATCGCTTTCTCCTACCGCAACGAGTCCTGTGACTCCTTTCCCAACCAGTAGTCCCGCGCCGGAAATTACGCCTTCCGCAGTTCCAACCATTGTGCCAACCAGCAGCCCCACAAATCCTCCCCTCCCAACCGGAACCTCAGCCCCTATGGGGATTGAACCGAATAATTTGGACTCACTGGCACAACTACATACCTTCAGTCCTTTCAATATTAACAGCCTTTTGGGACTTCTTTCGAAGGGGGGTACCGGTGGAACTAACCTATCGGATTTGCAACCTTCATTATCCCCACCTTCTTATGTTGCCATAGCCTATAGCCCCGATGGAAAGACCCTGGCGTTAGGCGGTTGCAGCGGTCCACTTGATAATCTAAATCAATGCCCCACTCCAGGCAAACCGATCCTTCGTTTAATGAATGCCCAAACCGGGGATATTATCCGCGAACTCCAGGGTCACACCTCAACAATTTCAGGTCTGGCTTTCAGCCCGGATGGAAAAACGTTGGCCAGCGCCAGCGAGGCAACCGATGGAACGATTCGTTTCTGGGATACCGCCACCGGCAATATGCTGCGCTCGCTGAAAATAGACACAAACAACGGCTTCCCGGCCTTGGCAATCAGCCCGGATGGCAGCACGCTGGTAGCCGCCTGGTATAAGAATGTGCGAGCCTGGGATTTCAATTCCGGAAAGATCCTTCTGCAAGGCGAATCATCGAATGGCATACCTCAATTCAGCAAAGATGGCAGTCGGATGGCTGTGTATGGATCATGGGATCGCAGCTCGATTGTAATTTACGACACCAGCAGCTGGAAACCTGTAACTAAGTTTGCCATACCATCCGAGACATTGCAGCTAGCGCTCTCCCCAGATGGGAAAACTCTGGTTACGGGTGGTGAAAATAATCAAACTACGATCCATTTTTGGGACACTGTTACCGGGAAAGAAATCGGGCAGGCCACAGAAAGCCTGGAACCTGATACGATGGTATACAGCCCCAATGGAAAGATCCTGGTAGTTGGCGGTATTGACAAAGGTAAAACATCCATCCCACTTAAAATGATCAGTGTTTTGGACCCATCGACGCAGAAGGTGATTGGTGAATTGAGTGCACCTTCAGTTTCACCACGGGTCATGGCAATGGATGCTACTGGAGACCATATCGCCTTTGCTGAATACGGTGGCATTGTATCGATCTGGGGGGAAGCCGACGACCAGATCACAGCAGCGCGGCAAGTGCTGCTGACTTACCTGGACGACCTGAATCAGAAGAAGTATTCGGACGCTGCTGGATTATATTACAGTGATGGGGTCGATTCAAATTCCCCTGATTATCAGTTCTTGAAAAAGAGCCATCCCAGCCTGGACTTAAATAACCTGCCGGGGGTATTGCAGACGACCTGTGAAGATAAACGGTTCCCGTGCGGAAAGTTCCGAGATGTGGTTTTTCAGGGCGAGGCTTTTCCGAATAGCATCTCTTTTTACGTCGAATATGCTGCGCCGGATGGATCGGCGTTGGTCAGTCCAGTACCATGCATCTTGTTAAACTGCAAGCCGACCACTTCTTTTCTGTTCAATCTGATGCAAGATGCAAATGGGAATTTTAAATTAGCCAGCCTGCCGCCAGCGGCTGAGTTTCCATAAAAATTTCTGACCACAACAAAATTGTTGATGAAAACGCACTATAATTAGCGGCGATTGTCATTGACAATTAAAAAAATATTCATTCAAATATCGAAAAGGAGGCGCCATGCCCAGATACTACCGGTACGGTTATCGACCATGGTATTGGCGGAGGCGAGGTTTTCGTAGAGGTTGCCGGCCGTGCTGTCCTTTCTTTCTCGTGATGTTTGCGCTGCCAACAACCGTTGCTGTTTTGTCCATTCCACTGATCGGGTTATTACGCCTTAATAAATCTCAAAGAAGTATCCCAGAATAAAGCTGTAAAAATACCTGATCACTTTTTAGGTGTGTGGACATAAAAATTCGTAAAGATAAGTGTGGCATCTTCGCCTGCGTCAGCGAGGTTGGCTGCTAACCCGGCGTAGCCAGAGGAAAGCCGGCTATCTTGATAGCTGTCCGCCACAGCATTGTTAATGATCAGCAATATCTGGTCGCCCTGCATTGAGACCGCCAGGTGGTTAACTTGATTTGGTTTCAGCAGATCGGTCTGATTATTTGGGATCAGATCGTCAAAATTCGTCCCGTCAAACATGGTGAGCAAATAAGTTCCAACGGGGTTTACCCCAAAAAAGTAGAAAGTGTTGTCTTTATCTGAATACCGGAAGATGATGCCGGCCTCATCCTGTGGATTGGGGTTGGTCGTCGTCAACTGTAAATCAGCACTGACTAATAAGTCCGTCTGAGCCGGCATTTGCGGGGCTGTATAGGTAAGCATTGATTTTTTGGAAGTAATCTGCCAGGTGTATTTTCCGCCAGCAATGCTGAAATCTGACAGTGCAAAGCTGTCATTGGTTGTGCCAACGTCCCAACCGCGCGCGTTGTTGATAAACTTCTCTTGCAGCAGCACAGGCCAGTTAATCTGCTGTTGAAACACGAGGTTATTGGCTGCCTCAGCAGTGGAGGTTATATCTACGGTGGGTGTGGGAGATTCGGCTGAGGTGGGTGTAGAGATGTCAGCCTGTGTTGGGATATCCGTGGCAAGCATCGATTGAACTGTTCCAAGTATGGTTTGACCAACGGCTGCCGGGTTGGTCGGTGCTTTTTCACCGCTGGCCTGGGGCTGGGCGCTACGTAAACTGGTGATGGCGAAGATGGCAACAGCGCAAACAATCAAGACTGTAACGAACCCCACAACTAATAAGCCGCTCGGCGACCGTCCAGTACTTTTCATTACCACTGTGCTGTCAGGAATGGGAGTAGAACGACGCAAATTTGCGGGAATAATAATTGATTCACCACAATATGGACAGGGCATTGTTTCCTGATCGAGGTGCTGATCGGGTTCGAAATTAATGGGGGCGCCACATTTTGGACAATCGAACGTTTCGGCCATCGTCTCCTCCGCTGAGCCGGCTGCCTTGGAGGCAGTTATAACACAAAATAAAAGATAAAATAGATAATTAATATCAGTTTAGCATAACTGAACCCTAGAAGCAATCAGTATTAGTTAATAAAACACTTATCCTTTCAAGATTAATGTTGTGCAGCCATTTTTGGTGAGCCTGTTATTGTGCAAAATTAGCTTCGGATGCCGGCTCGAGAGCAGTTTTGAGTTTGCTAAGGGGCGAAAATGCCAAGACCAGCACTGCCAGCAAAATTCCAGCGCCTGCGATCAATAAGGAGAGGCGCACCCCAATAGTCTGGCCTATCAGGCCACCCAGCAGCGCTCCGAAAAGGGAAGCGCCTATGGCGATGATCTGCATGGTGGCATTCACACGTCCCAACATACGCTCATCTACCAGTACCTGCACCAAACTGACCAGGTTAATATCATAAAGGATATAAAAACCATCACCTAGCTGTTGGATGATCAGGAAAAGGACAGATAGAAATGTCGCGCCGCTGGCCAATGGTACAAAAAGGCTTGATATTCCGTATACACCCAGGCCAAGCAGCATTGCCGGGCCTGAACCCAGGCGAGAGGTAATGCGCGGGGTAAAGGCTGCTCCCAAAAATGAACTCAGCCCTCCTACCGCCCAAATAACCCCCAGTAAGCCCGGGCTAAACCCCAATCCACGGCTCATGTAGAGCACAACCAGCGCTCCGAATATACCGCCGGCTAAATTTTGCAGCAGTACTGACACAGCTCCCGCTCGCAGCAACGACTGTTGAAAAACCAACTTCAGCCCAGAGACAATCTCTTGGCGTAAACTACTGGAATTTATTGACGGTGGTTTGATCTCACGAGCGTGAATGAGGCCTATCGAGATAGCAGAAACGAGAAAAGAGATAGCATCGATCAGAATGGCAAAGGGGGCGGTGAAGATCTGCACCAGCCAGCCTCCGATGCTAAAACCACTGATTTCCGCAACGGCCGCGCTGGCGTTTAGCTTGCTGTTGGCTTCCATGATACTGTTTTTATCGATCAGACCTGGTAAATAAGATTGGTATGCCACATTAAAAATGATCGAAAGGATACTGACCAATAAGGCCACAGCATAAAGCTGCTCGATGTGCAGAACGCCCAACAGAGCTGCCAGAGGGATTGAGGAAAGCACCAGCGCTCTTGCCAGGTCTGCTGCAATTAGCATCGGGCGGCGGCGTAAACGGTCTACCCAGGCCCCGGCAAATAAGCCAACCAAAAAACCCGGAGCGAGTTCGGCAGCATTTAACAAACCCAGTTGGAAGGGAGTGGCGTGCAGAAATAGAATGGCGGTGAAGCTCATGGCAGTGCGTCCGACCATAGAGCCAAAGGCCGAGACAGTCTGACCGGACCACAGACGTAAAAAATCTGCATGATGCCACAGACCGTTTAGTTTTTGGTACATATGGCGATTAGCTCAGCCGGTAAACGCGTGCTTCATAAGGGCGCAAGGCGAGTGAGTGAATGTCTTCGACAGGATCGACAGGATAATTACTGATCAACAATTCTTTGTCAGAGAATGAAATGTCAGCCGGAAGCGTGAAAACGGGCGTATTTTTGGTGAAATTCAGCAGGATGAGCAGGCGGTCTTCCTGTAAGGTGCGGGTGAAGGCGTAGATCTCTTGGTCATCAGCCAGGATCAAATCATAGCTCCCATAAACGATGATTGGGTTGTGCTTGCGAAGCTGGATCAGTTTTTGATAATAATAGAAAATGGAGTTCGGATCGGCCAGGGCACCCTCGACGTTGATCTCTGTATAGTTGGGATTTAACTTGATCCAGGGAGCGCCGGTTGTAAATCCGGCATTCTCCAGGCTATCCCACTGCATAGGGGTCCTGGCATTGTCACGGCTCTTGGCGTGCAGGATTGACAAAACGTACTCGGGGTCAAGCCCTTTTTCCTGGACGAGCTCCCGGTAAACGTTGAGTGTTTCAATGTCACGATAATCCGAGATAGTATCGAAAGCTACATTTGTCATACCAATCTCTTCCCCTTGATAAATATATGGCGTGCCTTGCAGCATATGGGTAAAAGTCGCCAGCATCTTGGCAGACTCGACCCGGTACCGCCCATCATTGCCAAAGCGTGAAACAGCGCGCGGTTGATCATGATTGGACAGATAGATGCTATTCCAACCCAGGTCTTGAAGATCTTTTTGCCAGCGGGTCATGACTTGCTTGAGATCTAAAAGCTGCCAGGGTTTAATGCTGCGCCGGGATGACCGGTCAGGTTGGCTGGCATCCAGCCTCATATGTTCAAATTGGAAGACCATCTTCAAAGCGCCGCTTTTTTCATTGCATAGCGCCAGCGCATCTTGAGTGGATACCGATGGCGTTTCACCAACCGTCAGGATATCGTATTTTGAGAGAACTTCCTGCTTCATTTCCTCAAGGTATTCTAATAAACGAGGACCATTGATGAAATAGCGGTCACCGTTTTGGTAGCGGTCGTCTGTGAGAATTGGCGCATCGGGCAGCCCTGGAACTTTTGAAATCATGTTAATCACATCCATGCGGAAACCATCGATGCCTTTTTTTAACCACCAATGCATCATCTCATAGATATGGGCGCGTACCTGTGGATTTTCCCAATTAAGATCCGGTTGTTTCCTGGAAAACAAATGCAGATAATATTCGCCGGTGACTTCATCAAACTGCCAGGCTGAGCCGCCGAAATGAGAGGCCCAATTATTGGGTTCGCGTCCAGCTCGAGGCGGCCGCCAGATATAGTAATCCCGGAAGGGATTGTCTTTAGAGCTGCGGGAGGCCTTGAACCAGGGATGTTCATCTGAGGTGTGATTGACTACCAGATCCATGACCAGCTTGATGCCGCGCTGGTGCATCTGCTCGAGCAGCTCTTCCCAATCCGCCAATGTGCCAAACTCGTTCATGATGTTGCGATAATCACTGATATCGTAGCCGTTATCGTCGTTGGGCGACTTATAAACGGGACAAAGCCAAACGACACTGATACCGAGTTCCTTGAGATAATCGAGCTTATGGATAATGCCACGCAGGTCGCCGATGCCATCCGCATCGCTATCAAAAAAACTGCGTGGATAAATCTGATATACAACACTTTCTTTCCACCAGACTTTATTCATTTCTTTTTCTCCTTAAGAAACTCGATCAAATAGAGACTTTGTGCTGTGAGCCGGCTTTATTGATTTTGCGGCAAATGTTATCCACTTTTTGCACCACTTTACCCGGAAGCCAATCGGGCTATGACTGAAATCTGCGAATTTATCAAGACCTATGCCGGCAAACAAGTTGAGTGCCCTACAGCTCAAATGGCTTTAGCTTGAAGCGCCCGAATATTTCTTGATCCCGGCTTGCCAAATGCGGGAGGCGATGAAAAAGGAGGCTGCGCTGATCCCTAAGAAGAGCAGAACTTGAACGGCCGTTAGCTCGCCGCGTAATGCCTGCACCGGGATGGTGGTGGCAACAGCAATTGGAATGAAATAGGTAATTAGCAGGCGCAGCCAGTATGGATAAATGCTGGAGGGATAACGACCGGTATCTAGCAGCGCTTGGAGAATGGTGACGTTGTTATCAAACTTGGTGAACCAGAAAGTGGCAGCGATTAGAACAATCCAGAGGCTGTAAAGGATGAGCGAACCGGTGACTGTCAGCAGTAGGAAGCTAATTAATTGCGGCAGGGTGGTGGTCAACCCACTATTATGCACGCCAATGATGATCAGCACAGCGCCCAACGCCAGGTCCCAGACACGCCAGATGACCATGCGCGAGAACGTGACCAGAAACATGCTATCGGCGGGTTTGAGCAAGGTGTAATCAAGCGTGCCATCGCGAACTGCGGTATTGAAGGCCTCCGTGTTGGGCCAGATCAGGATATTCATGAGGGCATTGACCAGATGGAAGACGCCCAACAACGCCAGCAGCTCGCCCAGGTTCCAGCCGCCCAATAAGGAAGTGTTGCTGAAGATAATGAAAAGGCTGAGTAACTCCCAGGCCAGTGTAAATATTTCCAGCAGCAGGTTGACAAGCGTATCCACACGATAAGCCAGGGTCATCTGAAGATTGACCTTAAAAAAGGCGTAAAGCAAGCGCAGGGTATGCATGTCTCAAGCTCCCACAGACGAGAAACGCTTGATGCCTTCGCGCCAAACCCATTGGAAAAGGACGTATAAAATGAGCAGCCAGACCAGGCCGGCGGTATAATCCCGCAGCATATCCGCCAGTGGTAGACGATTGAGGCCTATCTCGACCGGAACAAAGGTGAACATCTGGAAAGGTAAAAGGTTGGCAATTTGCTGGACGGCTGTTGGCATGAGCTGGAGGGGCACTAGCTGGCCGGCAAGCATCATAACCAGCAGATTGAAAAATTGAGAGATGGAATAGACCCGGGTGGTCCAAAAGGCCATGCAGGTAATGATCGCTCCGAACAGGAAATCCAGTGCAAAACCGAGCGCAACAGCGGGGAGACATAGGAGGACCGAGTTGAGTGTGACGCTACTGTAATTTGGGTGGAAGAGCACGAACAGCAAGATCCAGATGGGGACGAAGCCAATCAGATTGAGCACCTTGAAGGCCAGATTGTAAACAAGCGAACCGGTCAAAATGGGATGTACCGGGCGTAAAAGATCGCCTGAGAAGGTGCCATCCTGAATTTTGTAAGCCAGGGTATGGATGGTAATTTCGCTGGTGAACTGGTCTACGATCAGCAGCGTCAGGTAATAGGTGATAAAGTCGTTGGCAGTCAGCCCGTTGACGCTGCCCTGGGCGTTGGCGATGGTAACCCAGATGGAAAGGTAGACAATGGGCGACACCAGCCAGTAAAGCAGATACATGAGCAGGTTGGCGCGGTATTGCCATTGTTCAGCCCAGGTAACCTGCCAGAAATGCCGGTAAATATTAAGCATAGCTTTATTCCTGAAAAGCCCGCTCGATTACGCTCTCGATGGGCGGATCTTCAATGGTCAGATCATGGATGGGCAGATCAGCTAACATGCGAGCGGTGATGGCGGCGACATCATTAGCGGAGACTTGTACATATTGCTTATATCCATCGCTGTCCTGGTCGCGATCCCCGGTGACGGGTGTGCCGTAGCGGCTGAGATCGCACGGACAGGGGTCGCCAAGAGCCACACCGATCAGCTTGAAAGGAGCGATACGCCTGGACAGGTCGACGATGCTGCCATCATATTTGAGGCGGCCATGGTGGATGATGATGATGCGTTCACACAGTGCAGTCACATCGGCCATGTAGTGGCTGGTAAGCAAAATGGTGGCGCCGGTGCGGCGATTGTATTCACGCAGGAAATCACGTATGTGTACCTGGGCGGTGATATCGAGGCCAATGGTAGGTTCGTCGAGAAAGAGCACCTTCGGGCGGTGGAGCAAGCCAGCAGCCAGCTCAACTTTCATGCGTTCACCCAGTGAAAGATTGCGAACCGGCTTTTTGAGGATTGGGCCAAGCTCGAGCATCTCATCCAGCTCATCGAGAGAACGGCGATAATCTGCATCCGAGATGCGATAGATGGCCTGGTTGAGTAAGAAGGAGTCGGCCGCGGGAATATCCCAGGAAAGGCGGCTGCGTTGACCCATAACCAGGGTCATAGATTGGAGGAAATGCCCTTTGCGCTCCCAGGGGGTAAAATCGAGCACGCGGGCTTTACCCGAAGTAGGATGAAGCAGACCGGAGAGCATCTTGAGGGTGGTGGTTTTGCCGGCGCCGTTGGGCCCGAGGAAACCGACCACTTCGCCGGCCTCAATATTGAATGAAACCTGTTGGACGGCCTGGACGTCTTTGAATTTGCGATGGAAAAAGCCGCCCACGGCCGCAGCGAAGCCTCCTTCGCGCTCGGAGACCTGGTAAGTTTTGGTGAGATGGTCGACCTGTATTGTATCGATCATGGGTCAAAATTGTAGCATATTATTATGAGTATTACCTGTTAAAGGATTTGTATTTGAATTAAAAAACAAATCGGTTCAAATCGACGAGGATAAACTTAGTTTTTGTTAATGAACGAGTTTATGCATGGAATAACAAAAAACGTCTCAACACGAACGACACGCTGAACGAACTGGCACAAATACGAAACACACGAAATATTGAAATGTACATTGAATTGAACGGCAATCATCTGTATAAAAAGGCAAAATCAGGCCAACAACCTATCCAATGGGTGATTGTTGACCTGATTAGAATAGTACTAATGTTCTATATTGTCAAGCAATATTGTAAAAAAAAGGAAATCCCAACCGCTGACCAGCGGCGAAGATAAATTATAACTTTAGCCGCGTTTTAGCCACCGAACCGATTCGCTCGACTTTTTCATCCGAGAAATCTTACAAGGGTAGTATCAGAAGTTAGAGATACTACCCTTTATACAGGTGCTGATGGCAGAATTAATCCGACTTTTATGGATTAATGCAGGCTACTTAGCGGCTTTAGATTTGGCAACAGCTTCCTGGACGGCGTTGCTGTATTCAATCATGATTTTCGCGCGGGCCACCACTGTCTCTTTTTCTGCAGCCGTCATTGTGCCAACGACTTTATTAATTGCTTCTACTAAGGGCGTATGGGGGTGAAGATATTCCCATAAATATTGTAGTTTATCGGATGGTATTATAAATACCAATGGATCAATAGCGACTTCGTACGGAACATGTGTGGTCATAGAACAATCTCCTTTCAAATGAACCAGTTCTTACTTTTCTTGCAAATTTCAATTGGTTTACACTTTGCAAGTTGTTTCACTTGATAACGTTTTGGTAATTTAACCAAGGAAACCAATTCCCAACAGAAAATATTAATGGTGATTATATATTAGCACGAATTTTATTAACTAATTCCATTGAAATTTACCATCGATACAAAATGAAACGAAATCTCACAAAAAAGCCTGAGGATGGGTGACCTGGAGAGGTTGAGCCTGGCGCAGAAAGGCTAAAATGGTTAGAAGAACCAGCCCAATGCCACACAGGTAGGCAAGCAGGTCGCCGATGTGGCTGTAGATGGTAGTAAAGCCATGCATTGGAACGCTGGTCAGCAGGATGCCGCTGGTGTTGGTCATGTAATCTTGGCTGGCAAGGATGCGACCCTGGTAATCGGTCACCAGCGTTGTGCCGTTGCCGGTCGGGCGTACCAAGGAGAAGCCGTTTTCAATGGCACGGGAAATTGCCATGACAGCGGCCGA
>DATFYI010000028.1:0-5199 GCA_035315125.1 Anaerolineaceae bacterium | reverse complement strand
ATTCTGATCGAAATTGGGGAATGCGGCTTTATCATAAATAACACTCAGCGGGAATTTTTCGCCAGGCTGCAAAGCTGTCTCCCAGATCAACTGGGTATCATTTTTAGAAGTCGGAGTTGGTGAGGAAGATTTCAATTGAGTGGCATCGGCGGGCAGGCGCCAGGTGATCTTTAAATGATCAACGGGTACGACATCGAACCAGCCGGGGGTGAATTGAAAACCGACCTGATTGCTGGTTTGATCCAGGTTGCCCAGCCCATATTGATGAACCTGTACGGTGGCGATCACACAATCGCCGGCATTCACTTGATGCGAAAGGTTAATCCTGACCTGGTAATTGAATCCTTCATTATTTGCTTGCGCCGAGGAAGCATCTCCGCCGGTACTCACGATCTCATACTGGTCATTGGGCATCCCAAGTGTGATATAGGTCAGCGGGCCGGCAGCATTCGAAATGACGCACCAATCGATTGTATAAGTATTCAGCAGGCTGCCATCATCCTGCGGAACGATATCAACGGTATAGTCCTTGATCTCATCCGTGCCGACGGCATAAACGATACCGGCAGGCATAAACGAGATCACCAGCAGCAAAAGCAAAGCAATTGTGATGATTCTGGGCCGGGTCATTTCTTCACCGCCTTGCCCATGGTTTCATTCAATGGGCAACCTGCGTAATCGATCTTCCGCATTTGCCTGCACCTGATATTGTTCCAGATCATAGGCCAGGGGGTTGTTAACATGCTTCCCAATCCATCTGGGTCAGCCAGCCAGGACTGGCAAGCGGTGACTGCTCCGTTGGGCATGACTGCCATATTGGTCATACATGCTCCGCATATCGGTTCTGAAAGCCCCAATTCCTTTAATTGCTCCTTCTTAAGCCAACCAGGACTGGTAAACATAAGATCCAAATCCAGGGTTTTGGCAGTCTCTACTGCTTTGCGCATGACTGCCATTAATTCGTCATTTGAAAGTGCTGCTCCAGCCTTGATTTGATCTTGTGCAGCGCCAACCGGGATCAATCCGGAGCAGGTGACATATTTCACACCCAGCCCATGCAGAAATTTCAGTGTTTCGTCATAAGCCGAGTTGATTTGGATCAGCGGGGTATTCACACTTACGCTAAGCCCAGCTTCGAGCGCATTCTGGATGCCTTTTACTGTTATCGGCCAGGCCTCTTTCTTTCCAACCAGATAATCATGTACCGCAGCATCCTGAGAATAGAGGGTGATTTGCACACCATCAAGATTGGCATCAAAGAGTTTTTTGGCATAATCAAGTGTAAGGTTGATTCCATTGGTATTTAAGCGAGTTACATGCCATTGGGCATAATCGATCAGCTCAATCAAATCCTCCCGCTGTGTAGGTTCTCCACCGGTAAAGGTCAATTGGGGGATACCGGCTGCACGGCATTTATCAATGATGAGTTTCCATTGCTCTGTGGAAAGAGATTTATTAATCACCATGGCCGGTTGCCGGGTGGCATAACAATCCTTGCAGTGTAGCTGGCAGATCCATTTGCCATTTTCAACCATTGGTGAAACGATTAGATCCATGCGCTGCGGGGCTTTCATATTCTTTGCCAGCTCATGCCATGAAACATCTGCTTGAATTTCAGGCGGAACTTCGGCGCCGTGCGCTACCGCAATGCATAGCGACACGATTTCGTTTAAATCATCCAACAATTTCGCTGCCGAAACTGAGGGATAAAGGGTTTGCATCTTTTTCACAACAAAATCGAGTATTTTATCTAATTCAGCTTGAGGCAACGGTTCGTCTTGTTTCGATTCTGTATAAAGAGTGTCTATAAAGCAGCGCAAAAGATCTGCCCAGGAGGATCCAATCATAAACATATGCCAGCCATTGATTAACAGGATGCTTGGATTACGTTTAAACGGACTGGTTTTTAAGGGGATCAAATGGATGCGAGTAACATCCGGGGTTTTGGGGTCAAGTGTGGCCTGCAAAGGACCGGCATCGCGGTCGGCCTGATAACGTCTAAGGGGCGAGAAAATATCTTTTATTTTCACAATCAACTCATGGTCAGGGAATATATTGAGGAGACAACAATTCTACAAGAATTATATGCCGCTTTTTACGTTTTATCTTAAATTTACTAACCTTATTCTATTAAAATTAGCCCGGTTTGAACCATGGAAAAAAGGGGTCAGGCGATCGATGGGCGCCGGAAATTCTCTGCGGACGGCTCTGGAATTACAGGCAAATCTTACTGCAGCCAGGTTAATCCCTGTTGTCAGACTGCTCCATGATGATTCAATTAAGACCAGCGCCAGGATTTTAGGCCTTTGATTACATTAACGAGATTTTGCGGAAAAAGGAAAAAAGATTGAATGCGGCGTTAGCTGTAGGGCCAATTCATGCGGTTTTTTTCTTGACCCTCCACATTGTTGATGTATAATTTTCCAATCTAAAATATTCCCAAATTGGAAATAATGGATATGACCGTTAGCGAAGCCAATATCGAGCGGTTTGTTGAAATTTTGGAGCGCTTCATCCGCCAACGCCCGAATATTCTTCAACACGACAGCCTGGCTCATTTTAAACAACAAATGGAAGATTTGCGAAGTTGTGGGAGCAGTAGCTGGGAAGATTATCATTTTTTGTTCCGCATTTTGATCATCCTGGCGCACAGCGTGTCGCCGCCAACCATGGGGGAATTGAGCGCCGAGCTGGCCGTGCCCTACAGCACGGCCACGCGCATTGTAGACTGGCTGGTGCAGGGAGGTGTGGTCGAACGGATCGATGACCCGGCTGATCGCAGGGTTGTGCGCGTGCAGCTTTCAGAAAGCGGCCGCCAGGTCTGTGAAGAAAATCTGGAACATCAAAAAGTGTGGATTGCGCATACTCTGCGAGTTTTTTCGCCTGAAGAGCAGGAACAGCTTCTGAAACTGATGAGTAAATTATTGGATACTGTGCTGAATTGATCAATATAGCCGATCGATATAAAAGGACGTAACGCACATGATCATGGTATTTGAATACATGTCAGATTATATCGGCATGTTAGCGGGTGCCCTGACGCTTTTAGTGGTACAGGCAATCTGCGACCTTTCGCTGCCGAATTATATGTCGGATATTGTGGACACCGGCGTGCTCAGCGGGAACGTCAATTATATCGTGCAAATCGGCATCAAGATGGTTCTTATAACCTTACTTAGCGCTGGGTGTTCTATCACGGTCGGGTATTTTGCATCCCGGGTTGCTGCAAATACCGCACGTGATATTAGAGCGGATCTATTCAAGAGAGTACAGACTTTTTCGAACCCTGAACTCGATAAATTTTCGCCCGCCTCACTGATTACCAGAACCACCAACGATATCACCCAGATCCAATTGCTGATTGTCTTGATGGTGCGCATGCTATTTTATGCGGCCATATTAGGCACCGGCGGTGCGATCATGGCTGTTTCGGAAAGCCGCACCTTATCCTGGAATATCATAGCAGCGATTCTGGCGTTAGTGATTGTCATCTTCGTCCTCTTCAACCTGGTGATGCCAAAAATGCGGAGGATGCAAACGCTTGTGGATAAATTGAACCTCATCAGCCGCGAAAACCTGGAGGGGATGCTCGTTATCCGCGCATTTAATTCCCAGAAATTTGAAGAAGCCAGGTTCGACGTCGCAAACCGGGAGCTTACGCAAAACAGTCTTTTTATAAACCGCGCCATGACGATGATGATGCCAACCATGATGTTTATTATGAATGTTACGGTCGTGATGATCGTGTGGGTCGGCGCACACCAAGTCGCCGCCCTGCAGCTGGATGTGGGGAAGATGATGGCGTTTATGCAGTATGCCATGCAGATTATTATGTCGTTTCTGTTGCTTTCCGTTATGTTTATTATGATTCCGCGTGCGTCGGTAAGCGCAAGCAGAATCAAAGAGGTCCTTGAGACGGACACGGTGGTTAAAGACAAGAAAAATGCGGTTCGACCAAGGCAGGATTTTGTTCCGGATATTGAATATGATAACGTGTCCTTCTGCTATCCCGGAAGCGACCAGCCGGTGCTGAAAAATATCAGTTTTAAAGCGAAACACGGGCAAACGACCGCATTTATCGGCGTGACGGGCAGCGGAAAATCGACCCTGATGAACCTGTTGATCCGCTTTTACGATGTCACCGAGGGGCGCATCCTGGTGGACGGGGTCGACATACGCGATATGAAACGCGGCGATCTGCGCAGTAAAATCGGCTATGTTCCTCAAAAAGGCATTCTGTTTTCCGGAACGGTCAAAAGCAACCTGTTGTATGCGGACAGCGCCTCTACCTTCGACAATATAAAACGCGCGGCGCGTATCGCCCAGGCGGAGGAGTTCATTGCAACGATGCCCGAGGGATACGACTCGCATATTGCACAGGGCGGATCCAATTTATCCGGCGGACAGAAACAGAGGATGTCAATTGCGAGAGCCCTGGTTAAAAACGCACCGATTTACATATTCGACGATACCTTCTCAGCCCTCGATATGAAAACCGACGCCATCCTGCGCGAGGCCCTTCACAAGGAGATACGCGGGAGTACATTGTTGATTGTTGCGCAACGCGTGGGCACCATCATGTCTGCAGAGCAGATTATCGTGCTCGAAAATGGCGAAATTGTTGGACGTGGAACACATCACGAGCTTCTACGGAATTGTGAAGTCTACCACGAAATTGCCCTGTCGCAACTTTCGGAGGCCGAGCTTGAATAGGCCTGGTCCTGGTGGGTTCAGAAATCTTAGCGCGCCGGGGGGGCCAAAGGCAAAGGACGCGCGCAAAACGCTTAATACCCTCCTGCAATACTTGCAGCCCTATCACGTGAAAATCGTCGTTGTGATGATTTTTGCCGCCTTATCGTCCATTTTCTCCATTGTGGGACCGAAGTTGTTGGGCCAGGTGACCACCAAGCTGGCCGATGGGCTGATCGCATACTATTTTCACACAGGGCTATACATGGATTTTGCCTATATGGGCAGGCTTATCCTGCTTCTGGTTATCCTGTACGCTATATCGATGGCGTTTTCCTATGCGCAAGCTTTCATCATGTCCGGCGTATCTATGGAGGTCACTTACAATCTGCGCAAAGCAATCGATCAGAAAATCAGCCGCCTGCCATTAAAGTATTACGATACGACCACACACGGCGAGATCCTTTCGAGGATTACGAATGATGTCGACTTGATCAGCCAATCGCTGAA
>DATFYI010000027.1:0-5895 GCA_035315125.1 Anaerolineaceae bacterium | reverse complement strand
TCGTCGAAAAGCTCTAAATAGGGTGCCAAAGCCGTATTTTTATTGGCAACCCATAACATGACCATTTCTTCCAATGCGATCGACCGGTTGGACCTGCCATCGGTTGTGCCATCCAGATATTCCTGGACCGATAGTTGCTTCTGGTAAACAGCCACGGGTGGGAACTCGGTGGTGAAATAAACCAGAGCTTTGTCCAGGTCCTCTTTGCTGATATGATTTTCCAACCAATCCATGGCGTTATCCATGACAGCGGGGTTCTTTTGCTGCCGGTATAGATCGACTACATAATGCAAGATTTCATCGATCAACCCCATGGCGTTTACCTGCCCGGATTTCCAGGCTTTTTCAGGAAAATTAACCAGATCTTTTTTCTGGTTCACTTTTTGAACGAATAAACGCACGGCATGAAAATTAGCAAAAATGACGTTGCCATTGATCGTGAACAACGACTGGTCAAATTGATACCTGTCGCGAGATTGCCTGGAGATATGGAATTCCATTTTGATTCCCTCCTAAAGCCCCACAAAGCTAGATAATATTTGGATGAATTGGTTGGTCAGGTAAATTCTGGAAATGAATGCCTAAATTATATTTATTATACCGCGTAAGGTATTAAGATAAATTAAATATCTTTTATAATAATTTTTTCAATGGCTCAGGCTTGCTAAAGCAAGCCATTCTCCTGGCTGTCCTTCCAGCTCGATTCCATCCAAGATAAAGCCATTTTGTAGAAGCTGTGTGATGGTTCGTGATACTTCTTCGGGTCGCCAATGGAACAAACGTATTAGATCGATTTGGCGCGCTGCGCCAACAGATAGGAAATAAAGCTCGGTCAGTTTTAGCCGAGCAGCTTTTTCTGTGATCGGGCCGGCCTGTTCGATCAAATTCGGGAAATGACGTGGCACAAGATCATATACCATAGAATAATGCCACGAGCCGGCATCGCTGATTGCAACCGGTAATACCTTGAACTCGACTTGCAAATCGTCCAGGGCCTTACTAAAACGTCCGTTGCTGGCGGGACTGCTCAAACGAGCAATACGTCTTAAGTCGAGAGTATTAAGGGGGCCTTCTTTCAGAAGAACTTCGTATAGATTTTTTGCTTCCTGAGTCAACAGTCCTTGCTCGTATTGGTCAAGATAATCTAGCTCGGGTTCACCGTAGTTAGGCGAAAGTGCATAGAAATACGGTAGAATATCCAGGGCGATGAGCGTGTTGCGCCTGTGCAAAATACGTCCATAATACCAGCGATGTTTCCCCAGCTGGTCATCTTTCCAGCCCCAGGTTGTATGTCCCGGATCATCATGTTCATCGGCCACCGGGCGGTCGCCAGCCGCTGCTACCCACAGACTGGGTAGCTCGATGTTCTTAATTGGCCAAAAAAAGATAAAACCGCGTTGGTTGACAAAACTCACAGCATCTTCGGCCGAGGTAAGGCGAAGACCAGAAGCGAACCGGTACGTTTGGGCGCGATAAGATCGCAGGCATTCTTTGGAGAGTATCGACATAATATGCTAAAGACCAATTCTAATCGGCTCTCAGTATGTGTGCAATGATGTTTGATCCACTACCGCCTATGTTTTGAGCCATACCAATGCGGACTCCGCTTATTTGGGCTTCTCCGGCCTGCTGGCGGAGTTGTTGGGTCAACTCGACGATCTGGTACATTCCGGTCGCTCCAACCGGATGACCGCGCGCTTTTAAACCCCCCATTGTAGCAATTGGAATACGCCCATCCGGGCAAATCTGGCCTTCTATTGCTAAACGCGGAGCCTGGCCGAGTTCAGCGAAACCGGCTGCTTCCAATGAAAGGGCAGCCATAATCGTAAATGCATCATGCAACTCGAATAGATCGATATCGTTGGGAGTGATGCCTGCCTGGGCATAAGCTCGGCTGGCTGAAATTTCAGCAGCTTTCAACCGAAGCGGATCACGCCGGTTTTGAATCGAGATTGTATCAGTGGCTGCAGCCGATGCTACAATTCGAACGACCGGTTGGTTACTGTTTCGGTGCAACGCTTCAGCCGGTACCAGAATTACTGCAGCAGCACCATCCCCCATCGGGGAGGCATCTAATAGATTGATTGGATCTGCAACCATCGGGGCGCGCTGGTATTCTGTGGTTGTGATCGGTTCCTGGAAACGTGCATTGGGATTGCGGGCGCCGTTAGCATGCGCATTCACCGAGAAGGCCGCAAAGTCATCGTGTTTCCAGCCATATTCATGCATGTAGCGCCGCATGATCAATGCATTTAGCGCCACAAAAGATAGACCCTGACCGGCTTCCCAATCCGCATCTGAGGCAGTTGCCAAATCTGCCGTTATCTCATCGCTGGGTGAATCGGTCATTTTTTCAACACCGACTGCTACTGCTGTTTCTACCTCACCAGAGGCAACTGCCATCAGCGCTGAACGGAATGCGGCTGCTCCTGAGCTACAAGCAGCTTCAATCCGCAAACCGCTGGCAAAGCGCATTCCGACCCAATCTGCAATATACGCGCCAAGATGTTGTTGGTGATTAGCTGAACCGGACATCATGTTGCCAACAAACAGCGCGTCAACACCAGCCAATCCGGCTTCTTGAAATGCAGATAAAACAGCTTCCCCTGCCAGAACACGAAGCGATTTGTCCCAGTGTTCATCCACGCGGGTTTGACCAATTCCCAAAATAGCTACTTCGCGCATGAAGGCCATCCTTTCAAGAAATTAACTCTGAACGAATTATAAAGGCGGAGGCTCTCAAGAACTATCAAGATAATCAAAATCATAGGTATAAATTTTTATTGAAGTCCAGAAAAGACTTTAATTGTGAAGATGCCCTCTTCCTGGCTAGGGTACTATAATAGATCTCGTTTGCAATGGTGGGGAGAACGCCAGAAGGTCATTGGTTGATGTGTAAATGATCATTTAATTGAACCAGGAGCATCGTATGTTTAGAAGTAAATCTCATTTTGTGCTGGTAACTATTGCATTTTTATTTTGGCTTGTTGCTGGTTGTTCCTCCGGATTATCGCTGATTTCGGACAAGCCAATTTCAAAAAACACTGCCTTACCGTTGGCTACCGCAACGGCCAGTAAACCCCAGGCAAGTGCCACAACGGTACCGACTGAAACCCAATCGCCAACGCCAGCCAGGTCTACCAGCCTGTCGATCTGGTTTTCCCCTGCCTTGCCAACCCAGCTTGTCAATCAGGTAAAATTACCGGATTGGATCAAACCGGTTGACCAAAAGGAACAGGCCGATTTGCAATTGACTGCACTGGCATATCCTCCTGGTACGACTAATAACTTACCGGTTTCTCAATGGGTCTACGCTCTGGTGGCTCCTTTTCCAACCGTTACAGATGGGGTCAGTCTGGCTGATCTCAAGTTAGCCTGGCAGGGAAATGATACGCCGGAATTTGGCAGCGCGCCATTGCTGATGTCTGCCAATACAGAGGCGGCTTTTGCAGCTCGCTGGGATCAGCCTAATCCAAGTCATGTTCAAATTGTTGATGCGGCGCAAATATTGAACCAGGCCTGGGCAAAACAACCATCCTGGGCACTGGTGCCCTTTGAAAATTTGGAACCACGCTGGAAAGTGCTTAGCGTTGATGGTATTTCGCCGGTAGAAAAAAACTTTACTCTGGATAGTTATGCCTTGACCATGCAATTTGGTTTGACAACTCGACCGGAATATCAGAATCTACTTTCAAGTCCTGAGCTTGCATTTCTCCCTTCTAGCAACAGGGATCCTTCCAAATTAACTGTGCTGGTTTTGACCGGAACAACCGCTCTGGTGCGTGGAACTGCAGAAAAAATGGAAGAAAAAGGGATCACTTATCCGGCACAGGATATTCAAGACTGGCTGAGAGAAGCCGATATCGCGCATGTCAGCAACGAAGTTCCGTTTTATCCAAATTGCCCACCGGCTGTGCCCCTACGCAAAGAAATGCGTTTTTGCAGCAGCCCGGCTTATTTTGGGCTTTTGAAATTTGCTGGTATAGATATTGTTGAGCTAACCGGCAATCATTTGTTAGATTGGGGTGTAGATCCATTACTTTACACGCTTAATCTTTATCGCCAGAACAATCTTCCGTTTTATGGAGGTGGATACAACCTGGATCAGTCGCGCCAACCCTTGTTGATAGAAAATCACGGCAACAAGCTGGCTTTTATCGGCTGCAATATGTATGGCCCACCCCCCGATTGGGCCACCGACACCCAGCCCGGAGCTGCACCTTGCGGTGATTTAGATTGGATGGAAACGGCGATCGCTCAGGTGAAATCTGAGGGTTACCTTCCAATTGTCACCTTTCAACATTTTGAAGTCAGCGACTATAAACCCCAATCCGCTCAGCGTATAGATTTCCAAAGAATTGCCCGGTCCGGGGCCGTAATTGTCAGCGGCAGCCAGGCCCATTTTCCCCAGACCATGACTTTTTTAAACGGTAATTTTATCCACTATGGACTTGGCAATTTATTTTTCGATCAGATGATGCCTGGGAATGATGAAGAATTTCTGGACAGGCATATTTTTTATGATGGACACTATGTCAGCACGGAATTACTCACTGCCATGTTGGAAGATTATGCTAAACCACGACCGATGACCCCCGCAGAGCGTGCTTCGCTATTGCAGGTGATATTTCAAAACAGTGAATGGTAAAATGGGGGTATATAAATTGGAGGTTGATTATGAAAAAAATATATGATATATCTCTGACGATTACACCGGGTATGACCGTCTGGCCGGGTGATCCGAGCGTAAAGCTGGAACGAATCAATAAAATCGAAGATGGGGCCAATGCGAATGTATCCCATATCGAGATGTCTGTACATACAGGAACGCATTTAGATTCCCCTTATCATTTCTTGCCAAATGGAAAAAGTGTCGAAACGCTGCCACTTGATGTATTGATCGGCGCGGTTCAGGTTATCGAACTGCCAGATAGTTGTAATGTTATTAATTCCGGGGTATTAAAAACGGCGGGCATGCAAACCCATGTTGAGCGAGTATTGTTTAAAACCAGAAATTCGCATTATTGGGAGAAGGGACTGACCGAATTTCAAACCGACTTTGTAGGCATTAACGAAGATGGTGCACAGTTTTTAGTCGATCGTGGCATTCAATTGGTGGGTATTGATTATTTATCCATATCTCCCTATAAGCACAGCCGGCCTACCCATGAAATTTTGCTCAAGTCAAATGTCGTTATCTTGGAAGGTGTGAACCTTTCGGGTGTGCCGGCAGGTGATTATGACTTAATCTGTATGCCATTAAAACTGGGCGGGTCTGATGGAGCCCCCGCCCGAGTCGTCTTAATTGCAGAATAAACAGGATAAATCTCTTCTTGAGCGATCGTTAGACAGCTTTATATGTGAAATATACAGAGCCGCCGGGGATTGCAACCCCCCGATCTGTTTCAAGTTGCCAATAGGAGATATGGACCCCCATTTTTTCGGATCCGAATATTCCTGTCTCAAAGTCATATTTATCGCCGGGCGCAACCACACGATTAATCACAATCGCAGTTGGGCCAGGTAATTGTTCGCCTCCTACCCAAACCAGCTTGAATCCAGGTGACCAGGGAATTGTGCCTACGTTTTGGAGACCCCAGGCCAGATTAAACGGTTTGTTAGGTGTGTGCTCAGAATTGTCTGCAGGAACCGTATAGAGATATTTGGCGTAATAGCCTTGCGGTTGTGTAGGTGTTGGGCTTACCAGAGCTGCGCTGGTCAACGCTACATCAGGAGTATCAGTAGGTACACGCGTGTTTGTCGGGATCGGTGTATCGGTAGGGGCAGTGGTAGCCGTGGGTGGCAAGGTTGGCGTGACCGCTGCCGTTAATTGAGCTATCACCGTACTGGCTGCCTGGGTGTATAAAAAGGCAGTGTCCTGGGTTGGAGCGGGGG
>DATFYI010000026.1:0-13335 GCA_035315125.1 Anaerolineaceae bacterium | reverse complement strand
TATCAATAAGGTATAGATCAAACAATGAGGATGCAAGACTTATTAAACTTTCATTATACTTATTATCATTTATTGCATTATTGCTCATCGATTGTCTTCGATAATTAATACTCGATTCTAAATCATTGCGATTTTTAGTTGCCAAAAATTTTATTCCATATACATTTGCAAGATTATGTAAACACATGGGGAGAATTTCTGAAGGTAATTTCGGGTCATGGATTAAATCTTCCTGCATTTTTATTGCAGCTTCTATTTGAATGGGATTATCCGTTTCGCTGGAAAGTAGACCAAACATTGTCGCAAAATCCGCCATTACGGATAAAAAATCATGCGTATTACCCTTAGATGTTAATTCTGCATATTTGCGTTGATATTCAATTGCTTTCTGTAGATCATCCAATCCGCCAAATTTGCCATATCGCAACACTAAACCATGGGATATCTTACGCAAACTAGATTCTTGTAAGGCTGGATCATTTTCCCCAAGAATTAAAAGCTCTTCCAGTAATTTTAGGGCAGTTTCTAAATCGTTAATATCATTATTAAAATTATATCTTTCGAACAAAGCATTCGCTTGCAAGTCTAATTGTTGTAGGCGTGAGAGGGGATGAAGTTCCTTGCTGGATAGAATAATATTTCTAAAATCTATCGCAGCATTCAAAAATTCTGGGTTAGAAGTTTGCTTATAAAATTCATCTAAAACTGAGGGAAGAATAGTTATTCTATTAAAAATATCGTTTATTTGAGATGGTGGCACCTTCTTTATTAAAACAAGAATATCACCAATTACTTTCAAGGCTTCTTTAATGTATTTGTTTTCATGACCAATTTTAAACTTATTAACAATTGCTAATGTGTAGGCACTTGATTCGCTGATCAGTTCAATAGGATCTTGTTCTTTTTGGCTTATGGCTTGGAGATGTAATTGAATAGATTCGTCTAATAAATTATCATCATTGTCAAAAGAAGCCAACAATGTCAGAGTAGTGGCTAATCTGCTTCGAATTGCTGATAATTGCTTCAAATCCTTAGTTTCTTTGGCGGCTCTCTCAAAATAATTCTTTGCTTCAGTGATATTATTATTACTTCTGCTATTGTTATATTCTTCAAGTAATAATTCTCCTGTTGCCATTAATAATGTTGAGTGACTCTCATCTGGAGTTTCACAATAATAATCACGAATAATTTGCCTCAGGTAATTTATCTCTTCATTCAAGTATTTAAAATCGTGGCTTCTTTTATAATTTTCACCAGCATTGAATGACAACCTTAGTATTTCTTTTACTTCGTTAGAAATATTTGAATCATTTTCGCTCATTTGAACTTCCTTAATGAAACGATATAGGTTAAATATTTTTATTTTTTATAGTTAATAAATGGGAGTAATTTTAAGAAAAGGCTTGGTTTCGTTCTTGATTTCAAGAAGAATTATAGCAGTTATGTTTATAAAAGCATATTTTGAAAGAGAAAAATTCATCCTGGCGAAAAAACAACTGTAAAGTTGGGTAGGGTGGGTTCGTTTTTGAACCCACCGCTCTTATTCACTTTGTACACTCGATAAATCTTTTTCAATCTGAGGTCTTCTTCATTTCACCTTCGATCAGAGGCCGGTGATATTCTGGTATGACGTTATTGTATCCGCAGTTGGATTTTATGCCAGCGAAGCTGGTGGGTTCAATACCACTGCGTGGCACTTAAGCGAACCCACCCTACCGAACTGTTTCGTTTGCCGGGTTTATTTTTCTTCTTCATCCTTACCAAATTTGACTAAAATCTCCGACAAATCTTTTAAACGTTTATTCACTTTTTCGTTGATGCTGCCTTCTTCGAAAGTCCCGTCCTCTTTCTTTTGGCCAGCCTTTACGCCAGTCAGCAGCTCGATGCCTTCATCGATGGAATTTACCGTCCAGACGTGGAACTGGCCGTCTCGCACGGCTTGCACCACCTCTTCTTTGAGCATGAGATCCTGTGCATTGCTGGCCGGGATCATCACACCCTGTTTCCCGTTCAATCCTTTTCTTTTACAGACCTCGAAATAGCCTTCGATCTTCTCGTTAACCCCGCCAATCGCCTGCACTTCACCTTTCTGGTTGACGGAACCGGTGACGGCAATGTACTGTTGAATTGGCACACCCGAAAGCTCGGACAGGATGGCGTAAAGTTCCGTGCTGGAAGCGCTGTCGCCATCGATACCCGAGTAGCTTTGCTCAAAGACCAGGCGAGCAGACAGACTGACGGGTTTATCCTGGGCGTATTTCTCCATCAGGTAGCCGGCCAGGATCATAACCCCTTTGGTATGGGTGGGGCCGCCGAGCTTGGCTTCCCGCTCAATATCGATCAAGCCTTCCCGGCCTACGCCAACACTGACCGTGATCCGGCTGGGCATGCCGAATTCGATGTCTCCCAACTCGAGCACCGACAGGCCGTTGATCTGACCCACACGTTCGCCCTGAACGTCAATCATCAACTCGCCCCTTGCGATCATGTCATTCAGCTTCACCTGGATCATATCCGAACGGTAAAACTTCTCTTCAATTGCTTTCACGACGTGTTCGGCGGTTACGTTCGGGGATTGCGCCAGGGTCGCATAATAACTGGCTTCGCGGATAATATCGGCCAGCTCACCAAAGCGAGTCGAAAGCTTGGTCTGGTCTTCGGCCAGTCGCGAGCCTTGCTCCACGATTTTGGCCAGTGCCGAATTATCCAGATGTTTGAGCTTGTCTTCCGAACAGACTTCGCCCACCAGGGCGATGTAATCCTGAACGTCTGCATCCGTCCGATCCATCTGGCTGTCGAAATCGGCCTTGACCTTGAATAGTTCAGCGAAATCCTGATCGTTAGAACGCAGAAGATTATAGAGGTCGGGCGTCCCGACCAGGACGACCTTAATACTCAGCGGGACAGGTTCAGGCTGCAGTGTACGGGTGGTCATATAGCCCATGCGCTCGTAGGGATCTTCGATGTCGATTTGTTGATTCCTCAAAGCGCGCTTCAGCCCATCCCAGGAGAAGGGGTTGCTGAGCAGCTCATAGACAGGCAAGACCAGGTAGCCGCCGTTGGCGCGATGAAGTGTGCCTTGCCGAATCAAAGTGAAATCGGTAGTCAGTGTGCCGAACTGGGCTTCATTCTCGATCCGCCCGAAGAGGTTATTGTAGGTGGGGTTGGACTCGATCACCACCGGTGCGCCCTTGAGTGCTCCATTATCCACTAATACGTTGACAGAATATCGTTTGAGAAATTGGGCTTTCTTATCCTGGACAAGGAACGGCAAAGTCGGTTGCTGCTCTGGCTGATCATCCCTGAAATTGTCCAGGTTTTCCAATATGTCATCTCGCACCGCGTCGAGATATGAAAGTACCTCTGGCAGGTCCTTATATTTTCCTTTCAGATCATCGAGCAGGTGGCTGAGGGCATACAGGGCGACTTGCTGGTCCATCCGATCCAGTTCTTCAGTGGCACTCTTATTCACACTCCTTGCTTGCCGTACCGCTGTTTCGATTTCATCCTGCAACTCCTGCTGCCGCTGAGAAATGGCATTTTTGTCCGCCTGGGATAAAGCGATAAATTCTTCTTGAGACATTGGACGTCCCCGTCTAAGGGGAATGGTCACAATGCCCGTCGGTGATTGCTGGATGACGAAACCCTCTTGTTGAGCCTTTTCGTTGACCCGATTAATCACGTCCTCCGCCTGCTTCTCAAAGCTGCTGGACGTTTCTTTTCGCTTGGCGGCATAATCCTCGCTGTCAAAGGCCTTGTGCAACTCCTGTTGTGCGCCTTCTATCAGCTTCTTCATATCCGTCTGGAATTGCCTGGCCTGCCCGGCCGGCAAGCGGATGGCCTCGGGTTGGGAGGCATCGCCCCAGTTGTAGACATAGCACCAATCGGATGGCGCGGGTTGATCCCTGGCGACCTGCTCCAGGAAGCTCTCGACCATTTTTGTCCGGCCGGTGCCCGGCTGGCCCACCACGCAGACATTGAAACCCATGGCCTGGATGCCCAATCCAAATTGCAGCGACCGGGCGGCTCGATCCTGGCCGATGATCGCTTTGATGGGCTTTAGTTCTTCGCTGCTGCTGCAGTTCAGAGTTTGAGGATCGCATATCCTGCGCAGTTGCTCAACCGACAATTCGTTTGCCATTTTCTTACTCCTATGTCTGATTCATAAAATCCTAGAACGATACTTGCAATTCCTAAATTGGATGGCGCCCGTCTCTTGGATCCTTTTTTATTCAGTTGGCTCGTCTTCCCGTTCACGCAGGTGAGGGAAGAGGATGACCTCGCGGATGGTATGCCGGTCGGTCAGCAACATGACCAGCCGGTCGATGCCCATGCCAAAGCCGCCGGTGGGGGGCATACCGTACGACATGGCGCGCAGATAATCTTCGTCCATTGGGTGGCGCTCTTCATCCTCGGCCGCGTAAGCCCGGCCCATTTCCAAAAAGCGGGCTTCCTGGTCGAGCGGGTCATTCAGCTCGGTAAAGGCATTGCACAGCTCCATCCCGCCGATAAAACCCTCAAAGCGCTCGACGGTTTGCGGGTCGCCGGGCTTGCTTTTGGCCAGCGGCGAGATATCGCGCGGGTAATCGTACAGAAAAGTGGGCTGGATGAAGGCCGGTTCCAGGAAATCGCCCAGCAAGCCGTCGATCAGTTTGCCGCGCGCCGTGCCGGGTTTGAACTTGAGGCCGCGCTGCAGCATGGCGGCTGAAAGGCTCTCAGTGCTGGGGCACTGGTTAATATCAATGCCGGTGGCGTCGATCAGCCCCTGGCGCAGATCGACGCGCCGCCAGGGTGGCGTCAGATCGATGGTATTGCCGTTGAATGTAAAGGTCAGGCTGCCGAGCACCTGCTGAGATACAAAGGCCAGCATCTGTTCGGTCAGATCCATCACCTTCAGATAATCGGCGTAGGCCCAATAATATTCGAGCTGGGTGAACTCCGGGTTGTGTTTGTATGAAACGCCTTCGTTTCTGAAATCACGACCGATCTCATAGACCCGATCCAGATTACCGACCAGCAGCCGTTTGAGGTAAAGCTCGAAGGAAATCCGCAGGTAGAGATCCTGTTTGAGCTGGTTGTGGTGGGTGATAAACGGCCGAGCGGCGGCGCCGCCGTAAATGGGCTGCAGGATGGGAGTTTCGACCTCCAGGAAGTCGCGTTCGTCGAAGAACTGGCGCAGGGCGCGCACTATTGTGGCGCGCGTGCGGAAGACCTGGCGCACGTCCGGATTGACGGCCAGGTCGGCATAGCGCTGGCGGAAGCGGGTTTCGGGGTCGGCCAGGGTGGCGTGACGGACAACCTGCCCATCCACCACTTCATCTTTGGCAGCCGGCAGGGGGGTGATGGCCTTGGCCAGCATGCGGAAAGAGCTGACCTGCAGCGTCACTTCGCCGGTGCGGGTGCGAAAAAGCGAACCGCTGGCTTCGATAAAATCGCCCAGATCGTAGTCTTCGCTGAAACGGCGCATACTTTCCTCACCCAGCTCGTTGACCCGCAGGAAGAGCTGGATGCGCCCGCTGCCATCTTCGATGTGGGCAAAAGTGAGCTTGCCCATCGGACGCATGGCGCGCAACCGTCCGGCCAGGGTGGCCTGCAGGCTGGAATGGCTGCCGTCTGCGGAGGCCGGGTCTTTGAGCGCTGCCTCTGAAGCCTCAAAAGCTGAGCGAGCCGCCTGGATGGTGTGGGTGGGGTTTGCCCGGGTAGGATAGGGCGGGATGCCCTCATCCAACAGGCGTTGTATTTTTGCCAGGCGTATTTTTTCCAGATCGTTATATTCCATGAGAGCTCTTTCCTTTATTAATCTTCTTTCGTGTGTTCGTGCTGGAGGTTTGTGGGAATGTTATTTCCGGACGAGTAATTTTATCTTATTAATGAAAAACCCCGCCCCAATCGATGCGGGCGGGGCGGGATGTACTGCCCCTGGGTCAGGAGACCTTCAGGATTTTCACGACAAAAACACCCCCCGGCGCATCCACGGTGACCAGGTCTTCAGGCTTACGGTTGAGCAAAGCTTTGCCAAGCGGGCTTTCATTTGAGATGCGCCCCTCGCCGGGGTTAGCCTCGGCTGCGCCGACGATGCTGTAAACTTCAGGGTCGGAGCCTTCTTCCTGGATGGTGACTTTTGAGCCAACCTGGACAAGCTCCGCGGCCGGAGGCGTTTCATCAATGACACGGGCCGTCGCTAGCAGAACTTCCAGCTCCTTAATACGACCTTCCACAAACGCCTGCTCATTTTTAGCTGCTTCGTATTCAGCGTTTTCAATCAGCTCACCGCCCTCCATCGCTTCATGCAGGCGGTTAGCGATTTCCTGGCGCTTTCCAGTTCGAAGGTGGTCCAGTTCATCTTGAAGCTTGCGATAACCTTCCCGGGTCAGGAATGAAGTAGGCATATTATTATCCTTATCAAGTATAGTGAATTATTTTCACAAGTTTTGGTATCCCCCGCAGCGCTCGCTACTTCTTATAGGTTAAACAAAACAAAAACCACTCCGTCCAGGAGCGATTTCCGCATAATATTGAGGCGCCAAAGGGGCTTTTTTCAAATTTCAATAATCATAGCATACTATTAACTTGATTGCAAGTTTTCTATGGCCGGATTGCCCGGAGATGCTCTGGTTGCCCGGCGGTTTTCCAGGAATACCAGCACTGCCAGGCCCACGATCGTCAGGCAGGTGATTTCCAGCCCATGGGTCAGCCGGATAGTGTAAGGCGAATCCGGGTGGTTGGCTACGATCCAATGGCCCTGTTTAAAGGGGTATTGAAGTGCGAAGGTCGTGGCGGCGTATTTGACGCCCCAAAACTGAAAATTTTGCCAGAGATCGTTGAGCTCGATGACCAGCAAGAGCAGGATGCTTAAGGCCGCCAGGCTTGTGATGTGGGAGGTATCCAGCCATTTTTGCAGCTCATAAACTGCCAGGACGATCAGGAACAGCACCGGAAAAATAAACAGGCGTGAGGCGACACGCTCACCGGTTAAAGGTGGGATTTGCAGCAGAGTGCGCAGCTCTCCAAAAACTGCTGTGAGTGAGAAGACCGTAAACACCAGGCAGGGCAGCAGCAAGGCCCGGAATGGCGAGCTTTGAGTTGCTGCCGTGGTTTGCCGGAGCTCTTGACTGCTGGCTATGCTGCGCTCCCTGCGATAAGTGCGGTAGATGCCAAAGAAGATCAGGAAAAGCGTCCCGATCAGCCCGATGTAAACCGTGTATTCCCAATAGCCCATGGGCCAGTTGACACCGTTGAGCGTGCTGACCGCACCGGGGAAGGTGGGCGCTACCAGGGCATCCCACAGGTCACGCGCCATGGGGTAGCCGCCTAAATAAGAAACCTTCATTGAGCCTGTTTCGAGCAGGGCCGGGGCGATACGAACAGCGCTGATGGCGGCGCTGGCCAGGATCGTTTTGCCCACGGTCAGGAAATATTTTGGAGAGAAGATAGCCAGTACTACCAGGAATGTAAAGCAGTATTCGAAGAAATGGAAGGCGCCCTGCAAAAAGATGAGAAACATGAGCAGGGACATTTTGGTGACCCAGCCCCAGCCAACCCATTTTTTTTGCAGCAACTCGATCACAAAGGCGGCGAACCAGGCCAACAGAAAATAATTGCTCCATGAAAAATCGCCCACGCTGAGATGTCCCACAACGTGGCCGTTGAAGTTGAATAAAAGGAATAAGATGGTAAATGCAAATGGGGAGAGATTTAACTGTTTGCGCAGCGTCAGCAGACCGGCAAAGCCGAGCACGAACATCAGGAGGGTCTGCACGATAATAAAATTCTGCATGTTCAGGTAGTGCAGCAAAATGACGGTGGGTCCCATGAAAGTATTGGGCACGCTCAGAAAGCGATCGGTGGGCGCCTGCAGGGCGGTCGGGTCGGAGATGTGCAGTGGCAGCACCCACTTGGTCATGGCGT
Source organism: Anaerolineaceae bacterium (assembly GCA_035315125.1). Taxonomy (GTDB): domain Bacteria; phylum Chloroflexota; class Anaerolineae; order Anaerolineales; family Anaerolineaceae; genus DATFYI01. The sequence goes on along the minus strand of DATFYI010000026.1, from coordinate 5,427 downwards.
CGCGCAGAAAGGCCAGGCGCGGCCCGGTGATGTCATGCCAATCCCCATAATGAAACGAGACATTTCCCCAATTCAAAAAATAGCCCCACAGAAAGATGCCGCCCAGCAGCAGGAAGGCAAAAAAAAGGACGGTGATCCAGCGCTGTTTTCTGCTGGTTGAATTATGGAAAAACCAGTCGATGAAACTGTTTAAGAATAAGAAGTCCATAGATGAATGCAGGGGTCTGAGATTCGAAGGATGATCAACCCATTATACTTCTCATGGGCGAAATTGTTAGACTTTGTGAATTTACCAGCTTATAACGGAATTGAAAGATCCTGCAAACTATTATTTCGGCGCGAATTTTTGAATCCCCGTCTTTTTTCCAGTACGGTCAGGCAGGCCAGGGCTGCTGTTGTCAGGCAGGTTACAATCAGTCCAAGGATCAGCCTTCTCTCGTAGGGGGCATCCGGGTGGTTGGCTACGATCCAATGACCCAGTTTAAAACGGGCTTGCGGGCTGAACTTCGTAACGGCATAGCTGACTTCCCAAAACTGATAGTTCTGGTAAAGGTCGTTGAACTCGATGCCCAGCAAGAGCAGGATACTTATCGCCACCAGGTTGGTGATGTGGGTTGTATCCAGCCATTTTTGCAGTTCATAAACCGCCAGTATGATCAGGAATAGAACCGTAATGATAAACTGGCGCGAAGCGACCCGTTCACCAGTAAAGGGTGGGATTTGCAGTAGAGTGCGCAGCTCTCCAAAAACTGCTGAGAGTGAGAAGACCGTAAACACCAGGCAAGGCAGCAGCAGGGGACAAAAGAGCGAGCCCTGTGTTACTGTGATTGTTTGCTGAAGGTCCTGGCCGATGGATATGCTACGCTGCCTGCGATAGGTGCGGTAGATGCCAAAGAAGATCAGGAAAAGCGCCCCAATCAGCCCGATATAAATGGTATATTCCCAATAGCCCATGCTCGTGTTCACGCCGTTAAGGGTGGAATAGACACCGGGAAAAGTTGGCGCCACCAGGGCATCCCATAAATCACTCGCCATAGGGTAGCCGCCTAAATAATAAACCTTCAATTGACCCGTTTCCAACAGGGCCGGGGCGATTCGAACGGCGCTGATGGCGGCGCAGGTCAGGATCGTTTTGAGCACGGTCAGGAAATATTTCGGAGAGAAGATGGCCAGGATGAGCAGGAAAGCCAGACAATACAGGAAGAAATGGTAAGCGCCTTGCAGGAAAATGAGAAACATGAGCAGGGTCATTTGAGTGACCCAGGCCCAGCCGACCTGTTTTTTTTGCAGCAGCTCGATCACAAAGGCGGCAAACCAGGATAACAGGAAACAATTGGTCCATTCAAAATGGCCAACACTCAGGTGTGAGAGAAAATGCCCGTTAAAGTTAAATAACAAGAATAAGATCGTGAATGCAAACGGGGAGAGATTTAACTGCTTGCGCAACACCAGCAGACCGGTAAAGCCAAGCAAAAACATCAAGATGGTCTGAACAAGAATAAAATGCTGGATGGTCAGGAAGCGCAGCAGAATGACGGTGGGACCCATGAAAGTGGTCGGAACGCTCAGAAAGCGATCGGTGGGCGCTTGCAGGGTAATTGGGTCAGAGATGTGCAGAGGCAGCACACCCTTTTGCATGGCGTCGCGCAGGAAGGCCAGACGCGGCCCGGTGATAACATTCCAATCTTCATAAGTGAAGGAGATATTTCCCCAATTCAAGAAATAGCCCCACAGAAAAATGCCGCCCGCCAGTAAGGCTCCGAAGAATATAGCAGTGATCCAGCGCTGTATTTTAGTAATTGAAGGATGAAAACACCATTGGATAAAACCGTTTATAAATTTGAAGTCCATTAGTGCGTGAAAAGATCGCAAATTGGGATATTTTCGATTCCATTGTATATCGCCAAGATAAGTATGAAGTGAAAATGCAAGGATGATAAAAAAAGCCGCCGGAGTATTCGTCTCCGGCGGCAAAATCTATTTGTTTTACTTGACGGGTTGGGCCAGAAAGGCAGCGCCCTGCTTCAGCGCCTCGACGTTCATGGACAGAAAGCGCTTGTGGCGCTCGGGTGTGTGCTCGGCCAGCGCTTTTTCAACTTCTGCAAAGCTCAAAACCGGTAGATTGGCCAGCAAGCTGCCCAGCAGCACCATGTTGGTCATGCGCTTATCGCCGATGGTTTCGGCAATTTCGTTGGCCGGGATGTACACCACCTTCAGGTCGTTGCGCTCTGATTGGCGGCTGATGATGGAGCTGTTGACGATCAGTACCCCATCTGCTTTTACCAACGGCTCATATTTATCAAAGGAGGGCAGGTTCAAGACCATGGCAGCCTGCGGGTTGCGCACCATCGGGGAGCCAATCTCTTCATCCGAAATGGTGACGGTGCAGTTGGCCGTACCGCCGCGCATCTCGGGTCCGTAAGATGGGATCCAGGTGACCTCTTTGCCGGCGCCTAAGGCGGCGTAGGCCATCAATTGACCTGCAAACAAAACGCCCTGCCCACCAAATCCAGCGATAATAATTTCAGTTTGCATGTCTGTGCGCTCCTCAGATGCGAACCTGGGCCAGACCCGGGTGTACTTTGAAATCGGATAATGGATAATAGGGGATCATTTTATCCGCCAGCCATTGGGTGGCTTGCTCGGGGGTCATGCCCCAGTTGGTCGGGCAAGTTGAGAGCAGTTCGACCATGGAGAAGCCCAGCCCGCGCACCTGCGTCTCGAAAGCCATGCGGATGGCTTTTTTAGCCATACGAATGTTCTTGGGATCGTGTAGGCTGCGGCGAACAAGATAACCTACCCCGTCCAGGGTGCACAGCAACTCGGAGGCCCGGATGGGATAACCCATCGTTTCCACGTCACGCCCGTTGGGAGAGGAGGTGGTCTTCTGGCCCGGCAGGGTGGTGGGGGCCATCTGGCCGCCGGTCATGCCGTAGTTGGTGTTATTGATAAAGATGACGGTGATATTTTCGCCGCGGGCGGCTGCATGCACGATCTCTGCCATGCCGATTGAGGCCAGATCGCCATCGCCCTGATAGGTCAGCACGATGCGGTCGGGCAGCACGCGTTTGATGCCGGTTGCCATGGCCGGTGCCCGGCCGTGTGGAGACTGCACCCAGTCGAAATCGAAATAATTATAAGCAAACACGGAACAGCCCACCGATGCGACCCCGATGGTGCGTTCACGCAGGTTCATTTCATCCAACACTTCTGCTATCAGGCGATGAGCCGTGCCATGCGTACAGCCCGGACAATAGTGGGTTGAAACATCCGTAAAGGATTGCGGACGAGTATAAACAAGCTGTTCTAAATCGCTGATGGTTGTATCCATTCTGCCAGGCTCCTCTTAGTTATACTTGGCGAGACGCTGCAGCCAGCGATCGCGCGGGTGACCGGTGGTGGTCAGTGGACCAGCTACCAGGGTATTGATCTCTCTCAGGATCTCATCGGGCAGCGGCATAATGCCGCCCATCCGCCCGTAAAATTCAACCGGGATGCGACCCTCGACATTCAGCCGTACGTCTTCCAGCATTTGGCCGGCGTTCATCTCGACCACCAGCATGGCCTCGACCTTCTTGCTCAGGTCGTGGAACAAATCCTCGGGGAAGGGGTGCAACGAGATGGGGCGCACCAGGCCGACCGGGATACCGGCGGCCCGCGCCGCCCGTACGGCAGAAAGCGCCACGCGACCGCACGAGCCAAAACCAACTACCGCAAATTTGGCGTCGTCCAGAAAATATTCCTTGTAGCGCACTTCTTTGGAGCGGACTTCCTGCCAGCGCCGGGTCATGCGCAGATTGGCTTGTTCTTCTTCAGGCGGCGCCATATAAATGGAAGTCAGGATATTGCGCGGGCGTTCACCGTTGGTGCCGCTGGTGGCCCAGGCCGGGAAGGTGGTGCGCACCGGCTGCATGGGTGGCAGCTCGGCCGGCTCCATCATCTGGCCAATACAGCCATCCGACAGGACGATGGCGACCGAGCGATATTTCTCGGCCAGGTCAAAGGCCTGCATGGTCAGGTCGACCGATTCTTGCACGCTGGCGGGCGCCAGAACGATTGGGTTATAATCGCCGTGACCGCCGCCGTGCACAATCTGGTTGTAATCTCCCTGTGCCGGGGAAATATTGCCCAGGCCAGGACCGCCGCGCATCACGTCCACCAAAACCATGGGAACCTCGGTGCCAGCGATATAGGAAATCCCTTCCATCATCAGGCTGACGCCCGGGCTTGAGGATGAGGACATGACCCGCGCTCCGGTGCAGGCCGCTCCATAGACCATGTTGATAGCGGCCAGCTCGCTTTCTGCCTGGACAAAAGCCCGGCCCAATTCAGGCATACGCCGGGACATCCATTCCAGCAGCTCGGTCTGGGGGGTGATCGGATAGCCAAAATAGGCTTGCAAGCCGGCCCGAATGGCGGCTTCTGCTACGGCTTCATTCCCTTTCCATAATTCACGCGCCATCCATATCCTCCTATGCTGCGACTTTTGACCGGATTGTTTCACGGAAGACAGTAATGGCTGCTTCTGGACAGACGATCGCACAGATCGCACAGCCGGTACAGCCATCGGAGACCAGTGCGGCTGGGTGATAGCCCTTCGAATTAAGATGATCCATGTCGATCGCCATCACACCTTGTGGGCAGGCTGAGATACATAACTCACAGCCCTTGCAGTATTTCTCGCTGACCACGATCCGTCCCTTTAAGGGCATACCCATCCTCCTATTAAATATAGAGTACTTAGATATAATTTGTGATTATAATCATCTCAATTCTATTATCATACCGTCTTTTCCGATTCGGTAGTGTCAACCATCATAAGTGCAGCTATACAAACATCCTCGACAAACAGCCGGCTTCTGTCGAGGTTGAAACCCGATTTAATTGGTACAATAAAGCCATTCCAGCCTATGATCGAAAACAAACAGCCTGAGAATATTTGTGGAATGGTATGTTAGACCGTCTTAAACTATTTTTGGTGGTTTTAGTGTGTGAGTCTGTGGGCGCGGCGGGCCTGCTGGCCCTGGGCAGTGGGGCCAGGGTCAAAGGGGCGGCGTTTTTTGGCTACGGCGGTTTTCATTTTTTGCTGCTGTTCGTGCTGCTGGGGCTGGCGGTTCTTTCTGCAAGCCTGATTTATGGGTTGTTGAGCCGGCCTGACTTCCAAAACCGTGCAACTGCCCGGTTGGCTGCACTCCGAGACGATCCGCGGCGTTATCAAAGCGCCGTTCTGATCAGCCTTTCTGGGGCGGTATTGGGAAGCCTGCTGCTATTATACGGGTACATTTTTCATAAAGGCAGCGGGTCGATGGGCGCACAATGGCTGCCAATCGTAGCTTTTTTGATTTTGGTCTGCCTGGAGATATTTATTTTACTGGCGGCAAGCGATGATTTTGTCGAGAAGAATGCCAGGCTGGCAGGTATCTTGTT